>NZ_JBICLB010000032.1:0-41878 GCF_043104845.1 Delftia sp. WSY_7 | reverse complement strand
GCCTTGAATTCTAGCACAGTTTTTAGCGTCGTTGCAATCAAATTTCTTCGATTTTCTCAACACCAGCGATCTGCATCACTCTCTTCAGCAGAGCCTTGCATTGTAGCACGTTTTTTCGTGCTGTCTACAAGACTTTTCTGACTCATCGCTGTCTGCAAGGCAGCGTGGCGACGAGGGATCGAACTATAGCATGGGTTTTTACCGATGGCGTGAAATTCGTGAACTTCCCTTCAAGTTGCCAAAGCAACCGAGACCACGCCCTTCGCCATCGGCCCGTAGCCTGCCCTAGCGGGCAGGCTACGGGCGTGAGGCCTTGCCGCCTGTGCCAGGAATCGGGCCCGCATAGATAATGCGCGCACGATGGCATTGATTACTTTGTTAGACGCCCAACTGGCGTTCGGGCATGTGGCGCTTCTCGACCACGCCCAGTTTTCCCTGGAGAGCGGCGAACGTGTGGGCCTGATCGGTCGAAACGGCGCAGGGAAGTCCTCTTTGTTGAAGATTCTTGGCGGACTGGCCAAGGCCGATGACGGCCAGGTCCAGACGCAGTCCGGTATCCGCATTACTTATGTGGCGCAGGAGCCGGTGCTTGTGCCCGAGCAGACAATCTTCGAGTCGGCATCCGCCGGCATAGCCGAGGTGATTGCCGTGCGCGACCGCTACCTGGCTGGCGCCGAGGGCGAGGATCTCGATGCGCTGCAGTCCCAGATCGAGGCCTATGACGCCTGGAACTGGGAGCAGCGCGTGGAGGAGACTCTGCAGCGGCTGCACCTGGATCCCGAAGCCGTGGTGGGCACCCTGTCCGGCGGGATGAAGAAGCGCGTGGCACTGGCCCAGGCCCTGGTGGCGAGACCCGATGTACTGCTGCTGGATGAGCCGACCAACCACCTGGATCTTGACGCCATCGAGTGGCTGGAAGAGTTGCTGCTGAACTTCAAGGGCAGCGTGGTGACCATTACGCACGATCGATCCTTCCTGGATCGGGTTTCCACGCGCATCGTGGAGCTGGATCGTGGAACGCTGCGCTCGTATCCCGGCAATTTCGTCCAGTACCAGCAGACCAAGGAGGATCAGCTGGCCCAGGAGGCCGTGATCAATGCCAAGGCCGACAAGCTGCTGGCCCAGGAAGAGGTCTGGATCCGCAAGGGCGTGGAAGCCCGCCGCACGCGCAGCCAGAGCCGCATCGGCCGGCTTGAGCAGTTGCGGGCCAACCGCGCTGCCCGCCGCGAGGTGCTGGGTGGCGTGAAGATGGACATTGCGTCGGGCCGAGGCGACGGCTACCAGGGCAAGATCGTGGCCGAGCTGACGGATGTGGCCAAGTCCTTTGGCGACAAGAACATCGTCTCCCACTTCACCGCCACCATTTTGCGCGGAGACAAGGTGGGCCTGATCGGACCCAACGGCGCAGGCAAGACGACGCTGCTCAAGATGATTCTGGGCGAACTGGCACCTGACAGCGGCCAGGTGCGGCTGGGGGCGAATCTGCAGGTGGCGTACTTCGACCAGATGCGTCACCAGATCGACATGGATGCCACGCTGGAGGACTTCATCAGCCCCGGCAGCGAGTGGATCGAGATCGGCAGCCAGAAAAAGCACGTGAAGAGCTATCTGTCGGATTTCCTGTTCTCTCCGGCGCGCGCCCATTCCCCCGTTCGCTCGCTGTCTGGCGGGGAGCGCAACCGCCTGCTGCTGGCCCGGCTGTTTGCCCGGCCCGCGAATGTGCTGGTGCTGGACGAGCCGACCAACGATCTCGATATCGAGACGCTGGAAATGCTGGAAGACCTGCTGCAGAACTACGACGGCACCGTTTTTCTGGTCAGCCATGACCGCAGTTTCCTGGACAACGTGGTCACCAGCACCATCGCCTGGGAAGGCCCGGGCCAATGGCGCGAATATGAAGGCGGCGTGCAGGACTGGCTGGATCAGTCCCGCCGCAGCCGCGATCTGGCCGAGGCCGCGCAGCCCAAGCCATCCAAGGAAGAGGCCAAGCCCGTTGCGGCACGCAGCGACGGCAAGCCCAAGCGCAAGCTCAGCTACAAGGAGCAGCGTGAGCTCGATCAGTTGCCCGAAAGCATTGCAGCGCTGGAGGCAGAGCAGAAGTCCATTCGGGAAGCCTTGGCCGATGGTTCGCTGTATGCCAGCGACAATTCCCGCGCCGTTCAGTTGCATCAGCGCGATGGCGAGATCGATGAGCAGCTGATGGAGGCGCTGGAGCGCTGGAGCGCACTGTCGGAGTGAGCTTTCTTCGGACGAAAAAAAGAGCGCCTGGCGCTCTTTTTTTCATGGGTGCCGCCAGGACCGGCCGTTGCACTCAAATGCGGTGGTGAACCTGGTCCGAACCTATGCGCAGCTTGCCCAGCAAGGCGGAGGCGATCTGGTTGAGGGGCAGCACCTCGTCGGCCGCACCATGGGCGATGGCCTCGCGCGGCATGCCGAAGACGATGCAGCTGGCTTCGTCCTGCACGAAGTTGTAGCTGCCCGCATCGCGCATTTCACGCATGGCGACCGCGCCATCGGCACCCATGCCGGTGAGCATGATGCCGTAGGCGTTGCGGCCCGCACAGGCCGCCACCGACTTGAAAAGCACCTCGACCGAAGGCTTGTGGCGATTCACGGGCGGGCTGTCATCCACTACGGCGACATAGTTGGCACCGCTGCGCTGCACGGAGAAATGCTTGCCGCCCGGTGCGATGTAGGCGTGGCCGGGCAGCAGCCGCTCGCCCTGCTGTGCTTCCTTCACGGTCATCTGGCACAGGCTGTTGAGCCGGGCCGCGAAGCTGGTGGTGAAGCCCGGCGGCATGTGCTGGGTGATGACGATGGCCGGGCAGTCGGCCGGCAGATGGGTGAGCACTTCACGGATGGCCTCGGTGCCGCCGGTGGAGGCACCGATGGCAATCAGCTTTTCCGTGGACAGCCGCCCCAGCAGCGACGCCGGTGCAGCCTGGCGCGGCGCGCTCATGCCAGCCGAGGCGGAGACCGGCGCCACCGCGCTGCCGGTGGCGGGAGCCGCACTGCGCGGAGCGACCGGCAGGCGCCGGACCTGGGCCACGGCAGCAACGCGGATCTTGTCCACGATCTGCGCGGCCAGCTCCTGCAGGCCGTTGGACACGCCCACGCGCGGCTTGGCCACGAAGTCGATGGCGCCCAGCTCCAGCGCGCGCATGGTGACCTCGGCGCCGCGCTCGGTCAGCGTGGAGATCATGACCACCGGCATGGGGCGCAGCCGCATGAGCCGGCCCAGGAAGTCGATGCCATCCATGCGGGGCATTTCCACATCGAGCGTGATCACGTCGGGATTCATCTCGCGGATCATTTCGCGTGCGATCAGCGGATCGTTGGCCGAGCCGATGCATTCCATGTCGTGCTGGCGATTGATGATCTCGGACAGCAGACTGCGCACCAGCGCAGAGTCGTCCACCACGATCACCCTGATTTTCCTGTCCATTCCTTTGAACCTTCCTCAAAACAGGTCGACCGAGCCGCCTGCCGTATTGCGTGCCACGACGGCTGCATTGCCGCGCGTGAATTCCTGCTGTACCAGCTCCTCCGGATGGGCATGTGCCAGGCGCTTGACCATGGCCTTGCCGCTGGCGGGAAAGAACACCACCTTGCGCGGGTAGATGTCCAGCACATCCTCCGAGACGATGGGGATGCGTTCGGTCTGCAGGTACTGCGTGACGAAGGCGGTATTGCGTTCGCCCACGTTCATGGTGGTGAAGTTGTGCATCACCTGCCCGCCGCCGAAGATCTTGGCCTGCAAAGACTCGCGCCGTGCGCCGAGCTTGAGCATTTCGTTGATCAGCAATTCCATGGCGTACGAGCCGTAGCGGCCCGACGCATCGGCGGAGTCGCCGTCGGGCAGCATGAAATGGTTCATGCCGCCCACGCGCATGGTGCGGTCCCAGATGCAGGCCGAGATGCACGAGCCCAGCACGGTGACCAGGATCACGTCCTCGTTGGAGACGAAGTATTCGCCCGGCAGCACCTTGACGGCGTTGTGCTGGAAATGCGGGTCGTAGTAGAAGAACGACGCCTCGCCGGGGTAGCGCTGCTGGCGCTTGAGCTGCTCCAGCGAGGAGCGCGGCACCGGGTCGCCCGGCGCCGGGTAGTCCGCAGCGGTATAGCTGTTGATGCGCGGCGTGCGGCGGCGCTCCGAAGGCGGCGGGGGCGGAGCGAAGGCGGAGCGGTCTCCGATCATGGGATGACCCCCTTGTGTGCGGCAGGACCTGCGTCAGCGGCGCTCATAGACCGTCTTCCCCTTGAGCGTGAACAGATCGCGCGAGTCGCTGAAGTTCTCGGCATGTCCGACGAACAGCAGGCCCCCGGGCTTCATGACGCGGTGGATGCGCTCCAGCACGCGGCGCTGCGTGGCCGCATCGAAGTAGATCATCACGTTGCGGCAGAAGACCACGTCGAAGGGATCGCGGAACGGCCAATCGTCACGGATCAGATTGACGTTGAGAAACTCCACCAGACGGCGCAGCTCGGGCTTGACGCGCACCAGGCCCGCATTGCCGGCCTTGCCCCGCAGGAAGAAGCGGTGCAGGCGCTCGGCGCTCATGCCCTTGATGCTTTCGGCGCGATAGACACCGGCCGACGCCGTGTCCAGCACACGCGAGTCGATGTCGCTGGCCTGCAGCTGAAAGCTGGGCGTGGCACCCAGCGCTTCCAGCGCCGTCATGACGATGGAGTAAGGCTCTTCCCCGGTCGAGGCCGCATTGCACCAGACCTTCCAGGCCGTGCCGGCCGGCTTGCTGCGCAGATGCTGGGCAAAGATCTCGAAATGGTGCTGCTCGCGAAAGAACGCCGTGAGATTGGTGGTCAGCGCGTTCACGAACTCCTGCCACTCCACGCCGTCGGACTGCGACTCCAGCCAGTCCAGGTAGGTGGAGAAGCTGTCGTAGCCCGTCTCGCGCAGGCGCCGCGACAGGCGGCTGTAGACCATGGCGTGCTTGCCATCGTGCAGGCTGATGCCGGCCCGCTGGTAGATCAGCGCCTGTACGCGGGCAAAGTCCCGCGACGACCATTCGAATTCGCGCCCCTGGGCCAGGGGCCCGTTGGCATCCCCGTCGTCGGCGACGGGACGTGCGGCCAGTGCCGCATTGGATGAGCCGGATCGCATGAGGGCGCTCAGTGCAAGAACGGGTCTCAGTCGACCGAGGCGACCAGGCCCATGTCCACGTTGTTCATGAGCTTTTCGATGTCCAGCAGGATGAGCATGCGCTCGCCCACGGAACCCAGGCCCAGAATGCAGCCGCTGTCGATGGCGCTTTCGATGTCCGGCGCGGGGCGCACGGCTTCGGGAGCCAGTTCCATCACGTCGCTGACCGAGTCCACCACGATGCCCACCACGCGGTTGCGCAGGTTCAGGATGATGACGACGGTGAAGCTGTTGTATTCCACCTGGGAGCAGTTGAACTTCAGCCGCATGTCCACGATGGGCACGATGGTGCCACGCAGATTGACCACGCCCTTGATGAATTCCGGCGCATTGGCGATGCGCGTGGGCGGCTCGTAGCCGCGGATTTCCTGCACCTTCAGGATGTCGATGCCGTATTCCTCCTGGTCCAGGCGGAAGGTCAGGTACTCGCGCGCGCCGGTGGCGACGCCTTCTGCGGTCTTAGCGATCACGCTCATTGCTCAGCTCCTCAACTGTCGGGCCCGCGCCGTGGTGGCGAAGGCCATGGTTTCTTGGCGGCGCGCAGGCACTGCCTGCGGCGCCGTCGATTGTGGTCAGGTACCCCTGTCCCGTTCAGTGGCGTGCACGACGCACCAGCGCGCCGGTGTCCAGAATCAGCGCCACCGTGCCATCGCCCAGGATGGTGGCGCCCGAAACGTTGGGCACCTTGCGGTAGTTCGATTCAAGGTTCTTGACCACCACCTGGTGCTGGCCCAGCAGCTCGTCGACCAGCAAGGCCACGCGGCTGCCGTCGGACTCGACAACCACCATGATGTTGCTGGACTGGCTGGTGTCGCTGCGCGGCACGCGGAAGGTCTTTTCCAGCGCGAACACAGGCATGTACTCGTCGCGCACCTTGACCAGCTGCGTGCCGTTGGCCACGGTGTTGACGTCTTCGGCCTTGACCAGGAAGGACTCGACCACCGAGGACAGCGGCAGGATGTAGACCTCGTCGCTGACGCCGACCGACATGCCATCCATGATGGCCAGGGTCAGTGGCAGGCGAACGGCCACGCGCATGCCCTTGCCCTGGGTGGACTCGATCTCGACCGAGCCGCCCAGCGCCGCGATATTGCGCTTGACCACGTCCATGCCCACGCCGCGCCCGGACACGTCGGTGACCACGTCGGCCGTGGAGAAGCCCGGCGCGAAGATCAGCTGCCAGACCTCCTGATCGGGCATGTTGTCCGAGACATCCATGCCGCGCTCGCGGGCCTTCTGGAGAATCCGCTCGCGGTTCATGCCGCGCCCGTCGTCGCGCACCTCGATGACGATGGAGCCGCCCTGATGGGAGGCTGCCAGCGTCAGCGTGCCGTGCTCGGACTTGCCGGCCGCCAGGCGGTCCTCGGGCATTTCGATGCCGTGGTCCACGCTGTTGCGCACCAGATGGGTCAGCGGGTCGGTGATCTTTTCGACCAGTCCCTTGTCCAGCTCCGTGGCCTCGCCCAGCGTGATCAGGTCGATCTTCTTGCCCAGCTTGCCGGCCAGGTCGCGCAGCATGCGCGGGAAACGGCTGAACACGGTGGACATGGGAATCATGCGGATGGACATCACCGATTCCTGCAGATCGCGCGTATTGCGATCCAGGTCGGCCAGGCCTGCCAGCAGCTGCTGGTAGGCCGATGCATCCAGCCCGTGGCTGTTTTGCGCCAGCATGGCCTGGGTGATGACCAGCTCGCCCACCAGGTTAATGAGCTGATCGACCTTGGCCACCGACACACGGATGCTGGTCGACTCCATCTGCGCCTGCTGCGCCTGGGCAGCCGTCTTGGCAGCAGGCTTGGCCGCGGCACCGGCCGGCTGGATGGCCAGCGCGCCGTCGGCCTGGGGCATGCCGGGTGCACCGTTGAAGAAGCCGTAGGCCTCTTCGGCGGGCGGAATGGCGACCGAGGCCAGGGCGGCGTCGGGATCGTGCGCGGCATGCTCTTCGGCGACGGGGGCTTCGGCCACCTGCACCGCTTCGGTTGCAGGAGCGGCCCCGGCCGCCTCATCGGCTGCCGTGATGCGAACCTGCTCCTTGGCCACGTGGAAGGCGAACAGATCGAGCAGGTCGTCGTCGGTGGACGAGGTCTGCACGGCAAAGAGGCGGCTTTGCGGCTGAACGCAGGCCAGGTCCTCGATGCGGCCCAGGCCGGGAATGTCGCGGAACAGTTCCTTGATGGCCTCGGCCATCTCCAGACGCTCCAGCGGACCGATCAGGATGTGCAGCGAACGGCCGCCACTGGCGGGTGCCGTTCCGACGGCGCCGCCCGATACGGGCGCGGCAGGCGCGGGCGCCTCGACCGGCGCTGCCACGGGAGCAGGCGCCGGTGCCGGTGCAGCGGCCGGGGCGGCTGTTGCAGGCACGGCACTGCGGCCTTCTGCCAGCATCTCGATGCGCGCTACCAGATCCGTGGTGGACAGGGCCTCGCCCTCGTTGCCGGCCTGGTGGCGTGCCAGCAGGCTGCGGCTGGCATCGGCCGACTCCAGCAGCACGTCGACCATTTCCGGAATCGGTGTGATCTCGTGCCTGCGCAGCCGGTCGAGCAGCGACTCCATGCGGTGCGTCAGCTCGGTCACATCGGCAAAGCCGAAGGTGGCCGCGCCGCCCTTGATCGAGTGCGCGCAACGGAAAATGCCGTTGAGCTCCTCGTCGTTGGCCGCCGACAGATCCAGATTCAGCAGCATCTGCTCCATCTGGTCGAGGTTCTCGGCCGCTTCTTCGAAGAAGATTTGATAGAACTGGCTCAGGTCGAAGTCTGCGCCCGCTCCTGCCCCATCCTGGTGTAGATCCGCCATCTTTGGTCCTGCTGTTTCCTGTTGCCCGTACTTATCGGCTCAACGCATTACTTTCTGAATGACTTCGATCAAACGGTTCGGATCGAAGGGCTTGACCAGCCAGCCCGTGGCGCCCGCAGCGCGTCCGGCCTGCTTCATCTGGTCGCTGGATTCGGTGGTGAGAATGAGAATGGGCGTGTTCTGGAACTTCGGGTTTTCGCGCAGCTTGCGCGTCAGGCCGATGCCATCGAGGCGCGGCATGTTCTGGTCGGCCAGCACCAGATCGACTTGTTCGAGTTGGGCCTTTTCGAGCGCATCCACGCCGTCCACGGCCTCCACGACGCGAAATCCCGCTCCTGCGAGGGTGAACGCCACCATCTTTCGCATCGAGGGGGAATCATCAACAGCCAGAATCGATCGCATGTATAGCTCCAACAGACGGGCAATAAAAGGTGGATGGGTGCATGGTCAGCGGTCAGAACAGTTCGACCGAGCCAGCATCCATCTCGCTTTGCGTGACGGGATTGGGCCGGTCGGGTATCGCCGGCAGGCCCAGGGAATCGTCCTCTCCCTCGTCCACACCCATGGTGGCTGCGGCCAACTGGAACGCGCAGCCTTGCAAAATCTTCGTAATATGGGCGATCAGTTGGGAGGACATGTCGTGAAACTGCAACTCGGTCACCGCCAGCCTCAACGTGGACCGGGCGGCATCGAGCTGGGGCAAGGCGGCTAGCGCCTCGCCGGCCAGCTGGCCGTGGGTCTCGTCGAAACGGTCCAGCAGGTTCTGCGTTGCGTGATTGAGAAGGCCTTCCAGGCGCTGCAGATCGCGCATCGCCACCAGCAAGGCATCCTGCAGGTCTGCGGCCACCATGACGGGCATGGGGACGGCAGGCTCGCCCGAAGGCTTGTGCATTGACTGCATTGTTACTCCACCACCAGCGTTTCAGCCCAACGTGCGCCGTGCCTTGCAGCACGGCCAACCCTTGTCAATCGTTCACGGGAATGCCGCGCATCCCTTGGTGTACACGACCATTTGCATTTATGTTCCAAAATGTATCTCATGATAGCGCCCCCGGGGATGCCAGACCACCGCACAAGCCCTTGCGCATACTGCACATCGAGGATTCGGCCGCCGATCAGGCGCTGGCGCGGCTGAGCTTGCTGCGCGGCGGGCTGGTCTGCGAGATTGTCGTGGTCGACACGCTCGATGATGCCGCAGCTGCGCTGCACAACCAGGCATTCGACCTCATCCTGGCCGACTACCACCTGCCCGGCTTCACGGCGCTGGATGCCTGGGAGCTGGTTCGCCGCCAGCCCGGGCATCCGCCCTTCGTGCTGCTGTCCGGCGCCATCGGCGAGTCGGCCGCCGTGGATGTGATGCGCGAAGGCATCAGCGACTATCTGCTCAAGGACCACATCACGCGCCTGCCCCATGTGGTCTCGCATGCGCTGGAAGTGCACGAGGCCCGCCTGGCACGCCGGCGCGCGGCGGCCGAGCTGGCGGCGTCCGAGCGGCGCCTGGCCGACCTGACCGAGCACCTGCAGACCTCCACCGAGCGCGAGCGCGCCAGCATCGCCCGCGAGATCCACGATGACATCGGCGGCTCGCTGACCTCGGTGAAGTTCGACGTGGCCTGGATCGCGCGCAATGCGCCCGAGGGCGGGCTGCGCGAGCATGCGCTGGCTGCGCTGGAGATGCTGGAGCACGCGCTGGGCGCCAGCCAGCGCATCATGATGAACCTGCGCCCGCCCGTGCTGGACCAGGGACTGGTGGCCGCCGTCCAGTGGCTGGCCGAGAATTTCGAGCGCCGCACGGGCGTGCCCACCCGTGTGCGCAGCAGCCGCGAAAGCATGGACATCGCGCCCGACATCCAGGTCGTGGCCTACCGCACGGCCCAGGAGGCGCTGACCAACGTCGGCAAATATGCCCAGGCGCGCCATGTGGACATCGATCTCTCGGACCGCGAAGGTTTTCTCACGCTGGAGGTGACGGACGACGGCGTGGGCCTGGCCGATGGCGCCCGCGACAAGCCCGAATCCTTCGGCCTGCGCGGTCTGGGCGAGCGCGCGCGCACCGTTCGGGGCTGGCTGGATGTCAGCAGTCAAGCCGGACGCGGAACCTCGGTCATCGTCTCCATTCCGCTGGACGATGGCGGCGCTTGCCCTAATATCCCGGGCAATGAATGCTGAACGCCATGGCGGCGTGACCCTTTTTCCAGGAGGCCGACTTTGATCCACGTGGTGCTGTGCGACGACCATGCGGTGCTGCGCCGGGGCATCCGCGACACCCTGGCCGAGGCAGTGGACATCAGCGTCACCGCAGAAGCAGGCAGCTATGCCGAGCTGCGTGAGCAGCTGCGCACCGCCGCCTGCGACGTGCTGCTGCTGGACATCAACATGCCCGGCCGCAGCGGCCTGGAGGCCCTGGCCAGCGTGCGCGAGACCCATCCGCTGATCAAGGTGCTCATGGTCTCCATGTACCCCGAGGACCAGTACGCGCTGCGCTGCCTCAAGGCGGGCGCCCAGGGATATGCCAACAAGGCGGGCGATCCGATGCTGCTGATCGAGGCCGTGCGCACGGTGGCCACGGGCCGCAAGTACCTGACGTCCGAAGTGGCCCAGATGCTGGCCGACAGCCTGGCCCAGCCCGCACCCCAGGTGCCGCATGAAAGCCTGTCCGAGCGCGAGCTGCAGACGCTGATCAAGATCGCGGCCGGGCAGCGGCTGACCGACATTGCCACCGAGCTGATGCTCAGCCCCAAGACCGTCAGCGTCTACCGGGCGCGCGTGCTGGAAAAACTGCAGATGAGCAGCAACGCCGAACTCACGGCCTACGCCATCCACAACCAGCTGATCTGAGGCTTTTGCGGCCGGCAGAGCGGAAAATCTGTTGTTTTTCACAACTGCTTACATTGAGGTGCCAAACACCGCGATGCCGCGCTGCAGCAAGGCGACCAGGGGCTGCTCGAGCAGCGGCAGCGTGGCCATCAATCCCGTCAGGCCCACGGTGAGCGTGACCGGGAAGCCCACGGCATAGATGTTCATCTGCGGTGCCACGCGCGAAATGATGCCCAGCACCAGGTTCACGAACAGCAGCATGGCGACCATGGGCAGGGCGATCCAGAAGGCGCTGGCAAAGACCGCCGCCCCCATCTCGTGCAGCCGCATCTGGTTGATGGCCTGCAGGAAGCTGCCGTCCACAGGAAACGCCTCGTAACTCTTGAGCACGGCCATCAGCACCAGCAGGTGTCCGTTGATGACGATGAACAGCAGCGTGGAAATCTGGACCATGAAGCGCGCCACGGCGCTGAGCTGGGCATTGGTCGTGGGATCGAAGAAGCTGGCGAAGTTCAGGCCCATCTGCAGGCCGACCACCTCGCCCGCCACCTCCACGGCGGCAAACACCAGGCGCACGGCAAAGCCCACGGCCAGTCCCACGCCGACCTGCTGTATCAGCGTCCCCAGCGCCTGCGGCGAGTTGATGCCGATCACGGGCTGGTCGCCCAGCACGGGCTGCGCGCACACCGCGACCAGGAAGGCCAGGCCGATCTTCAGTCGCATGGGAATGACGCGCTGCGAGAACACGGGAGCCACGGAAAACATGGCCAGCACGCGCAGAAACGGCCAGAGAACTGGCGACAGCCAGGCCACCAGTTGGGCTTCGCTGAAGGTGATCACGGCGGCGTTTCCTGCGCGCGGCGAAGGGCTCAGCCCACCGCCTGCGGAATGGTCTCTATGGTGCGGCGGATGAAATCCACCAGCGTGCTCAGCATCCACGGACCGGCAATGGCAAACACCAGCACGGCGGAGATGAGCTTGGGCACGAAGGCCAGCGTGGCCTCATGCACCTGGGTCACCGCCTGGAAGACACTGACGGCCAGGCCCACGGCCAGCACCACGCCCAGCACGGGCATGGAGATCATGAGCAGCAAGGTCAGTGCCTCGCGGCCGAAGGTGAGCACGTATTGGGAGGTCATGGAAGGATTTCCAATAAAACGGGACTAGACGGCGAAGCTGGCCGCCAGCGATCCGATGAGAAGGTTCCAGCCATCGGCCAGCACGAAGAGCATGAGCTTGAACGGCAGGGCCACCAGCACGGGCGACAGCATCATCATGCCCAGCGACATCAGGATCGAGGACACGACCATGTCGATGACCAGGAAGGGGATGAAGATCATGAAGCCGATCTGGAACGCCGTCTTCAGCTCGCTGGTCACGAAGGCCGGCACCAGCACGCGCAGCGGCGCGGTCTCTGCCGTGACGCCGGCTTCGAGCTTGGCCAGGCGCGCGAACAGCGCAAAGTCCGATTGGCGCGTCTGCTTGAGCATGAAGTCGCGCATGGGCGCCTCGGCCTTTTCAATGGCCTGCTCGAAGGTCGCGGCATTCGTGGTGTAGGGCACATAGGCCTCCTGGTACACGCGGTCCAGGGTGGGTCCCATGACGAACAGCGTCAGGAACAGCGACAGGCCGATGATCACCTGGTTGGGCGGCGCCGACTGCGTGCCCAGCGCCTGGCGCATCAGCGACAGCACGATGACGATGCGGGTGAAGCCCGTCATCATCAAAAGGATGGCCGGCAGGAACGACAGCGCCGTGAAGAACAGCAGGGTCTGGATGGGCACCGAAAAACTGGTGCCACCGCTGCCCTGGCCGATGACCAGCGGCAGGCTGGCGGGCGCGCCCTGCGCCCAGGAGGCCAGGGGCGTGGCGCAGCACAGCGCCAGCGCTGCGGCGCCGGCGGCCTGGCTCAGCGTGCGCGCCGGGCGCTTGCAGGAATATTCAGACATTCGCACCGTCCGCAGGCAGGCTGCGCGCTTGCGCCATCGCAGCCGAAAAATCAGCAGGGGCCGGGGCCTGCAGCACATGCAGGCACTGGATGCTTTGCGCCGTGACGCCCAGCACCAGCCGCACGGTCTGCGCGCCCTCGCCCACTTCCACCGTCACCACCCGCTGCTGCGGGCCCACGCCCACGGCGCCCAGCACCCGCGACTGCAGGCCGGCTGCGCCACGCAGCGCAGCCGTGCGCTGCTGAAAGCGGCGCAGCAGCCAGGGCAGAGCAGCCATGGCCGTGACCAGGGCCACGACCGTGAGCAGGGTCGGCCACAGCGGGCCCATGCCGGCGCTCTCAGCCACGGCTGACCCGGCGCAGGCGCTCGGACGGCGTGACCACGTCGGTCAGGCGGATACCGAACTTGTCGTTGACCACCACCACCTCGCCCTGGGCGATCAGGTAGCCGTTGACCAGCACGTCCATGGGCTCGCCGGCCAGTGCGTCGAGTTCGACCACCGAGCCCTGGGCCAGCTGCAGGATGTACTTGATCGGCACCTTGGTGCGGCCCAGTTCCACCGACAGCTGCACCGGGATGTCCAGCACCATGTTGATGTCGTTGACCGGCACGTCGCCGCCACCGGCGTAGGGGCGCACGGGCTCGCCCGTCAGCGGGCCGCCCTGTTCCGCCTCCAGCTTGGCGTCGCGCTCGCGCTGCTCGTCCAATGCCTCTGCCCATCCCGAGAACGGATCGTCGCCAGCGGGCTTTTGCGTGTCTTCAGTTGCCATTGTTTTCTCCCATCCAGCCAGCATCGGCACCGCGCAGGCAGTGCTCGACACGGATTGCATACTTGTCGTTGTGAGTGCCGTACTGGCACTCGAAAATCGGAACGCCGCCGATGGAGGCGCGGATCAGCGGCTCGCGGTCGAGTTCGATGAAATCGCCGGGGCGCATGGCCAGCAGCTGCTCCACCGTGGCGTCGGCGCGCGCCAGTTCGGCCACCAGGGTCACCTCGGCGGCCTGGATTTCGCGCTTGAGCACCTTGACCCAGCGGCGGTCCACTTCAATGGAGTCGCCCTGCGTGGAGGAGTACAGGACATCACGGATGGGCTCCAGCGTCGCATAGGGCATGCAGATGTGGATGGAGCCCGAGATGTCACCGATCTCCAGCTGGAAGGCCGTGGACACGACGATTTCGCTGGGGGTGGCAATGTTGGCGAACTGCGGCTGCATCTCCGAGCGCTGGTAGCCCAGCTCCAGCGGATAGATGCCGTGCCAGGCCTTCTTGTATTCCTCGCAGATCACGTTGACCAGGCGGTTGATCACGCGCTGCTCGGTGTGCGAGAAATCCCGCCCTTCGATGCGTGTCTGCAGCCGGCCCGTGCCGCCGTACAGCGTGTCGATGACGCCGAACACCAGCGAGGGATCGCAGACCACCAGGCCGCTGCCGCGCAGCGGGCGGATGGCGACGATGTTGAAGTTGGTGGGCACCACCAGCTCGCGCAGGAAGGCGCTGTAGCGCTGCACCGACACCGTGCCCACCGACACCTCGGGGCTGCGGCGGATGAAGTTGAACAGGCCGATGCGGAAGTTGCGGGCAAAGCGCTCGTTGACGATCTCCATCGTCGGCATGCGCCCGCGCACGATGCGCTCCTGGCTGGAGATGTCGTACTGGCGGATGATGCCCGCCTCGACCTCCTCGGTCGTGGATTTCTGGCTCTCGCCGGTCACGCCCTCCAAAAGGGCATCGACTTCTTCCTGGGAGAGAAACGAATCGCTCATGGCGCCTTGCCTCCCCGGTTACTGAATGATGAAGCTGGAGAACAGCACGCGGCGCACGGGGTTCTTGCCAGGGGAGCGGCGGCGCTCGCCATCTTCGTCCTCTGCATCCTCGTCGCGGCTGCGCTTCTTGGCCTTGGCCTGGTTGCCGTAGCCCAGCGGTGCGGACACTTCGTTGAGCACGTCGGCAGCCAGGCGTTCCTTGCCGTCGCGCTCCAGCAACTCCTCGGCCGTGCGCTGGGACACCAGCATCAGGATGCCGTTGCGGATGCTGGGCAGGTACTGCTTGACCGTAGTGGCCGTCTTCTCGTCGGCCAGCTCCAGCGTGATGCCGATCTGCACGAAGCGGTCGCCGCCCGGGTCGGACAGATTGACCACCAGGCTGTCCAGCGGCAGGAAGGTGGGAACCGTGACGGCCGCCTTGCTGGAGCCGCCCTCCTCCTCATCGGCATTGCTGTGCCGCTTGGACAGCAGGATGAAGGCAGCGGCCGCGCCTATGGCCAGGACGGCGATGATGACGATCAGCACGATCAGCTTCTTGCCCTTGGCCGGGGCGGGAGCTGCATTGTTGGCGGCATTGGGTGTGGCAGACACTGGAATTCCTCTGGGTGAGCGGGACCGCCACGCGCTCGCGCATCATGCGCGGCGCCATGACGCAGCAGGCCCATGGCAGGAATTATTCGGCGATTGGACCTCGGGCCATGGCCTGAATAAGCGCATGAAACCCCGGTTTCTCGCTGGCTTGATGGCCCCCAAATGCCACAGGCCGGGCAGCTTGTCGCCACCCGGCCTGTTCTGAAAACCCGGAAAACGGCGCATGCGCCGCCCCGCAAGAAGCGCAGGAAGAATCAGACGAACAGATCCACCCCGCCTGCCGCCGCGCGGCCACCAGCCTGTGCGGCGCCATTGCCGCCCGTGACGCCGGCGGCATCGACCATGGCGCTCACGCGGCCCTGGCGCGCCTGGGCATCCGCGCCCTGGCGCCCCCCCGCTTCGCCATTGCCGGACTGGCCACCCGCGTCCACGCTGACGCCGGCCAGTTGCAGGCCCTGGGCCTGCAGCAGCTCGCGCAGCTGGTCGGCACCGTTGCCCAGCCATTCCCGCGCCTGGGATTCGCTGGCGCCAAAGCGCACATGGGCCTCGTTGCCCTGCAGGCTGACCTGCACCTGGATGGCCTTGCCCTCATGCTCGACAGACAGCGAGGCGTTCTGGCTCTTGTTGTGCACCCAGAAGGCCACCTGCTCGGACACCTGCTGCTCGCGCTCGGTGGAGTTGCCCGGCTGTGCCTGGGCATCGGGCTGGGCCAAGGCTGCGCCATTGTGTCCGGCGGCCTGCTGTCCCAGGGACTGGCCGGCGTGGGCCGCGCCCACGGCGGCTGCAACCCCATGCAATCCGTTGGCGGCAGACTCTGCGGAGCCGGTGCCACCTTCGCGGGCCCGCTCGAACAGGCCGCGCCATTCTGCGGGCCGCACCGCCGCCATGCCGTTGAGCGCAATGCCCGACGCCAGGGCCGCGTCCTGCCGCACGCCGGGCGCCAGCGCCTGGGGTGTGTGCTCATGCGTGGCCTGGGCTGCAGATGCCGTGCGCGCTGCGGCGGCCGTCAGCGCCGTATCGGACTGCACGGCGGCCAGCACATCGGCCGCCTGTGTCTGTGCCTGGGCGCCCTGGCGCGCAGCGGTATCGGCGGGCGTGCCGGCTGCAGCGGCATCGACTGCGCCAGCCAGCGCCGCCGTGTTGGCGTTCGCGGCCAGCGCCGCGCCTGCGGCATCGCCCGCTGCAGGTTGCGGCGCCATGAAGGCGGCATGCGCCACCACGCCCTGCTCCTGGCGCAAGGCCAGCATGGCGGCACTGCCCCGGCCAGACAACCAGTCGCCCGCCACGCCCTGCAGCATGTCGCGGTCGCCCTTGCCATCGAGGTGGGCGGTCTGCCCGACCAGGCTGAGCCAGGGCGCCTGGCCGTTGGCGGCCAGCAGCATGGCATCGGCCTGCGCGGAAGTGGCCATATCGTCCGTCTCCGCCTGGGGCTGCAGCGGCAATTGCGTCTGCAGCAGCCCCTGCGCCAGGCCGGACAGGTCAGCCGGATCCTTCAGGCTGCCCTGAATTGCGCCCTTGAGGCTGGCCAGCGCGCCGGCCCCCTCATCGCCGAGGACCTGGCCCAGGTCCGGCAGTCCGCCAATGCCATCCATGGCGGCCAGCAGCGAGGAAAAGCCTGCGGCCTGCTCATTGGACGGCGGCTGCGCCGCGCGCGCGGAACGCACGCCCTCCATGGTGCGCTGCATGGCGCTGCGCGCGTCGGCGCGCTGTTCGATCTGGTTGGTGGACATGCGTCAAGCCTCCTGGAATGTCAGCCCGAAGCTGCGGCGGAAAAACTGGATGGCCGCACGTTCGTCGGTTTCCTTTTGCTCGCGGCGCATCTGGCCCAGCGCCAGGTCGCGGCGGCGCACCTCGACCACCTTGCGCAGGCTGCTGACCCGCAGCTCGCAGGCCATCAAGGCCTTTTGCGCGGCCTCCAGGCGGATGGCCAGGTCGGCCAGCACCCGTGTCTGCAGGCCGATGGCGTGCTGCAGGCGGTCCATGAACTGGTATTGGTGGAACATGACTTCGGGCTGCACGGACTGGTTCTGCTGCACGCCCCAGCGTGCCTGCATTTCCTGCACGTAGTGCTGCAGCTGGTCCATCTGCGCCTGCGCCGCCTGCTGCGAGCGCTGACGCTCCTGCACCGCCTGGCGCGCCTCGTCACGCTTGCGCGACGCGGCATCGATGGCCACCATCAAGGCATTCAAGGACGACATACCGGGTTTTCCTCCCTGTGTTCGCTGTTGCGTTATCTCAGTGCCGCGTCACCGCATCACTGACCACCGAGCGCGGCGGCCATGCCCGAGATGCTCTCGTCCATGGAAGCCGACTCGAACATGCTTTGCTGCAGAAAGGCCGCCATGGCCGGCTGCAGCCGTATCGCCTCGTCCATCTGCGGGTCCGAGCCCGCCATGTAGGCGCCGACCTGGACCAGGTCCCGGCCCTTCTGGTAGCGCGAATAGACAGCGCGAAAGCGCCGCGCCAGCTCGAAGTGCTCGCGCGAGACCACGTTGTGCATCACGCGCGAGGCCGATTGCTCGATGTCGATGGCCGGGTAGTGGCCCGACTCGGCCAGCGCCCGCGACAGCACGACGTGGCCGTCCAGAATGGCGCGTGCCGCATCGGCGATCGGGTCCTGCTGGTCGTCGCCCTCGGACAGCACGGTGTAGAAGGCCGTGATCGATCCCACGCCGTTGAGGCCGTTGCCGCTGCGCTCGACCAGGGCCGGCAGCTTGGCAAAACACGACGGCGGATAGCCCTTGGTGGCCGGTGGCTCGCCAATGGCCAGCGCGATCTCGCGCTGGGCCATGGCATAGCGCGTCAGCGAATCCATGAGCAGCAGCACATGCTGGCCCTTGTCGCGGAAATGCTCGGCAATGGCCGTGGCGTAGGCGGCACCCTGCATGCGCAGCAGCGGCGGCGCATCGGCCGGCGCGGCCACCACCACGGCGCGGCTGCGGTCCTGTGCGCCGAGGATGTCCTCGACGAATTCCTTGACCTCCCGGCCGCGTTCACCGATCAGGCCGACGACGATCACGTCCGCCTGGGTGTAGCGCGCCATCATGCCCAGCAGCACGGACTTGCCCACGCCCGAGCCTGCGAACAGGCCCAGCCGCTGGCCCCGGCCCACGGTGAGCAGGGCGTTGAGCGAGCGCACGCCGGTGTCCAGCGTCTCGCGCACCGGGTCGCGGTCCATGGCGTTGATGGGGTTGCGGTCCAGCAGATCGGCCGTGACGTCGGCCAGCGGCCCGCCATGGTCCAGCGGCTGCCCCTGCGAATCCACGACACGGCCCAGCAGGCCGCTGCCGATGGGCAGGCGCAGCACGCCGGCCGCCATGGACACGGGCTCTTCGGGACCGTCGCCAAAGCGCAGCGGGGCGACAAAGGGTTCGGCCGGCGTCACGATGGCGCCGCTGGACAGCCCCTGGATGTCGCCCGCAGGCATCAGGAACGCACGCTCGCCGGCAAAGCCGACGACTTCGGCCAGCACCGGGTCCTGGCCTGCCTGGCGTATCCAGCATTGCGAGCCCACCGGCACCTGCAGGCCCGTGGCCTCCAGCACCAGGCCGGTCAGGCGCGTGAGCGTGCCGTGGGTTTCCAGCGGAATGTCGCTGTGCAGGCGGGCGCGGGCATTGGACAGCAGCTGCTGCCAGGGCTTGCCTGCATCGGCCAGGGAGGCATCAACCGGCATCGCGTTCTCCGTCATACCAGGTGGAGACCAGGCCCAGCGCGGCCACGGCGCGGCGCCAGCGCTTGTCCATGCCGGCATCGACCTGGGCACCGCCCGATTCCACGCGCACATCGCCCTGGGCCACGCCAGCGTCGCTGATCCACTGCACCTTGGACTGGGCGCCATGCTCGGCGCGCAGCGCCTCGTCCAGCACGGCGAAGTCGGCAGGGTTCAGGCGCACGGTGGCGGCGCGGCCGTCGGAGGCCAGCATGTCCAGCGCCTCGCGCACCACGGGCAGCAGGGCCTGGGGCTGGCTGCGCAGCTCCTGGCGGACCACCTGGCGCGCGATGTCGCAGGCCAGGTTCAGCAGTTCCTGCGCCGCATCCGCCTGCAGCTGCTTGAAGCCGGCGTCCAGGCCGGACAGCAGCGCGTCCACGCGCTGCGCCGTCTCTCGGCCCGTGCCGGAGACATAGTCATCCATGTGCTGCTGCCACTGCTGCCGGGCTTCCTGGCGGCCTTGCTCCAGGCCCTCGGCATGGCCTTCGGCGCGTGCCTGCTCCAGCAATTCATGCAGCCGCTCCTCGTCCACGGCGGGGGTGGATGCCGCCGTGCCTGGCGCGTCGGCGTCGACATCCAGCACCATGGAATCGGCGTCCAGCCGGGGCGCATCGGAGCGCCCGGGCAGCGACAGGCTGTGGAAGCCGGACGAGGAAGCGGGTGTGCGCGCCATGCCGGCGCCACCGGGTGCAGCCTGTGCATCGGGGGCGCCCTGAATGTTCGGCAGGCCGGGCAGGCTTTGCAGGCCGCCCATGTGGTCCACGGCACCAAAGCGCCACTGCACCACCTGGCGCTCGTCAATCTCCTCGGAGGGAATGAAGCGCGAGTTCATCCCACTAGACATAGCTGTCCTCCGCGCCGCTGCCGATGGTGATCTGGCCTTCTTCGGCCAGACGGCGCACCACCTTCAGGATTTCCTTTTGCTGCGCTTCCACTTCGGACAGGCGCATCGGGCCGCGGCCTTCCAGGTCCTCGCGCAGCGACTCGGCCGCACGCATGGACATGTTGGCCAGGATCTTGTCGCGCACTTCCATCGAACCGCCCTTGAGCGCGATGATCAGCGTCTCGGACACCACTTCGCGCAGCACCAGCTGCACCGAGCGGTCGTCCAGTTTGACCAGGTCGTCGAACACGAACATCTTGTCCATGATCTTCTGGGCCAGGTCCGGGTCGTAGTTGCGGATGGTGTCCAGCACGGCCACGTCGGCATTGCCGCCGAGGTTGTTGATCATCTCGGCCGCCGTCTTGACGCCGCCCAGCGAGGTCTTGCGGATCTTGTCGCCGCCGGCCAGCACCTGGAACAGCACTTCGTTGAGGTCCTTGAGCGCGGTCGGCTGAATGCCTTCCAGCGTGGCCACGCGCAGCATGACTTCGCTGCGAAAGCGTTCGGGCAGCTGCATCAGCACGGCAGCAGCCTGCTCGTGCTCCAGGTGCACCAGGATGGCGGCCACGATCTGCGGATGCTCGCCGCGCAGCAGTTCGGCCACCGACAGCGGGTCCATCCACTTCAGGCTTTCGATGCCGGAGACATCGCCGCCCTGCAGGATGCGGTCGATCAGCAGCGCGGCCTTGTCGTCGCCCAGCGCGCGCTTGAGCACCGAGCGCACATAGCCGCTGGCGTCGTCCACCAGCAGGCTTTGCGCGGCCGCGTCATCGGCAAAGCGGTTGATGACGAAGTCCACCTTCTCGCGCGAGACGCCGCGCATGTGCGCAATGGTCTCGCCGAGCTTTTGCACTTCCTTGGGTGTGAGGTGCTTGAACACCTCGGCCGCTTCCTCCTCGCCCAGGGAGACCAGCAAGATGGCGGCGTCGTTCAGGCCTCGTTCGTCCATATCTCAGCAATCCGTGTTTGGCAGGCTCAGGTGGCCTCGCCGTTGATCCAGGTCTTGACGATGTTGGCCACCGCGATCGGGTTCTGCTTGGCCAGTTGGCGCGCCTGCTCCAGGCGCACCTGCTCCTGTGTGGGAGACAGATCGACAGCGGGTCCGGCCAGCGCCGGACGGTCCAGCTGTTCGCCCTCGATGGCATTGAGCTGACCGCCCACGGCAGCCGTCTTGCGGCCCTTGAGCATGGGTCGCACCAGGCCCAGCAGCAAGATGGCGCCGAACAGGGCCAGGCCGATGGGCACGCCCAGGCTGCGGGCCATGTCCAGCACTTCGGGCTGGCGCCACAGCGGCACCTCGGCCGGCGCTTCGTCCTGCACAAAGGGTGTGCTGACCAGGTTGACCGAGTCACCGCGCTCGGCGCTGTAGCCCACGGTCTCGCGCACCAGGGTCAGCAGTTGCGCCTGCTGCGCCGCCGTCAGGCCGCGCGCTGCGGCGGCAACGGTGGCGGCATCGGTGGCGCCACCGGCTGCATTCGGCGCAGCGGCCGCCACCAGGGGCGCATTGATGACCACGGCGGCCGTCAGGCGCTTGATGCTGCCCGTGCTGCCGCGTGTGTGGCGCACGGTCTTGTCCACTTCGTAGTTGGTGATGGACTCGCGCTTGCTGGCAGAGCGCACGGCGTTCTGTCCATCGGCCGCCTGGGGTGCGGGATTGGCGCCATTGACCGGCGCGGACGCGTTCTGGGGCGGCTGGTTGCTGGTGGCGCCGGGGATGCCGGTGGGCTGGGGCGGCTTTTGCTCGCCCGTGCTCTCCACCACCTGCTGGCTGCGCACCACGCCCGCGTCGGAGGACTGGTTGGGGCGGTGCTGCTCCGAGGTCGATTCGGTCTGGCTGAAATCCATCTCGGCCGAGACCTGGGCCTTCACATTGTTCTTGCCGACCACAGGCTCCAGGATATCCAGGATGCGGCGCACGTACTGCTGCTCGATCTGCTGGGTGTAGTTCAGCTGCTGCATGTCCACGGCGTTGGCGTTGCCGTCGGGCGACTGCGACAGCAGCTTGCCCGAATCGTCGAGGATGCTCACGGCCGTGGGCGCCATCTCGGGCACGCTGGAGGCCACCAGGTGCACGATGCCCGCGATCTGCGTGCGGTCCAGCACGCGGCCGGGGTACAGGCTCAGCAGCACCGAGGCCGAAGGCTTTTGCTGCTCGCGGAAAAAGCCGTTCTGATTGGGCAGGGCCAGATGCACGCGTGCGCTTTGCACGGCGGCCAGGGCCTGGATGGAGCGCGTCAGCTCGCCTTCGAGGCCGCGCTGGAAATTGAGGCGTTCCTGGAACTGGGTGATGCCGAACTTGCTGTTTTCCATCAGCTCGAAGCCCGTCACCGAACCCTTGGGCAGGCCCTGGGTGGCCAGCTTCAGGCGCACATCGTGCACGCGGTCGGACGGGATGAGGATGGCGCCGCCGCCTTCCGTGTAGCGGTATGGCACGTTCATCTGCGACAGCTGGGCGACGATGGCGCCACCATCCTTGTCGCTCAGATTGGAGAACAGCACCTTGTAGTCCGGCTGGCGGTAGAACATGGCCGCCGCCCCCACGGCGACAACCAGCAGCACGGCGATCGCGCCCCAACGCAGGCGCTGGCCACGGTCCATGGCCGTCCAGCGCTGCTGCAGGGCAGGCTGGGGGACGGGAGTGGCTTGGGGGACAGGGATTTCAGCGACAGCAGACATCTTGGTTCCAGGTGTTCGAGCCCTGCACACACAGGACCCTAGCGTGCTGTCGATTATTCGAAGTCCGCCGCTTCACATTCGCCCGATAAGCGCGCCGTTTGACCTTCTATTTGCCCGGATGCGAAAACCCTGCCGACCTACGATCTCGTCATCTTGCTAACTCCGATGGAATGTGTCATGGACCTTCGCATCCCCAGTACCACCTCTCCCCTGTACGGCACCCAGCTCCCCAAAGGCGTGGGCGCAGGCGACGCATCGACCAAAGTGGCGGCTGGCGGCTTCAGCCAGGCCCTTCAAGGCGCGCTGCAGTCCGTCAGTTCAGCCCAGAACCACTCCAGCCAGCTGCAGCGTGAAGTGCAGCTGGAGAACCCGGCCGTCAGCCTCGAAGAAACCATGATCGCCATGCAAAAGGCACAGATCGGCTTCCAGGCCACGATGCAGGTGCGCAACCGGCTCGTGCAGGCCTATACCGACGTGATGAACATGCAGGTCTGAGGACGTCCGGCCCCGGCCGGACCCTCTTTGCCCACCCAAACCGCAGACCGCAGACCGCAGACCGAACAGCATTTGCGCGCACCATCGCATGGCTGCGTCTTTCCGGCACGCGCAGGATCCGGCCTTCTTCAAGGCGTTGTTCCGCTTTCGCCGAACCGGGCCTTTGCCCACCCTCCCCATTCCTGGCCGCCCGTCACCGCACGGCCCAAAGCCCCCCGTCTTTTTCAGCAAGCGTGACCTCCTCCCGCGCATGGAGGGTCGCCTGCCGATGCGCAGCCCTGCCTGCACCGGCCGGCAGGCGCGTCACGCCGACGCCACCCCGGAAAAGACAAAACCCTCGGGCACGCGTGCCGGAGGGTTGATCAGGACAGGAAAAAAGGAAGAAGGAGGCTGCTTCAGCTGGCCGAGTGGTAGATGCGCGCCTTGCCCGGTCCGGCGTGAGGGTTTCCATACAGGTCACGTCCATACGTGGCCTGGTCCGAAGCCTGGGGAATCAGCGCCGCCGCCTGGTGCTGGGCCACCACCGCCATGCGCGCCAGCTGGTCGCGCTGCATGGCCATCTGCTCGCCCAGAGCCTGGGCGCGCTCGCGCAGCTCCTGCGTCCAGTCGGCCGAGCTGAAGCGGCGGGCCAGTTCGGAAAACGCCGCCATGGCATCGCGCAGCCGGGTACTGGACTGCTCCAGCGCGACCGCATCCTTCGATTGCAGCGAGGCGGACACCATCCGGACCACCGCGTCCAGGGAATCGAGCATCTCGCTGAGAGTCATGGGACAGGCCTTGCTGAAAAAAGAAAGCGCGTGCTCGCGCCGGAAGGAAAAAACCGAGAAAGAACCGAACCCGCGCTCAGACGCGCGAGTGCGAGAGGAATTCCTCGGAGTTGGCCAGCAGCTTGTCGGCCACGGCGTCGGCGTTCACGCGGAAGGTGCCGTTGGCAATGGCTTCGCGGATTTCCTTGACGCGGTTGGCATCGAAGTCGGCGGTGGCACGACCAGTTTGGTCCAGTGCGCGGGCCGAGTTCGAGAACGACACGGGAACACCGGCCGCCTTGGCAGGCTGGGCCTGTGCGGAGGATTCCTCGCTGGCAATGGCGCTGGCTGTCTTGGGCTGCTTGGCGGCGGCCTGGGAGGCAGCGGCGGGCAGTTCCGGTTTTTGACCTATCTTCATCTTGATTCTCCAATCGCCCTGGCGGCGTAAGGCGCTGTGCCTAGCTTTCGACTGCCTGGAACAAAACTTGAGGTTTTTTTACTGCACCAGCACCACGCCCTCGGGATTCACCACCCCGGAGATGAGCCGGCCATTATCCATGCGAACCCGCACGGTCTGGCCTTCGCCGGCGGCAGACATGGCCTTGCCCGACGATGTGACGGAAAAACCACCACCATTGACCAGAACACGCACTTCGGCACCCACCGCGAACAGCGCCGGCGTGCGCAGCATGTTCTGGCGCAGTGCCTGGCCTGCGGCCAGCGGGCGGGAAGCCACCAGGCCCACCCAGTCCTGCTGGTTGGCGTAGACGGCGGCCGAATCCTCGGCCCAGTCCACCTCGGCCTGGACGGCGTCGTCGGCCGACAGCGGGCGGCCCGAAGGCACGCCGTTTTGCAGCACCCAGGCAGGCCCCCAGGCCTTGACCGTGATGGGCAGGAACACATTCCAGGCCACGGCGCCCTGCAGGCAGCGCAGGCCCAGGCGGGTACGGCCCCACAGG
The DNA here is from genome assembly GCF_043104845.1 of Delftia sp. WSY_7. Lineage (NCBI taxonomy): Bacteria > Pseudomonadati > Pseudomonadota > Betaproteobacteria > Burkholderiales > Comamonadaceae > Delftia > Delftia sp. WSY_7. The sequence continues at coordinate 17,332 of NZ_JBICLB010000032.1, read as the reverse complement.
CGCGAGCCTGCGGGCAAATAGGGTTCGACCTTGGCGCAGGCGGCCAGGCGCAGGCGGGGATCGAGCTGGCCCATCTGCACTTCCATGCGCAGGGGCAGGGCGCCCGCACCGGCCATGCCCTGCTGCAGGGCCTCGTCGGCAAAGCGCTGGCCGATCTGGCTGAGCTGGGCCGCGCCATCGGGCGCGTTCTGCGCGAACGCGCTGCCTGCCAGCGATGCTCCAGCGGCGAGCGCAGCGCATGCGGCGGCGCGGGCGAAGGCTCGGGCGGCGGAAGGCGGATGGGCGGTGCTGAAGTTCGACATGGCTGGGGCTCCTGACTTGCTCCGGCACCCCGTCAGGATGGGCGGGATACATGGAGCGATGCCAGCAAATATAGGGCGGGCGCCGTTTTCCGAAGCGCCGAACTGCGCAGGCAAACGCGCTTTCTTTGCGCTTTAGCGTTCGGGCCCGATTTCCATAATCGACGCATGCCGCAGTCCGTGGGCTGCCGCCATTTCGTCAACCGATCACCGCAAATCCCAGAGGGCGAGGCCGACATGCTCGACAAGATGACTGAACGACTGGATTTCCAGAGCAAGGCGCTGGTGCTGCGCGCCGAGCGCCAGCGTGCAATCGCCAGCAACATCGCCAATGCCGACACCCCGGGCTATGTGGCACGCGACTTCAATTTCCGCGAGGCGCTGACGGCCGTCACCTCCGGCCCCTCGCCCATGACGCTGGCCAGCGTCAGCCAGGGCGGCCACATTCCGCTGCCTGCCGCCGCCTCGGGGCAGAGCGCGCAAAGCCATCTCGGCTACTCGGTGCAGGCCCAGACCAACATGGACAACAACACCGTGGACCTGGACCGCGAACGCGCCAACTTCGTCGACAACGCCGTGCGCTACGAAGCCACGCTGCGCTTTCTGAACGGCCAGGCCAAGACCATGCTGTCGGCCATCCAGGGCCAGTAAGCCGGCGCCACAGACCACAGGAGCTTTCCCATGTCCATGTTCTCCATCTTCAGCATCTCCGGCAGTGCCGTCAGCGCCCAGTCCCAGCGCCTGAACGTCGTGGCCTCGAACCTGGCCAACGTCGATGCCGTGGCCGGCCCCGACGGCAAGGCCTACCAGGCGCGCCAGGTGGTCTTCCAGACCGTGCCCATGGGCGAGGAAGGCTCCTCGGGCGTGCGCGTCAGCGCCATCAGCCAGGACAACACGCCGGGCCGCCGCATCCACGATCCCCAGCACCCGCTGGCCGATGCCGAAGGCTATGTGACGCATTCCAACGTCAGCGCCGTGGACGAGATGGTCAACATGATCTCGGCCTCGCGCTCCTACCAGAACAACGTCGAGGTCATGAACACGACCAAGTCGCTGCTGCTCAAAACCCTGCAGATGGGCCAGTGAGCCCCGTCCGCACCACATTCCAGGAGCCACTCCCATGATCTATGGCGCAGGCAGCGTCGCCAGCACGGCCGACCTCAACAGCAAGAACACCACGAGCAATTCGAACACCGACCCCGCAGCAGCGCAGGACCGCTTCCTGAAGCTGCTGGTCGCGCAGTTGAACAACCAGGATCCCATGAATCCGATGGACAACGCGCAGATGACCTCGCAGATGGCGCAGATCAACACCGTCACCGGCATCCAGCAGTTGAACAAGACCATGGAAAGCATGGCCGGCCAGTTCACGGCCATGCAGGTGCTGCAGGGCACGCAGATGATCGGCCGCACCGTGCTGACCGAGGGCAACACCCTGGGCGTGGGCAAGGAAAAGTCCTATACGGCGGCCTTCGACCTCGAAGGCCCGGCCGCCGATGTCAAGGTGCAGATCACCACGGCCGGCGGCGAGCTGGTGGACACCGTCGAGCTGGGCAGCGGCACCGCGGGCCGCAACTACTTCACCTGGGACGGCAGCAAGTACACGGGCGATGCCAGCCAGCTGCGCTACACGGTGCAGGCCACGAATGCCGACAAGGCCGTGGCCTCGACCACGCTGTCGCCCCACGCGGTGCTTGCCACGGGCACCACCGACGGCAAGCTGACGCTGGAGCTGGACGACGGCACCAACGTCGCCTACACCTCCGTCAAGGCCGTGTACTGAACACCGCACCAAACACCCCAAACCATCGCAGGAGCACACCATGGGATTCCAACAAGGCCTCTCGGGTCTGAACGCCGCCAGCAAGAACCTGGACGTGATCGGCCACAACATCGCCAACGCCAACACCACGGGCTTCAAGTCCTCGCGCGCCGAGTTCGCCGAGGCCGTGGCCAGCGCCGTCGGCTCGGCCAGCGGCCAGAACAGCGGCATCGGCGTCAATGTGGCCGCCGTGACCCAGCAGTTCCGCCAGGGTCCGATCACCACCACGGGCAACAACCTGGACGTGGCCATCAACGGCAACGGCTTCTTCGTGGTGCGCCAGCCCGATGGCAGCACGGCCTATACGCGCGCCGGCAACTTCGGCCTGGACAAGCAGGGCAACCTCAAGACCGTGCAGGGCGACAACGTCATGGGCTACCCCGTGGACGCCACCACGGGCAAGGTACTGGCCGGCGGGCAGCCCGTGCCCATGGTCTTTCCTTCGGGCCAGCCGATCGCTGCCAAGACCACGACCAAGATCGACGTGTCGCTGAACCTCGATGCGCGCGCCACGCCCGCGGCAGGCGACCCCACAGCCACGCCTCCCGTTGCCGCCACGCCGCGCGCCACCTATGGCACCTCGATCAACGTCTATGACAGCCAGGGCGTGCCCACGCCGGTGCAGATGTACTTCGAGAAGGACGCGGCGTCCAACACCTGGAAGGTCTACGACGGCCTGGACGACCCCACGGCATCGCCGCCCAAGGTCGCCACCTTGCTGACCACCCTGGTGTTCGATGCCTCCGGCAAGATCACCAGCGGCAGCCCTGTGACTGGCGTGCAGATCAATAGCAGCAACCCCAACGCGCCCACGCCCGGCACCATCAACGGCACGGCCGGCGTGACGCTGGACTTCTCCAACGTCTCGCAGTTCGGCTCCAAGTTCGCGGTCAGCAGCCTCAAGCAGGACGGCTACACCGCAGGCGCGCTCACCGGCATCAATGTCGGCAACGATGGCTCCATCGTGGCCACCTACTCCAACGGCGTGACGCGCACCGAAGGCCAGTTGGCCCTGGCCGCCTTCACCAACACCCAGGGCCTGGGCGCCGTGGGTGACAACAAGTGGGTGGAAACCTCGGATTCGGGCCCGGCGCTCAACGGCACGGCCCAGTCCGGCACCTTCGGCTCGCTGCGTTCGGGCGCGCTGGAGGACTCCAACGTGGACCTGACCGCCGAGCTGGTGAACATGATGACCGCGCAGCGCGCCTACCAGGCCAATGCCCAGACCATCAAGACCCAGGACCAGGTCTTCTCGACCCTGGTGAACCTGCGCTGATAGCCAAGAACTGAGTCAGGAGAGCCGGCATGGACCGCATCATCTACACCTCCATGACGGGCGCCAACGCAGCGGCGCAGCGTCAGTCCGTGCTGGCCCACAACCTGGCCAATGCCGGCACCAATGGCTTTCGGGCCGAAATGTCCACCTTCCGCTCCGTGCCCCTGCAGGGCAGCGGCGCGGGCACGCGCGTGTTCGCGCTGGAGGCGACCTCCGGCTACGTGGACACGCCCGGCCCCACCCAGCGCACGGGCCGCGCACTGGACGCCATGGCCATGGGCCGCGCCTGGTTCGCCGTCCAGGGCCTGGACGGCCAGGAAGCCTACACACGCAACGGCGTGTTCGAGGTTTCCCCCGAGGGCCAGCTGGTCAACAGCAACGGCCAGGCCGTGCTGTCGGACGGCGGCGGCCCCATCGACATTCCGCCCGAGTCCACGATTTCCCTGGGCTCCGACGGCACGCTGACCGCCAAGACCGGCAACCAGCTGCCCGTGGCCGTGGGCCGCGTCAAGCTGGCCACGCCGGCCGAGGACGCTGCGCTGGTGCGCGGCAACGACGGCCTGTTCCGCACGGGCAACGGCGAGCCGCTGCCCAACGACGAGAACGCCCGCCTGCTGTCGGGTGCCATCGAAGGCTCGAACGTGAATTCGGTGGAGACCATGGTCGGCATGATTGCCGCCGCCCGCCAGTTCGAGACCCAGATGCGCCTGCTGCAGACCGCAGAAACCAATGACAAGACGGCCAGCCAACTCTTGAGCATGAACGGCTGAAAGCACTGAAAAGGAAAACGCCATGATCAATTCGCTGTTCATCTCCAAGACCGGCATGGAAGCCCAGCAGACCCAGCTGGATGTGATCTCCCACAACCTGGCCAACGTCTCGACCACGGGCTACAAGCGCGCCAGCGCGGTGTTCGAGGATCTGATCTACCAGAACCTGCGCCAGTCGGGCGCCCAGACCACCGAGCAGAACCAGCTTCCCACGGGCCTGCACCTGGGCCTGGGCGTGCGCACGGTGGCCACCTCGCGCAATTTCCTGCAGGGCGCCCTGCAGCAGTCCAACAATGCGCTGGACGTGGCCATCGACGGCAACGGCTTCTTCCAGGTCAACATGCCCGACGGCACCACGGCCTATACCCGCGACGGCTCCTTCCAGGTCGATGCCCAGGGCCAGCTGGTGACTGCCAGCGGCATGCCCATCGCCAACGGCGTCACCATTCCCCAGGGCGCGACCAAAGTGTCGATCAGCCCCGAGGGCGTGGTCAGCGTGACCATGGCCGGCCAGGCCGCGCCCCAGCAGGTGGGCAATATCGCGATGAGCCAGTTCATCAATCCGGCCGGCCTGGAGCCGCGCGGCCAGAACCTGTTCACGGAAACCGCTTCCTCGGGCCAGCCCCAGCAGGGCCAGCCCGGTGTCAACGGCATGGGCATGATCAAGCAGGGCTACCTGGAAGGCTCGAACGTGAACGTGGTGCAGGAGCTGGTGACCATGATCCAGACCCAGCGCGCCTATGAAATGAATTCCAAGGCCATCCAGACGTCGGACCAGATGCTGGCCAAGCTGGCGCAGTTGTAATTGATCTCTCCCCCTGAGCGGCTTCGCCGCTTCCCCCTCTCTACTCGCTTCGCGAGGGAGGGGGACGACGCCCTCGCTGCGGGGCGGCCCTTGCTCGGCGTCCCTGACCTGGGCCGCGCCGGTCTCCGGGGTCGCGCCACATGCCTATGGCTCGCCAGGTTCATGCGAAGCATGGATCACTGAAACACCGGGAACATCGCCATGACCCAACGAACCTTCTCCCTTTCCGCGACGGGCACATGCCTGGCGCTGGCGGCAGTCCTGTCGGGCTGCACGACGCTCAATGACCCGCCGCCGGTGGACATGCCGTCCACGGCGCCGCCGGTGCTGCCGCAGCCCGCCCCGGTGGCGGGCAGCCCCACGGGCAGCCTGTTCAACGCGGCCAGCTACCGGCCCGGTTTCGAGAACCGGCGTGCGCGCCTGGTGGGGGACCTGGTGACGGTGCAGATCGTGGAGCGTGTGACGGCCAGCCAGAAGTCGGATTCTGGCCTCAAGCGGTCCAACAAGACCACGGCCGGGATTTCGGCGCTGCCGCTGTTTTCGGGCAATGCGCTGGCCAATCTCAAGGACCGCTCCAACATCGGCTTCAACAACAACAACGACTACACGGGCTCGGGCTCGACGTCCAGCGACAACACGTTCACGGGCGCCATCAGCACGACGGTGGTCGATGTGCTGCCCAACGGCCATCTGGTGATCGCCGGAGAAAAGCAGATCGGCGTGAACCACAACGTGGATGTGCTGCGCTTCACGGGCACGGTGGACCCGCGCACCATGCAGCCCGGCAGCCTGGTCGCCTCGACCCAGGTGGCCAATGTGCGCGTGGAATCGCGCAGCCGCGGGCAGGCCGGGGAAGCGCAGTCAATTGGCTGGTTGTCCCGGTTCTTTTTGAACGTTATGCCGTTCTGATTCTCCGGAGAATGGACAGCATGAAAGTACTGTCCATGCTCCTGACATTGCGCCAAGCGCAGCGCCCCTTCTGGGTTGCAGCCGCCCTCGGCGCCAGCATGCTGACCCTGCCGGCGCATGCAACACGCATCAAGGAGGTCGCTGCCATCCAGGGCGTGCGCAGCAACCAGTTGACCGGCTACGGTCTGGTGGTCGGCCTCGACGGCACGGGCGACCAGACCACCCAGATGCCCTACACCAAGCAGGCCCTGGCCAACTACCTGGAGCAGATGGGCATCTCGCTGCCCGCCACAGGCAACGCGGGCCAGCTGCAGCTCAAGAACGTGGCGGCCGTGATCGTCACCGCCGAGCTGCCGGCCTTTGCCCAGCCAGGCCAGACCATCGACGTGGTCGTCTCCTCCGTGGGCAATGCCAAGTCGCTCAAGGGCGGCACCCTGGTGACCACGCCGCTGCGCGGTGCCGACGGCGAGATCTACGCGCTGGCCCAGGGCAACCTCGTGGTCGGCGGCGCCGGCGCCTCGGCCGGCGGCTCCAAGGTACAGATCAACCACCTGAGCGCGGGCCGCGTGCCGCAGGGCGCCCAGGTCGAACGCGCCGTTCCCACCCCGATCAACGAAGGCGACAGCATCACGCTGGGCCTGAACGCCACCGATTTCCAGACCGCCGACAAGGTGGTGCGCGCCATCAACCAGCGCATGGGCCAGGGCGTGGCGCAGGCGCTGGACGGGCGCACCGTGCGCGTATCCGCGCCCCAGGACCCGGGATCGCGCGTGCGCATGATCGCCGAGATCCAGGAGATGCCGATCGAGACCTCCAAGCCCTCGGCCAAGGTCGTGATCAACGCACGCACGGGCTCCATCGTGCTCAACCAGGCCGTGACCCTGGGCCCCTGCGCCATCGCCCATGGCAACCTGGCCATCACCATCAGCACCACGCCGGTGATCAGCCAGCCCGGCGCCTTCTCGCAGGGCCAGACCGTGGTGGCCCAGAAGTCCGACATCCAGATCAAGCAGGAGCCCGGCAACATCATCAACATGCCCGGCTCCCCGCAGCTCACCGACGTGGTGCGCGCACTCAACACGCTGGGCGCCACGCCCCAGGATCTGCTGGCCATCCTGCAGGCCATCAAGGCCGCAGGCGCTCTCAACGCCGAACTGGAGGTGATATGAGCATCGCACTTCCCAATGGATCGCAGACTGCGGCCAGCAATGCGCTGGCGGCCGACGCCCGGTCCCTCAACGCACTCAAGTTCGCGGCCGGCGAGAACAGCCCGCAGGCCGCGAAGGAAACCGCCAAACAGCTGGAATCGCTGTTCATGCGCGAGATGATCAAGAGCATGCGCGAGGCGACCATGAAGTCCGGCCTGCTCGACAGCGCACAGGGCAACCTCAGCACCGACATGCTGGACCAGCAGCTGTCGGTGGCCATGTCGGGCCAGCCCGGCGGACTGTCGGATGCCATCACGCGCCAGCTGGCCCGCACCATGGGCTCGGAAGCCGCCGAGGATGCCGAGATCTCCGTGCCCTCCACGCTGAGCATGAGCCGCATCGCCTGGCGCAGCACGGCCACCAATGCCAATGGCGCCGCCGGCGGCACCGCTGCCATCGGCGCCTGGAGCGGCAGCCGCAGCAGCGCGGCCCAGTCCGTCAACGCCTACGCACCCGCGCCCAAGGGCCGCGACAACTTCGTGGCCCACCATGGCGACGCCGCGGCGCGCGTGGCGCAGGAAAGCGGCATTCCGGCCGCCTTCATGCTGGGCCAGGCCGGCCACGAGACCGGCTGGGGCAAGAGCGAGATCAAGAACGCCGATGGCAGCAATGCCCACAACCTCTTCGGCATCAAGGCCGGCAAGGGCTGGACGGGCAAGGTCGCCGAGGTCACGACCACCGAATACATCGACGGCGTGGCGCGCAAGGTCACGGCCAAGTTCCGCGCCTACGGCTCCTACGAGGAGTCCTTCCGCGACTATGCGCGGCTGATCACCAGCAATCCGCGCTACGAGAAAGCCATGGGCAAGACCGACTCGGCCCTGGCCTATGCGACCGAGCTGCAGAAAGCCGGCTACGCCACCGATCCCGAATACGCCAGCAAGCTCAGCCGCGCCATCCAGAGCGCCGTGCAGAGCGCGGCACGCGCACAAGCCTAAACCGAGAACACGCCATGAGCCTTTTGAACGTCGGATCCCGCGCCCTGATGGCGAATCAGATCGCCCTGCAGACCACCGGCCACAACATCGCCAACGTCAACACGGCCGGCTACTCGCGCCAGAGCGTGGCCTTCCAGACCTCGCCGGGCCAGAACATGGGCAGCGGCTACATCGGCAATGGCGTGGATGTGAACACCATCCTGCGCAACTTCAACGAGTTGCTGAACCGCCAGGCGGCCACGGCCAGCGCCGTGTCGGCGGCCGATTCGGCGCGCGCCACCTCGCTGGCGCAGATGCAGGAAGTGTTCAGCGGCGGCAAGACCGGCCTGGGCGCGGCCATCACGGACATGATGAATTCGTTCGGCGATGTGGCCGGCGCGCCCACCGACCCGTCGGCACGCCAGGTGGCGCTCACGCGCATGAACGAGCTGGCGGCGCGCTTTCGCTCGGCATCGGCCCAGCTCGACGAGCTGGACTACAGCGCCAAGCAGCAGATGGGCAACGATGTGACCGTGGTCAACAGCCTGGCTGGCCAGGTGGCCACGCTCAATGCGCAGATCAGCCGCTCCATCGCCTCGGGCCAGACGCCCAACGACCTGCTGGACCAGCGCGACCAGCTGGTGCGCAATATCAACAAGTATGTGCAGACCAGCCAGATCCCCGCGGACGACGGCACCATCAGCCTGTTCGTGGGCGGCAGCCAGCCGCTGGTGCTGGGCTCCAGTTCGGCCCAGCTCACGCTCAAGGAGGCCACGGAGTTTCCGGGCAGCGGCAAGATGGCCCTGTACTTCCAGCAGCCCGGCGGCCAGAGCGTGGAGCTGACGCCCTCCATGCTGGGTGGCGGCGAGATCGCCGGCCTGCTGCAGTTCCAGGGCAGCGACCTGACCGAGGGCCGCAACCTGCTGGGCCGCATGGCACTGGCCATCGGCGACACGCTGAACCAGCAAAACAACCTCGGCCTGACGCTGTCGGGACAAAGCGGCAGCAATCTGTTCAAGCTGTCCATGGTCAGCAACGGCTCGACCACGGGCGCCCAGTGGACAGGTGCCACCACGCCGACAACCACGGTGGTCGATGCCAGCCAGCTCAAGGCCTCCGACTACCAGGTCGTCTTCGGCAGCACGGCCCCAGCGGGCAAGGTCATCCGCCTGTCGGACGGCAAGGTCACGGACTTCACCGACATGGCCGACCTGAGCTCCAAGGAGATCGACGGCCTGCGCTTCGACCTCAAGGCCGAAGGCGTGCAGGGCAACTCCATCCTGTTCCGCCCCATGGCGGCAGGCGCCCACGACATCCAGGCCGCCGTGCACTCGCCCAACGACCTGGCCGTGGCCAACCCCGTGGCCGCCAGCATCAAGTCCCTGGGCGACGCCACGCTGCAGATGGGCGGCATCCAGGTCAGCGCGGGCTTCGACCTGTCGACCTTTGCCGGCGCCGAGGTGTCGTTCAGCAAGAACGCTGCCGGACAGCTGGAGTACACCATCACCCCGGCACCGGCAGGCGGCATCCCGGCCACGGGCCTGTACACCTCCGGCCAGGCCATCCAGCTGGCGCCGGGCCTGCAGGTCAAGATCACCGGCACGCCCGCCATCAACGGAACCAACAGCGACAAGGTCACGCTGGGCAAGGCCACCGATCCGCAATACGGCACGGCCTACCAGCGCGATGCCGGCAATGCCAGCTCCTTCCTGGCGCTGCGCGACAGCAAGCTCTTCGATGGCTCGACCACGCTGAGCGACGGCTTTTCCACCGCCATGGCCCAGGTGGGCACCCGCACACAGAGCGCGCAGTACGCGGCCAAGCTGTCCGAGACCATCGCCAAGAACCTGGAGGCGGACCGCACGGCCGTCTCGGGCGTGAACCTCGACGAAGAGGCCGCCAAGCTGCTGCAGTACCAGCAGTCCTACCAGGCATCGGCCAAGATGCTGCAGGTCGCGCAAAGCATTTTCGACAGCGTTCTGCAGACCGTGGGCCGCTGATCACAGGACAGGAGCATTCCACCATGAGCATCTCCCGCATTGGCACGGCCAACATGTACGAAAGCACCATCAACAACCTGAACTCGCGCAACACGAGTCTGGTGGACCTGATGGAAAAGACCACTTCCGGCAAGCGCGTGGTGCGCGCCAGCGACGACCCCGTGGCCGCCGCCCAGGCCGAGCGCGCGCTCACGCGCATCTCCCGCTCGGAAAACGACCAGCGTGTGCTGGGCCTGCAGCGCGATGTGATGGCCCAGGGCGAATCCAAGCTGGGCACCGCCCACGACGCGCTCAAGGACTTCCGCGACCTGATCCTGCAGTCCGGCAACGGCTCCTATGACCAGAAGGCGCGCGATGCGCTGGTGCAGCAGCTCGAAAGCATACGCAACCAGGTGCTGAGCTACGCCAATGCCAAGGACTCCAACGGCCTGCCCATCTTCCGCGGACTGGGCAGCAAGGAAGACCCTCTCACCAACGGCAACCCCGGCACCAATTCCCAGCTGCAACCGGGCCAGGCCACGGGCAGCGAAAACGGCCTGCCGCTGGCGCTGGACGGCTTTGCGACCTGGATGAACGTGCCCACGGGCAACGGCGTGTTCGCCGTGACGCGCCAGTCGCCCACGGGCAGCTCGGCCTATGCCGACCTGGGCACGGTGTCGGACCCCAGCGCCATCACGGGCGCCAGCTACACCCTGAATTTCACCAAGGACGCCACGACGGGCGCCCTGAGCTACACCGTCACCTCCGGTGGCACGACCGGCCCGGCCGTTCCCTACACGGCCGGAGACACCATCACCGTGGGCGGCATGTCGATGAAGATCTCGGGCAACCTGGCCACGGGCGACAGCTTCACGCTGGGCCCCAGCCAGCGCACCGACCTGTTCAGCGTGCTGGACAACGTGATCGCGGGCGTGAAGAACGGCGCCACCGATGCCGGCGCCATGCAGCAGGCGCTGGGCCGCGGCCTCAACGAACTCGACGCCGGCATGAGCCGCGTCCAGGCCATGCGCAGCTTCGCCGGCGACCAGCTCAACCGCGCCGACCGCCTCGAAGACGACATGAAGAACCAGGCGGACCAGCAGGAAGCAGCGCGCTCGCGGGCCGAAGACATCGATATGATCAAGGCCCTCTCCGATGTGGACATGCAGAAGGTGGGCATGCAGGCGGCCTTGCAGTCCTACGCCTCGATCCAGAAACTGTCACTGTTCAACTTCATCAACTGATAACCGCCCGCGCATGCATCCATGGTCCAGTCCGTCCTGAGCTCTCTGACCCTCGGCTATAGGCCGCTCTGGAACCAGGCCCGCCGTCTGGCGGGCGTGCAGCTTTATCTTCACGAGGAGCCCGGCGTCCAGGCCGACGTGGCCCACCTGCTGCGCATACTGCGCGAGACCTGGGGCACGCAGTCGCCGCCGGTGCTGCTGTCGCCCCAATCCCGCCAGGTGCTGTGCGACCTGCTGGAGAACGCCTCCAAGGGAAGCCCCTGGATCGAGGTACGCGGCGACTGGCTGCAGGACTCCGCCATCTATGACCTGGTGCGCCAGGCCCATGCGCGCGGCCTGATGCTGGTCTGGCGCGGCCCGCTGTCCGACGTGCCCGACGCCCAGGCCGCCCACTGGTTTGCCAGCAGCCTGCTGCACCTGCCGCCCGAAGGCGCCTCGGGCATGCCCAATCAGACCGTGCTGGCGCTGCAGCAGGCCGCGCAGGCCGCCGAAGCGCCGACCAAGCTCCAGGCCCTCAAGCAGGCCGCCAGGCCCGCCCCCACCCTGCCCCCCCTGCAGCTGCTGGGCGGCCAGATGTATGAAGGGCTGGAAAGCCTGGCTCTGGCCGATCTGTGCCTGGACAGCTTCCATGCGGGCGCCATCGCCGGCTGGCCCGTGGCCGATGCATTGCATGCCCAGCGCCATCACCCCGCCCTGCCCAGCCGCGACACCGTGCTTGCGCTGATGCGCGCCGTCGATGCCGAGCAATCGCTGGAAGCCTTCGAGCAGATCCTGGGCGAGGACCCCATCCTGGCCTATCGCTTCATGCTCTACACCAACTCCGCGGCCCTGGGCCTGCGGGGCAATGTGGACTCGCTGCGCCGCGGCCTGGTGATGCTGGGCTACGGCACGCTGCAGCGCTGGCTGTCGGACCAGCTGCCCCACGCCTGCACCGAGCCCAGCCTGATACCCGTGCGCACCGCCATCCGGCTGCGCGCCAGCCTGACCGAACGCCTGATCGAAGCCGGCATCAGCCACGACCTGCAGCGCGAGGTCTATCTGCTGGGCCTGTTCTCGCAGCTGGACCAATTGCTGGGCGAGCCCCTGCCCACCGTGCTGCGCCGCGTACCACTGTCCGAACGCGTCTTCGACGCGGCCGTGACGCGCACCGGCCCCTACGCGCCGGCCCTGATGATGGCCATTGCGCTGGAATCCGACGATCCCGCACCGATTCGCCAGCTGCGCGAAGACAACGACTTCGAGATCGAGGACGTCAACCGCAACCTGCTGCGCATGCTCAGCGAACTGCAGGTGCAGCCCGCGCCGGCGGCCTGATCGATATACGGCGACCCACAGCGGCCGAACCTGCGGCCTGATCTGCAGCCGCTGCCATCCGCAGATTCCGCCCATGAAAAAACCGCCTGGATCTCAGGCGGTTTTTTCATGTCCGGCAGGAAGCTGCAGATGCAGCTGCCGCCGTCAGGCCATGGCTCAATGCATGGCGTGGGGCTGACCGTCGAACATGTGCTCGAACTGTGCCAGCCAGGGCTCGGCCAGCGTGCGGATCTGGGCATCGTTGCGCAGGATGCGCTGCATGATGCGGGCCTTCTCCTTGCGTTGCTCAGGCGCCAGCGGCTCGTCATGGGACTTGAGCCGCAGCTGCTCGATCAGCACGGCACAGGTGCCTTCGTAGCGCGTCACTCCCTCCCAATCCTTGTTCTGTGCGGCCTGCAGCATCTTGGCGCTGCTGTCTTCTATGGCCCGGTAAAAGTCAATCAATGTCAACTCCATTTCTAGGTCCCGGCAACGGCTGGCGTATCGGAGATATCGCTCCAGCCTTGCGCGATCGGCGCCAGAACGTCTTGGACCGATTGCAGCAATTGCACATCGTTGCGCAGATTGGCGAATGTCAGTTGGGTGATGCTGTAGTCATAAACCGTGATCAGGTTCTGGGCCAATTCCCCGCCCTGGTCAACATCTACGGCTGCCTTGAGGCCCTCCTCGAGAATGCGTACCGCCTTGCCGATCTGGATGCCCTTTTCTTCAATGCTGCCGCGCTGCATGGCGCCCTTGGCCGCATTCAGAGATGCATCCAGGGCATTGAACAATAGCTGAATCAGCATATGAGGGGATGCTCCATTCACAACCGACTGAACACCTACCTGGTTGTAAGCGCTAGCCCCACGGCGGTTGAACATCGAATTCATTCCAGCGTTCCTTGGTGTCTTGTTACCATGATTTTCGGCATCCAGGCGAGAAACTGAAGCCTCGCCTTGCATGCTGGACAAGCCTGATACGCAGGCTCGTCTCAATCATTAGACCTGAGGCCTATCTGTTCCACTGGCTTACTTGCTGTGACAGGTAAGAGCTAAGCACCGAGCTCGATCCCATCTTCTTGTCCAACGCTGCGTACTGTGTACGCATGCGCTGTTCAAAGGCTTCGGCGCGCTCGTTGACGCGGTCCTGGGCCTTGGTGTTGTCCTTCTTGAGCTGCTGTAAGCCCTTGGTCTTGGCATCAAACACCCCTGTGTCGAATTCGAGGACCTTGTCGGCGTACTCCTTCATCCGCAGGGCCAGGCCCTTTGTCTCTGGCTTGTCGGACTCGCCTTCCGCAGCAAAGACCTGCGCCAGCTTGCTGGGATCCTTCAGAACCGCTTCCAGATTGGACTTGTCCTTGGCAAGCGTGCCGAAGGCCAGCTTGCCGCCCTTGCCCAACTGTATGCCCAGGTCCGACAGGTTGATGCCACCGATCTGGGAAGCAAGCACCTCGCGCAGACCATTGGTCAGACCAACCATAGTGGAGTCACCTTGCATGACGCCGGCAGTCTTGCTCTCGGCATCGTACTTGGTGGACGCCACAAGCTTGTCGCTGATGGCGTTGTAGGCATCCATGAAGGCCTGGATGTTCTTCTTCATACCTTCGGTGTCAGAGACGACAGTCAGCAGTGTGGGTTCTCCGGTCTTGGTGGCTTGATTGACCGTGAAGCTCAAACCGGGGATGGTGTCCTTGAACTCGTTTGTCGCCGATTCCACCTTGATGCCGTTGACCGTGGCCTTGGCATTCTGTGCCAGTTGAACCACGCCACCATTGCTCGTATCACCGTTGGTCGCCTGTCCCGCATAGGCCAGGGAAGACAGATTGGCATCCGCGCCCGTCGCCTCGACGGTGAACTGGGCATCAGCGCCGGAATTCTTCGAACGCATGAGCAGCCGTTCGCCGTTCGCATCCTTGATCACGGAGGCGACCACGCCACTTTCACCCTGCTTGGCATTGATGGCCGCGACAACCTTGTCCATGGTCATCGATTCGCTGATCTGGACCTCGGTGGTCTTTCCTCCCATGGTGAACTTCAGCGTCCCGGGCCCGAAGTTCGAGGCAGCGGCAAAGCTCTTCGATGCCAGCGACTGGTTGCGAGCCACCTGGTCCACATCGATCTGTGTGCTGCCGGGCATCGCGCTGCCGGTCACGCTCACGGAAACCGCCGTGTTCGACGCCGTCGCCGTCGTCAGCGCCCAGGCATCCTTGTCGGCTAGTTTTCGGGCCGAGTCAGACAAGGTCGACATGAGCGACTTGATGCTGCCGACCGTCGAGATCTTGGTGTCAAGGGAAGATGCAGCCGTCTGCAACTGCACCAGAGGCTGCTTTTGCAGCGTCACCAACTGCGAAATCATCGATTCCACATTCAGGCCGCTGCCAATCCCCGCTGCTGTCAATGCCATAACGTACTCCTTTTTAGTGCTACGGGCCTAGAGCCTGTGCTGCGCCAGCGCACAAGGCTCCCAGGGCACGCGCAAGCCGCACGGCATGCAAGGAGCCCCACCACCAATGCTTCGGCATGCCGACCCCAGACTTGAGGCCATGCCGCCGCTTTTTTTTCGCGTTTCTTTACTGGATCAACTTGAGTACCGACTGGGGCAGCTGATTGGCCTGGGCCACCATCGCCGTGCCGGCCTGCTGCAGGATCTGCGTGCGACTCAGGTTGGCGGTTTCGGCGGCGAAGTCCGCATCCATGATGCGCGAGCGCGAGGCAGCCGTATTTTCCGATGCGACCTGCAGGTTGGCAATCACGGCTTCGAAGCGGTTCTGGGCTGCGCCGAAGGTGGCGCGGGTGTTGTTGACCTCATCCAGAGCCTTGTCGATTGCATCCATGGAGCTCCTGGCCGCAGCGGCATCGGTAGCGGTGCCCTGCAACGAGCCAAGAGCGCCGTCCAGGGTATCGACCACACGCGTGTTGGCTCCAGCCCCGACGGTAGCCTGGGTCACGCCCAGACCGCCATTGGCTGTCGCGGTCGCGAGATTCACGGCATCCAGTTGAATCTGGTTGTCCGTGCCAACATTCGCACCGACCTGGAATACGGCAACAGCACTGGTATTCAGCAGTTGGCGGCCATTGAACTGAGTGCTCGAGACCACACGGGCAATTTCCTGGGCCAGCTGTTGATACTCCTTATCCAGCGACGAGCGGTCATTGCTGCCATTCGTGTCGTTGGCCGCCTGCACGGCCAACTCACGCATGCGCTGGAGATTTTCGCCGATCTTGCTCAATGCGCCTTCAGCCGTCTGCGCCATGGAAATGCCATCGTTGGCATTGCGCATGGCCACATTCATGCCGCGCACCTGGGCATTCATGCGCTCGGCGATCGCCAGACCCGCTGCATCGTCCTTGGCACTGTTCACTCGCAGACCCGAAGACAGGCGCTGCATGGTGGTGGACAGTGAGGACTGCGACGTGTTGAGGTTGCGTTGCGCGTTCAGCGAAATGAGATTGGTATTGATGGTGGATGCCATGTGGCAACTCCTCGTTAGGCATGGACAATGGCTAGCCGCTCCGTGACCACAGGCCACCGAACGTCAGACAGCACGCCAGACACCGCCTAGCTCCGCCAATCTGATGCCATGCATTGTCCCGACGAGGCATGAGCCCAAAGCAGCGATAAAAACGGGCATCCCCCCCCAATTCGCGTCATTCCGCCGCTCCCGCCTGGTTACTCTAAGTGCGCACTTTCACCTCCTGCGCCCAGGCGCGCTCACCCTATGACCCGAACCCTTTTGCACGTTGGATGCGGCCCGCAACGCAAGTCCTCCACCTCTCCCGGCTTTCAGAGCGATGACTGGCAGGAACTGCGCCTGGACATCGATGCACGCGTAGAGCCGGACCTCATCGGCACGATGACGAACATGTCCGCCGTGGCGGATGCTTCCATTGATGCAATCTATTCCAGCCACAACATCGAGCACTTGTATCCGCACGAAGTTCCGCTTGCCCTTGCCGAGTTCCGACGCGTGCTCAAACCCGATGGTTTCGCCATCATCACCTGTCCCGATCTGCAGTCCGTCTGCGCTCTGGTGGCCAATGGCCAACTGACCGACCCCGCCTATATTTCGCCGGCCGGCCCCATCAGCCCGCTGGACATCCTATATGGCCTGCGCAGCTCCATGGCCCAGGGCAACCTCTACATGTCGCATCGCTGCGGCTTCACGGACAAGACCATGAACGATGCCCTGCGTGCCGCAGGCTTTCCGATCGTGGCGTCCGTGGCACGTCCCGAGTCCTATGACATCTGGGCGATCGCCAGCAACAGTACACGCGAGGAGGAAGAGATCCGCGACCTCGCCAGGCAGTATTTCCGGCTATAAAACACGCGCAAACGTAAAAAACCCGGCTAGGCCGGGTTTTTACTTTTCAGCATGCCGCCGTGATACGGCCTGCCATTCTCAGCGCAGCAGGGCAAGAACGCCCTGGGGCAGCTGGTTGGCCTGGGCCACCATGGCCGTGCCAGCCTGTTGCAGGATCTGGGCGCGGCTCAGGTTCGAGGTTTCACCAGCGAAGTCGGCATCCATGATGCGACCACGGGCTGCCGCAGTGTTTTCCGAGGCCACTTGCAGGTTGGCAATCGTTGCTTCGAAACGGTTCTGGGCCGCGCCGTAGTCGGCACGCATACCGTTGATGTTGTCCAGCGCCGAGTCGATGGCATCAACCTGGGCCAGCGCTGCAGACTCGACTGATCCCAGGCTTGCTGTGGAGTCGCTCAGGCTGCCAAGGCTCGTTGCCGAGGACACCACCACATTGATCTGGTTGTCGGCTGCAGTATTGGCACCCACCTGGAAAGTGAAGCTGGCATC
>NZ_JBICLB010000031.1:0-317 GCF_043104845.1 Delftia sp. WSY_7 | reverse complement strand
CGTATGCGGTATTAGCTACTCTTTCGAGTAGTTATCCCCCACGACTGGGCACGTTCCGATGTATTACTCACCCGTTCGCCACTCGTCAGCGTCCGAAGACCTGTTACCGTTCGACTTGCATGTGTAAGGCATGCCGCCAGCGTTCAATCTGAGCCAGGATCAAACTCTACAGTTCGATCTTGAATTTAAAGTCTTTCGACTAACTCATAAAAACGGAATTGAAGTGAACTTCACTTCTATTCTCATGAGCGTTTTTTGGCTTCAAAGAGCCGAGTTCCAAAGAACTTGGCTGTTCGCCTCAAACGCCCACGCTTATC
>NZ_JBICLB010000030.1:2500-4927 GCF_043104845.1 Delftia sp. WSY_7 | reverse complement strand
GAGTCTGTAATCAGCTTTGTATTTTGACTGCGCCTTACTTGGCATAACCACCTTGATGATCA
The DNA here is from genome assembly GCF_043104845.1 of Delftia sp. WSY_7. Classification (NCBI taxonomy): domain Bacteria; kingdom Pseudomonadati; phylum Pseudomonadota; class Betaproteobacteria; order Burkholderiales; family Comamonadaceae; genus Delftia; species Delftia sp. WSY_7. The sequence continues at coordinate 4,865 of NZ_JBICLB010000030.1, read as the reverse complement.
CGTCATCAAAGTTATAGGGTCAAGCCTCACGAGCAATTAGTACTGGTTAGCTTAACGCATTACTGCGCTTCCACACCCAGCCTATCAACGTCCTGGTCTTGAACGACTCTTCAGGGGGCTCAAGGCCCCGGCAGATCTCATCTTGAAACGAGTTTCCCGCTTAGATGCTTTCAGCGGTTATCTCTTCCACACTTAGCTACTCGGCAATGCCACTGGCGTGACAACCGATACACCAGAGGTGTGTCCACTCCGGTCCTCTCGTACTAGGAGCAGGCTTCCTCAAATCTGCAGCGCCCACGGAAGATAGGGACCAAACTGTCTCACGACGTTTTAAACCCAGCTCACGTACCTCTTTAAATGGCGAACAGCCATACCCTTGGGACCGACTACAGCCCCAGGATGAGATGAGCCGACATCGAGGTGCCAAACACCGCCGTCGATATGAACTCTTGGGCGGTATCAGCCTGTTATCCCCAGAGTACCTTTTATCCGTTGAGCGATGGCCCTTCCATACAGAACCACCGGATCACTATGTCCTGCTTTCGCATCTGCTCGACTTGTCAGTCTCGCAGTTAAGCACGCTTATGCCATTGCACTATCGTCACGATGTCCGACCGTAACTAGCGTACCTTCGAACTCCTCCGTTACGCTTTGGGAGGAGACCGCCCCAGTCAAACTGCCTACCATGCACTGTCCCCGATCCCGATAAGGGACCTGGGTTAGAACCTCAAACGCACCAGGGTGGTATTTCAACGTCGGCTCCATGAGAACTAGCGTCCTCACTTCAAAGCCTCCCACCTATCCTACACAGATCCGTTCAAAATCCAATACAAAGCTACAGTAAAGGTTCATGGGGTCTTTCCGTCTTTCCGCGGGGAGATTGCATCATCACAAACATTTCAACTTCGCTGAGTCTCTGGAGGAGACAGTGTGGCCATCGTTACGCCATTCGTGCAGGTCGGAACTTACCCGACAAGGAATTTCGCTACCTTAGGACCGTTATAGTTACGGCCGCCGTTTACTGGGACTTCAATCAAGAGCTTGCACCCCATCATTTAATCTTCCAGCACCGGGCAGGCGTCACACCCTATACGTCCACTTTCGTGTTTGCAGAGTGCTGTGTTTTTATTAAACAGTCGCAGCCACCGATTTTTTGCAACCGCTTTGGGCTCCCTTTGTTCAAGTTCACCTACTTGCGGCATACCTTCTCCCGAAGTTACGGTATCAATTTGCCGAGTTCCTTCTCCAGAGTTCTCTCAAGCGCCTTAGAATACTCATCTCGCGCACCAGTGTCGGTTTGCGGTACGGTCGTGTGTAGCTGAAGCTTAGTGGCTTTTCCTGGAAGCAGGGTATCACTCACTTCGTCTGCAAGCAGACTCGTTATCACCCCTCATCTAAGCCCGGCGGATTTGCCTACCAGGCACGACTACAGGCTTGAACCAACATATCCAACAGTTGGCTGAGCTAACCTTCTCCGTCCCCACATCGCACTACACATCGGTACAGGAATATTGACCTGTTTCCCATCAGCTACGCATCTCTGCCTCGCCTTAGGGGCCGACTCACCCTACGCCGATGAACGTTGCGTAGGAAACCTTGCGCTTACGGCGAGGGGGCTTTTCACCCCCTTTAACGCTACTCATGTCAGCATTCGCACTTCTGATACCTCCAGCACCCGTTACCAGGCACCTTCACAGGCTTACAGAACGCTCTCCTACCACTTGCAATAAATTGCAAATCCGCAGCTTCGGTAACTGGCTTAGCCCCGTTACATCTTCCGCGCAGGACGACTCGATCAGTGAGCTATTACGCTTTCTTTAAATGATGGCTGCTTCTAAGCCAACATCCTGACTGTTTTAGCCTTCCCACTTCGTTTCCCACTTAGCCAATTTTAGGGACCTTAGCTGGCGGTCTGGGTTGTTTCCCTCTTGAGTCCGGACGTTAGCACCCGGTGCTCTGTCTCCCAAGCTGTACTCTGCGGTATTCGGAGTTTGCATAGGTTTGGTAAGTCGCCATGACCCCCTAGCCTAAACAGTGCTCTACCCCCGCAGGTAATACTTGAGGCACTACCTAAATAGTTTTCGGAGAGAACCAGCTATTTCCAAGTTTGTTTAGCCTTTCACCCCTATCCACAGCTCATCCGCTAGTTTTGCAACACTAGTCGGTTCGGACCTCCAGTACCTGTTACGGCACCTTCATCCTGGCCATGGATAGATCACTTGGTTTCGGGTCTACACCCAGCGACTGGACGCCCTATTCGGACTCGATTTCTCTACGGCTCCCCTATTCGGTTAACCTTGCCACTGAATGTAAGTCGCTGACCCATTATACAAAAGGTACGCAGTCACCCTTGCGGGCTCCTACT
>NZ_JBICLB010000002.1:0-337 GCF_043104845.1 Delftia sp. WSY_7 | reverse complement strand
TACTGCGAGCCCACTTCGGTGCTTTGCTTGCTGCCGACCTTGACCTGGCGCTCCTGCCCCACGGTGAGGCTCTGGTTCATGCCCACATGGGTCTGCATGGCCACGCCGATGTTTTCCATGTAGTTGACGCCGATGTTCATCATCTTCATCCCACCCACGTTCTGCATGTAGGCCATGCCTATGGTCTGGGTCTTGAGCAGGCCGACCGTGACGTGCCAGTTCTGGCCTATCTTGTCGGTCTCGGTCTTGCCGATGGTCTTGCTGCGGTTCTTGCCGATGGAGATGTTCTCGTCGATGCCGACATCCTCGTTGCGGTTGTCGCCGATGCTGATCTTCT
>NZ_JBICLB010000029.1:0-1406 GCF_043104845.1 Delftia sp. WSY_7 | reverse complement strand
GACGGTTGGAAGCTAGCGGCTCAAGGCCTGAGTTCGGTACTGCACCGGGCTCAGGCCTTTTAGTTTGAGCTTGATGCGTTGGTGGTTGTAGTAATGAATGTAGCGGCGCAGGCCGCGCTGCAACTCCTGAACGCTTGCGAACTTGTTCAGGTAGAAGAATTCCGATTTCAGCGTACCGAAGAAGCTTTCCATGGCCGCGTTGTCCAGGCAGTTGCCTTTGCGGGACATGCTTTGCGTCAAGCCGTGCTCGTGGAGCTGCTCTCGATAGTGGGACATTTGGTACTGCCACCCCTGGTCGGAGTGCAAGAGTGGCGCATCGCCGCGGGTCTTCAGCTTGCGCAACGCCTTCCTGAGCATGTTCCCTACGAGCGAGTACACAGGGCGCTCCTGCATCTCGTAGGCCACGATCTCCCCGTTGTAGAGGTCCATGATCGGCGACAGGTACAGCTTGTTGCCTCGGACATTGAATTCGGTCACATCGGTCACCCACTTCTCGTTCGGTCGCTCTGCACCGAACTGGCGATCGAGCAAGTTGGGCGATGAGGCGCACTCGCCTCGGTGGGAACGGTACTTCTTTGGCCGAACCAGTGACTTCAGGGCAAGGCTGTTCATCAGCCGCTGCACGGTCTTGTGGTTCACAGCCTGGCCTGCTTGACGAAGCTGGGCAGTGATGCGCCGATAGCCGTAGCGGCCTTTGTGGCTCTCATAGATTGCCCTGATGCTTGTCTTCAAGCTGGCGTATCTGTCGCCAGACCGCAGCACCTTGGCCTGGTAGTAGAACGTGCTGCGCGACAGGCTTGCCGCACTCAGCAGTGCGCGTAACGAATGCTCTGGCCTCAGCTCGAGGACGGCTTGCGCTTTTTGGGCGCAGCCTGCCGGCCTTCCCGAACCAAGGCCTGCACTTTTTTTAGGTAGGCCACCTCCGCACGCAGATACTCGTTTTCTTTGCGCAGCGTCTCCAGTGCGCTGGCATCGTCAGCCTGCGGCGGCAGGTTCTTGGGGGGGGTGGGAGTCGGCATCTTCTTCGGACGGCCCCGAGGCTTGGGTTTGAGTGCCTCGGGACCACCTTCATGATACTGGCTCAGCCACTTCGATACGACACCTGATCCGCCACGCAAATCGAACAACGCGGCCACTTGCGTTTGCGATAACCCCTGCTGCTTCATGCGTTGCAGCACCGAGATCTTGAACTGCGCGCTGTACTCGCTGCGCTTCTTGCGCAACGCGCTCTCGCCGTGCTCCCGGTAGGCGTTGACCCATCCGCGCAGGCAGGAGCGGCTCACACCGTACTGCTGCGCCAGCGTCCTGTGACCGGCCGACCCCGATAAATATTTCTGAACAACTTCGAGCTTCAAGCGCTCATCGTGCTTCGCCATGAAAAACACCCCATAGGTTGGACTGGTGTC
>NZ_JBICLB010000028.1:0-91444 GCF_043104845.1 Delftia sp. WSY_7 | reverse complement strand
GCATCTGGGACGACTCCACCATTTCCTTGCGTGTATCCTGATGCTGTTAAGGCGCTGTCATACAGCTTGGGATCAGCCAGAACGGTAGGAGCCGATCCATCAACTGTTGCCGAGACGATGAAGCTTTCAACACCTCCTGTGGGCCTTGGTGGATCTTCGCGGTCGTATACGAGTTTGAAGATCGCAACCCAACGCTCCCCGTATGGATTCAGGTCACTAGTGGTCGCTGGCAAAGCAGCATGGAATTTCAGCATGCTGCTATCTACAGCGCACCTATGTAAAGTCGGGTCATATGTGATGGTTCCACCTTCTCCGTTTACACTGTTAACATTGACCTTGCAAAGCTTGTCAGCATCTGTTCCATCTGTCATCGCTGCTATGTAAGCCGATCTGTTGGAGTTGAAATGCGCATCAACAGCAATTGCGAATTGCGTCCAGTCGCTGGATATGGACTTGGCCTTTGTTACTTCATTCCCCTTTGACAAGAGGCTAAAGCTCGCTAGAAGAATGACAGAAAGCAGCGTCAGTCCCACAGCAATTTCGATGAGCGCGACACCTCTATTTTGGTTTTTCATATTAATTTTCTTACATCCGACATAACAAGGTGGCAGACTCCGCAACTTCAGGTTCTCCGACGGCATAGAAATTTTCCTTTTTTTGGATCTTCGTTCCCGATCCGCCATCGGGAAACAGCTGTGCAATGTTTGCCATGGCTTCCTCGCTGATGTCAGTACAAGCGGACCATGTACCGTCTTCGCCTTTGATCACATACCAAGACGAGCGCATATCAGCCATGTTCATTCCAGAAGGGGCACTCACGTTGATGTCTCGCCAATACAGTTTCTTCAGAGCGATTCTGTCACTATTGGAAAAATAATGATCCGCAGCGGTCATGAATGCTTTGTATTGCTTTATTTCTTCACTCGCGCTTATCTTTATTTCTGATGCACCTGAATCACCCTGAGAGGACGCATAGCTGAGTATTGCAGCCAAAAAGAACGCAATGTATACGAAGATCCACATTCATCACTCACAGTCAAGGTAAGCGAAAGCCGCCGATGGAACTTGTGATGGGTCTACCGCCTGAAGCTGCTGCAATGGTTGGTGGTGTAGACGCATAAAGTCGCGCATTGGCCTGTCGTTGCGCCTCTTCATTAATGCCTGAGTAGTTCCCCTGAGAAATACGCTGCTGCACGACCAATGTTTTCTCTAAGAGCTGGACTTGCAGTAGTTTGTTTTCAAGCCGCTGAAACAACAGGCCGCGTAGCAGTTGAGAAAACATCTCTATCTGTCCCTTCTCAATTCTGTCGCTGAAGCTCTGGACGGCTGTAGCGACATCCGAGGCAAAGCTGGTTGTAATGACGAGGAACCCATTTCCTGCTGCGCGCAGTGCCTCTCTTGCCGCTCCGTCTTCTCGAATCTCCCCTATAAATAGCATGGAAGGAGTGCCTACGGCTTGGGATCGCAAGACGCCCTGGAGTGCTTTTTCCCAGCTGCCTATCCCGTTCTCCCGTACTTGAGTTTGCGTGCAGTATCCTTGACCATGCCAGCCATTCAGGGGGTGTTCTACTGGCTCTTCAACCGTGTGGGCATATCCACTGAATTCGATTAAGCGAGAAACGACAGTGGCTGCAGCCGTGGTGCTTTTTCCGCTGCCTGTGGGCCCACTGATCAGTATGAGGCCCCCTGTTGAATGTCGCTGGTCAAGAAGGAAGCGCTGCGACGCTTCAGAGAGCTTGGTGGGCAAGCTCTCCAATGTGGGCGCGCTCGAACGCATTTTTCGGAATCGAATCCATGTTCCGTCAACAACGCTTGAGTCCAGGTGTCCACGCCAGTTATTGCCTTGAAATGAAACGGTTCCGTCTTCGAGCTTCAGTTCTGTAAAGCTTTTGGCAAGGCTGATGGCATAGTCTCGAAGCAATGGGTCTAGTTGTAGAGGGCCGGGAAACTGAATGCTTTTCTCTGGCGAAGTGAGACAGACACCCAGGTCTGATATACCTTCGATTAGGCTACTCAGGTCTGTAGTGGTAATGGCTTCAATATTCATTTTTATTTCAGGAGGCTGCACTCTACGGCGCTATACATAAAAACGACTTGTCCCGGCAAATTGGATTTTTCTTCGTAGTCGCTCCCGTACTCATACGATCTGAGAGTCGGCTTTCGAGTCAGTTGAAATTCTGTTGGGTCAGAATAGTTGCCTACATGTGAGAGTTGATAGTAATTGGTCACAAACGAACAATTGTATCCACCGCATTTCGGCACAGTCAGCTGCTCGTTTGATGCTTGTACGGCTATGCCATTTAGCCTTTCTTCATAGCCCCAACTACCTCCCCAGGTTGTCCGAGGAGCAGGGGAGCCGGCACGGCCCCAAGCTCCTCCAAAGCCAGGAACCATGCTGTCATTGGACTCTGCATTCATGTCCAAAGGAAAGGACAACCCATTGGACCCGGAACGTGTGGGCGTGGCTGGAATACGCGCATCCAAAAACATCCACCATTTTGCGGGTCGGGACGATTCCGGCATGCTTTCAGCCCATTGGTGTACTGGTCGCTGCCAAAATGCCGGGCTGCGCGTGGTATTCCCAATGGGTGCGCTGTTGCCATCTGGATAGGTACTCACGCCCCCGTTGTGGCCGCTGCCGGAGGTGCCTGGATTTGCTCCACCGCCACCAGCTCCTGGTGTCGCGCTGCCGCCTTGGCCAGGGGCATAGCTGGAGCCAGCTCCGCCGCCGCGCCAGCCAGCACCACCACCGCCACCTGAAACTCCCGGCCAGCCCGAGCCGCCACCGCCCCCAGTGACGATGCGCACGCTGTCACCGGGCGCCACCTGGAAGTCTCCCTTCGTCACCGGAGCTTCCTGGCCACCGTTACCTCCTGGGGCGATGACCGCCGTGCTGCCATTCAGAATGATGGCGGTGGAACCGCCACCGCCTCCGTTCGTCCCTGTGCCGCCATTGCCGCCAGCCGCTTTGTAGTAGAGCCGGATGTTCTCCAGCCCGTAGAACTCCGCGGCCTGCAGCGTGAAGCTCGCGTCCGGGGATTTGATGGCCACGTAGCACTTCTGCAGTGTCTCCACGCGGCCGCTGGCATTGCCGGCGCCGCCGCCACCACCGGCTTTGACCGGTGGATAGTAGGTGTAGCCCGACAGAGAGCCCGGTGTGACAAAAACAGCATCGGCCAAGGCATAACTGGTACTGAGGCCCAGGGCGGCGATGGCGCAGGCCTGTGCGACCAGGTGGGGCAGGGCTGGGAGTCGTGTCTTCCTCATTTGCATCGTGCTTCTCTGTCGTTGGTGGTCAGCGGACCTGGATGGCGATCTTGGTTCCCGCCTCGGCGCAGCCCGTGGTCAGGCCCGTTTGATCCAAGGTGGCTCCGTTCTTGTAGAGGTTGCCGCCCGAGATGACGCCGGCGTTGGCCGCTGCAGAAGCGCCCACGCGGATGGCCATCGCCACTGGCTCCAGCCGGGCCACCAGGTTGGCGCAGTCGTCCTTGTCCATGGGGGCTGCGGTACCGCCCAGCGTCATTGCGAACGTGATGCGCGAACCGTTGAGGGCCATCTGATTGCCATAGCCGTCATACAGCTGGCCAGCGTCGAACTTGATGGGATTTTTGACGATGCCAATCTTGTCCACTTCTGCGGCCGTGACACTCGTGTAGTCGTTCGCACGATTCCAGTGCTTCTGGATGTCCATGGCCAGATACAGGGCCTTCTCGCCGAGATTTCCTGCATTGATGCCTCCTTTGAGGACACCCAGGGAACTCAGCACGATGGCGGCCACGATACCCGCCAAAAGTGTCCATGCGGCCATTTCAATCATAGACATGCCGCGCTGGAGTTTTGCTTGAAAGGCCTGCGGCTTGAAAGCGGTTTTGTGAATGTTCATATATGTTGCCTGTGAAATTTATTTAAGAGTTCCAACGATGCCGTACATGGTCACTGCGATCCACAAGATTGATCCTGCAATAGCAAGTGTTCCCAATATGTCCGCCACCATGGCGGTTGTTTTCGCTTTTTCGATAGAGAGTTCAGAGAACTCGTTGGCGATGTGATCCAGGGATTGCCCGAAATCGCTAGTTCTTCCATAAAGACTAATAATCCATGCGTTCTCCTCCGGAAATAAATTGCATGACGTTAGTGAAACATGAGGGGGTTTTCCTTGTTGGGTGAGTCGCTTGATGTGGTCAAGCTTGCTGACCATGTATCTGTCAGCACCCTCGGAAATAGAGTTCACGGCTGTTCTAAATGGAACACCAGTCCTGAGAAATCCGCTCAGGCTACCCAAAGTTGCAGAAGAATTCAGTAGCCGAACTGTGGTAAACGGCCAGACGTTTCTATCCAAGAAGTTTCGCACCGGACCTGTCAAATTCTTCTTGAGATAATTAAATGCGTAGTAAATAAAAGCAATAGTGAGAAAGAAGCCAATGATGAAAGCAATAATGTGGTCCGCCACAAATCCAAAATTTTGAGCTGCGCCCGTCCAGCGGTGCCTTGGCGCCGCTTGCTCCATTTGCGGGATAATCTCAAGAGAGAAGTAGTAATAAATGACGGACATCATGAGTGCATACCACAGCACGCGCGAGACTCCAGAACGTATGATTTTGATGATCTCTGACTGGCTGCGCGCGTACTTAGCTGCCTGGAGTAAGCCCAAGGAAATATTTCCTTGCTCTTCGCCACTGCGAATAATCATGGCCTCATTATTGGGGACCAGTCCCAATAGCACGTCTCCGAGCTTGAGAGTCTTGGCTTGGCTGCTTTCAAGAGAGACTCTTTTACTTCTTCCGCCCTTCATCCTCCGCATGACCTCCTGGAGCAATGGATGGAGAAAATGCTTTTGTTTTCTGTACTCGGCCTCCATCTCTGTGAGAGCTGCGCCCAGAGGGATGCCGCCGGCGGGCCCTGTCATGGAAGCGAGCGCGCCGTATAGCTTGGCCCTGATATCCGTGGTGAGGCGGATCTGGAAAATAATTCTTTTGATGTTCTTCATCAGAATCCGTCCCTTCTGAGCATCCCAATACTGTGCTCAACATCGCGCGGATCTACGAGGCCCTGCCGCATTTTTTGAATCGCGTGAGAAAGTGCAGAAACTCCGAGACCATATTCCACTTTTTCACCCAGCGTGGTGAGCCAGTAATCACGCGCTCCTGCTTCATCTTTTTTCTTGATGAAGCCTAAGAGCTTCTCATCGGGAATGATTATTTCCGCAATGGGTGTTCTTCCGAGGATACCTGTACCATTGCATGTTTCACATTTGCATCCTGTATCTAACTTGTTCTCTGCGTTGATAAAATATCTGCCTTCGTTGATGAAGCGGATATTATGTTTATCGTCACTTACAGAGGTCAATCGATTAAAAAGACCCTCATTGATCATGCCGGCCGCACGAGCAAGATCGAGGGGCAATGAACACTCGGGGCAAACAATAGGTAATAGCCTTTGATAGACAAAGCCGGAAACGAATCCGGGCATTGTCATCAGGTCAATATCCACACCCAGCTGCTCAAGCCGAGAGAATGCAGCCATCGCCGAGTAACCATGGATGGAAGACAGAATCTTGTGGCCTGCCAGCACCAAATTCTTGACGGTCTTTGCTGCTTGGCTTTCGCGGATTTCTCCTACCATGACCACGTCGGGGTCCTGCCGTAATGTGGCTTCCAAAAGTTCGTTGAACGTATCCTTCGTTGCGGGCATCTGGCATGCGTTAGGAATCTCGTACTCCACCGGAGACTCAATCGTGCATACCTTGATATTTGGTCCCCGGTTTTCGTAGAGTTGCTGAATGCAGCTCTGCAGTGATGAAGATTTGCCAGAGTTCGTCGGCCCGACAAAGACGACTAGGCCTGAGCCTCCGATCAGCATTCTTTCGACCTGCTCACGTTGAGCGTCGGAGTAGCCGACGTCGCTGAGCCTCTTGAAGCCGCCTTCCACGTTGGCAGGTCTGAGCAGACGCAAAACCAACTGGAATTTATCTGGATGTATGGCAGTTGAGTGGAACCGCACTGTCAATAGGCGTTTGTTTTTCTTTGTAGGGTCATCCCACACGTCAAAATTGGTGTCCTTGATTTCTCGCTTGGTCCAAGAGCCTTTTCGGGCGATGTCTGTTGATTCAAAATTGAAGAGCACCGAACCATAGTCTTCAGCAGTGGCCAAAGAGATGTCTCCCATCTTGTACCGACGACCATCAATACGGAGCAAGACTTCGGCCTTGTTCTCGCGTGCTTCGATATGGATATCTGATGCACCTGATTTTGCAGCGTCCAATAGCAATTGCCGCACGCGCGTCTGTGTTGATGTTTGTTCGGAATCCGAGCTACTGATTTCGCGTGCGTTGTTGTGGTGTACCGCCCGTATGATTTCCCAAGTGGAGATCAATGGATAGATATTTTGATAGTTGTCTGCCTTCAGACGCTGGGCAACGTCCAACATGCCCCTGCTTTGCAGATACATGTCAGGAGTCATCAGCAAATAGGTCCGATGGCTTTTAGAGCTCTTGGAATCTGCGAGTGGCTGATTGAGGGCGAAGCCGACAATCTTCTGCTCGAAAAGCATGTCGCTCTGTATGGCCGCGAAGTGCTCCAGATGCTGTTCACCCAGGGGGTGCGTGAGCTTATGAAGATTGACATACTCACCATCAGGAACTGCCGCTACGTCAGAAACAGCGTATCTCTCAAGCACAGCACGCTTTTCGTTGTGGTCCTTCAATTTTTGCTGGAGCACTTCCTTGGCTTTTGCATGCTGATCTTGATGTTTCTCGCCCCGTCGCCCGGGCATTCTCAATGTGATACCGAGTTCCATTTTTTGACCTATTCCAGGATATAGAGCGTTGTGAAGGCGTTAACCTGCGCGCCCACCGCTGTGGGATTGCTCCAAATCACTCGTTCGAAATTAATGGGATATTTATTCAGGATTTCCACGGCCCAATGCATGCTCAAGAGGTCGCTGCTACTGGCAGTGTTCAGCTGCAGTTGGATTTTTCTTCCTAACCTGTATTCGCTAACGCCGGCCAAGCCTTTGATTTCAGAAGGCGGGCGCAAGGTGACTTCTTCCTCTTGAGAGAATTTGAGATTTTTGAGATTACGGGATGCCCAATCCAGAATCGCCATCTTCACGACTCTTGGATCTACTTTCTGGGCCGGATTCCCGTGTACTGCACTTCTGCCAATCGGAAAGTCCGAGACGATAGGGCCTTCAGTGTTCAGTGGATCAAGGATTCCTGGGAGCTTTGTGCGGTCCGCAATGCGTGTATGGGAATTTGCGGGGGACCATTCAATGGTTGCTTTCTTCGCTTGGAAATCGCATTTCAGAATCGCCGGCTTGTAGCCCATCGAAGTGTATGGCAGCGACTTTCGTACTTGCTCACACTCATGCCATTGCGACAGTGCGACTTCTTGCAGACCGAAGTTTCGTTGCTCTGATGCAATTTTTTCTTGGTATTGTTGAATCAGATTGGCTATTCGTCGCTCTTGGGCTCGCTTTTCTTGCTGACTTTGGAGCAACGCTTTCAGAGCGGCAATTCGACGCTCTTCATTGCGCAGGTTCTCACGCTGGGTCGCTACGAAATACGAGCCTGCGGCAGCGACTGTCAGAAGAATGGTCGCAGCAAAGATCTTTCTTATATCCAGACCATTTTTCCGCAGTCGACATTGCTGTAGTTCCTCAGATTTGAGGTCTTTTGCGGCCTCTATGATCTTTTGGATGGTATATCTGGCATTGATTGTATCTCCGACAATCACTCCATCGTGTGGAATGTATTCGGCTGCAGTCGAGTACGCCTGCTTTGCCTCTTCGGCGTCATAGACGATTCGATCGAACGTAGGCTGGGGTACACCGTCCTTGATCAGACATATCCAGAATGTCTCTTCTGCAATTTTCTGAAAGACAAGTGCATTATCCAGAAGCATAGCAACAAGCGCTGCTCCCGCAAAACAGCCTGCCATCTGCGATGTGCCCTTGGCCACGTTCAACTGACCACTGACACTCAAAGTCAAATAGGCATTGTTTTTTCCTACAAAGCGCTTTGCCGTCTTGAGACTATCTGCCTCGGTCCAAGTTAAACCGAGAGCCAACCTGTAGCCATCGATCTTCCATATCTGAGTTGAGCTCTGATCAAAGCCAGAGGACGAGCCGGTATCCGGTGCGATTTCACTTGCGGAGAGAGTTGGCTCAGTCCTGACTTTCTTGAACGCGCGCTTTAGCATCTGTGACGCCTCACTGATTGCTTTGTGCAGGCGCTTGGCCGGCGTGGGTAGGCATGGGCGTTGGGCCATTCCAGATGGCCGATCCAGGCGAGGGCAGGGCGGGCTGCGCTTGGACCAGTCCCGCAGGCATGGCCAGCGGCGCCGCCGGCATGCCGGCGGCTGCTCCTTGGCCTGGCCAAGACATTCCTGGTGCAGCCGCACCGCCCTGCGAACTGGCGGCTTTGAACGCCAGCGTCATGGGCACTGGCTTCTTGCTCTTGGCATTCGGCAGGGGCTCGATCCGGACCTGGACCTTGCGCGGTGCGATGCTGGCCAGCGTCATTCGCTCAGCGATCTCGTCGCCCTCAGAGAAGGTCAGCACGGCGCCGTTGGCCAGGGCCAGGCGGGCCGTCTTCTTGCCATCGAGAATGATCACCGACACGACCGTTGGGAGGCTGCCCACGATCGGGTCGGTGCCCAGCATGTCGCGGATCTGCCGCTGTTGCTGCAGCAGTTGCAGCTGCACTTCGTTCTCGGCGGCCAGGTCGGCCGGTGTCTTCTGCTGCGCACGGCCGGCGCCCGCGAGGACGACCAGTGCAGCGGCCACCAGGCCTGCGATGATGAGCTTGCCATTGGGGGTATTGCGTTGCTCAGCCATTTTTCTGACCTCCATACACCTGCATCACGATCACCGACATCGTTCGATCGCCGCGGCCGCGCTTGCTCGCGCCCGCGATCGACAGCTGGTCGTTGACTTCCTCGCTGCCGGAATCGAATCCAAACAGCACCAGGGCATCGCCGTCCTTGACGAAGGCCTGCTGCTGCATGCTCTGCCGCGCAACTTCTGGGGAGTACGAGGTCACGCCATTGACCACTTCAGGGTTCATGCTCGTGACGGAGGAAAGCTCAAACTGATACTGCAGCAGGATGCGGTTGTCGCCCAGGATCAGCGGCACCACGTTGGCCGTCAGGCCTGTGGTGAGGGTGGTTTTCTGCTCGGTGGTCTGGGCACCAACGTTCGCTGTCTGCGTGGTCGTGCGCGTGGCCGTGTAGACGCGGTCCTGGACAACCTGGAAAGGCGACGGCTGGCCGTTGATGGCCAGAAACTGGCCTTTCTTGAACAGCGCCACGCTGCCGACCGTGTTGAGCGCCTCTGCGATGATCTTGGTGCCGTTGAGCCGGGAATTGGCGTCGGCGAAGCTGACCGTGAATCGACCGGGTTGCCCGCTTGACGGCTGGATCGGGCTCGTGCCCCCAAGGCTCACTCCATTGCCATTGAGCTGCTTGTAGACCAGGTCCATCGACAGGCCAGCGGCTTGCTCCTTGGCCAGCGTGACGTTGTAGACGGTCAGGTCGATCGTCACGTTGCGTGCGTAGCGCGCGTTGATCGAGTTGAGCAGGGTGCTGATGCGCTGCAGGCTGTGCGGCCTGGCCGTGACCGTCACGATCCCAAGCTCCGGTGTAGCAGAGGCGAATCCGTCCTGGCCAGCCACGGCGAGCCTGGAGTTCGATGATCCGCCACCGGACCCTGTTGAACCGCCAATTCCGCCAACTGAGCCGCTGGCGGCCGGAGCACCTGCACTGCTGTTCGCGCCGCGCGCCTGAGATGTTCCTGGCTGGATTCCCAGGATGGCCTGGACCGAGCTCATGATCGATGTCCATGGGTCAATCAGCTGGTTCTGTGTGACCGACACCGTGCCGCTGTTGCCTCCGGCACTGCCCGAGTTGCCACCGGCGCCACTGTCTCCACCGCTGGAGCCCGAGCCGGTGGCCGACAGACTGATCGATGCCGTCAGCGCCTTGGCGCCGCCCGGAATGTTCATGTCGTAGGTGCGGGTCTCGAACCGGAAGAACTCGATCACGTTGCGTGAGCTGGCGTAGCGCCACGACGCCTGGTTGCGCTGGGCCAAGTCGTTGAGCAAGGCCTTCACCGTTCCGTTGTGCTCGACCTGCGTGAAGCCATTGATGCCCCTGGTGCCGGCGGCCTGGGCCTGCCCCTGCTGGCCCAGGTCTGCACCCGGCGCGCCGACGATTTCAGTTGCTGCAATCGGGATGCCGATGCGCGTGCCGAGCTCTTCCAGGACCTCGCTGAGCTTTTGCGAACCATGTGTGGCGTAGGCGATTTCGCTCTCGAAAACTGCCGGCAGCGACTGGCTTTTGTGCAGCCGGATTTCCTTGCCGGCGATGCGCGGAACTGCCAGGCGCGTGACGCCTGCAGGAGCGGCGATCTGTGTGCGTTCGGTCAACAGTCGGCGGGCCTGGTCGTTGGCTGCTTTCGTGTTCTTCTCGGCTTCCTGGATCGTCGTGCAGCCCTGCAGGAGCAGCATGCTGATCGCCGTGGCGAGACAGGTCAGGCGCTGGGGGAGGTGCTTATTCTTCATTGCCGTCTTTGCTTTCTGCAGTGATGTCCGTGGACGTGACTTCCATGACCTGATTGGGTGCCGCCACGGTCAGCAGGACCTGCTTGCCCTCGGCCCGGAGGATCGTGACCACGGCCTCTACGGCTGAAGCGACATCGAGGTCGTCGCTGAAGGCCGAACTCGAAATGACTTGCCACGACACGCGCGGATACCAGATGAGCTTCCAGCCTGCAGCCTGGGCCCAGGCCTGCAGCTGCTCGTGCACTGGCTGACCTTCCCGCAGCACATAGCGTTGCGTGGCCACCTGCGCGCCAGCTGCCGAGGAAGTGATCTGGACCGAGGCGACAGCACGGCTCTGGCGCGCGGCCAGTTCCTGGGCACCGGCCGGATCGCAACCGGCGGTGCTTGACGGCGCAGCTGCGCCGGTGGCGGCCCATGGCGCCGAGGTCGGGTTCAGAGGGCTCGTCCTGGCGAGCTCAAGCCGCAGGCCTGTAGCGGTGCTGGCCAGCTCCAGTACCTGGCCAGGCTGCAGCTGCTGGTTCACCGTGCGCAGGGCATCGCCGATGCTTGCCGTGTCGCCCTGTTCGACCTGCACCAGTTGCTGCGGATTCGTGGGGCAGATTTCGAGATAGGGCACGCCGATGCGCTGGGCGATCAGCTGGCCGAACTCGGACACCCTGGCGCTCCATGAGATGGCGACTTGGGCCTGCAGCAATGCATCGCGGGAGTCGTTGCCGCCTGCGGGACCATTGGCCAGCGCAGGCAAGGAGACGGACATGGCCACGGCTGTGGCGCATGCACCGAGCATGTGTTTTTTCATCTTCATTCCTGTTTGCCTCAGCGCTGCGCAAGCACGCGGGCCTGGGCCAAGTGCCACATGGCCACGGCGTGGAAGGTGGTGCCGCGCATGCTGTTGCCGTTGAAAAAGCCACCGCTTTTGAGCAGCCTCTTCGCTGCTCGGCGGTGCTGTCGCTTGCGCTGACGCGCGTTGTTGGCGAACCCCATACGCTGGACTTCGCTCTTGGTGAGTGGACGTGTGGTGCCTCGGAACATGGCTTCTCCAGCGCTCAGCGAATTGCCGCTTCTGCAAGGGCGAACTCGCGGTACAGCGCGAGCACCTTGGGCACGTACTGCTGGGTTTCGCGGTACGGCGGGATGCCCTTGTGCTTGCGCACAGCGCCCGGGCCGGCGTTGTATGCGGCCAGGGCCAAGGGCCAGTCCCTGAACTCGAACCACATCTTTCTCAGATAGGCCGCGCCGGCGGCAAGGCCCAGCACGGGGCTGTAGAGGTTGCTCTCGGCGTCTTGGAGGCCGACACCTCGCGCGGTGTCAGGCAGGACCTGAGCCAGGCCGCGAGCGTTGGCCGGGGAGCGTGCCTGGGCGTTGTATTTGCTCTCGACTGCGACGAGTGCCTTGAGCAACGCGGGCTCCAGCCCGTAGTGGAGCGCTACAGCGGTGATAGCTCGTTCGTGCTGCCAGTAGTTCTCGAGCATCCGCCGGCAATCGGCGTTGGTCTTGTTGCCTCGCAGGCAGTCGAGCGTGCTTGCATTTGCCCCCAGGCCGACCAGGGCGGTGAGCCCAATGGCCGCTGCCAGATTGCTTATTCGGAGCCAGCTCATGCGACGGTCATCGCAAGCGCGATGAATGCAAGGAGAAGCCCGGCCTGCAAAGCATGGCGCGAAAACTGATCGACCGCCAATCCACCCTTCGCATAGCGGCGCCATACGGCCAGCAAGGCTGAGCCCACAATCACCGCAGTGGCGCCGATGCCGATGGTAAGGATGGTCTTGCGCACGTTGCCCATGCTCTGACCCGAGGCCTGCCGGAACCCTTCTTCGAGGCTTTGAGCAACGGGCACTTCGGGAATGGGCTTCCAACCACCGCTGCCTCCACCCGTGCCAGGATTGGTCCCCCCACCGGTCCCACCATTCCCACCGGGCGAAGTTCCTGTGCCGCCGGCCATTCGATCCGCCATGCCACAGATCGTGGTCCCGTTGCTGTCGGCGAAGCCAGAGCAACGGCCTGAATTGATCATCCTTCGGCAGTTGCCAATGCCCAGCTGAACGCAGGCCAGCACCATGTTTCCATCCACGGGGCGGCCATCGAACGTACCCAGAGCCAGTAGATCTCTAACGACACTGGACTTCATGGCATCTGTTGTCAGAGCCGACCACGCATCAATTTGTTGTTGAAGGCTTTGCTGTCGGTATTTTTCAGGCGGCACACGCGCATATTTGGCAATGTTTTCCTGATTCATCTGCAGGACGCCATAGCAGCAGCTGCCGTTGTATGCGTTGGTATCTCCGCGGCTTTCGACGTTGATCGCAAGATTGGCGACCGCCTGGGCGTTCTGCTTGAGCCATGGGCTCGCATTCGGCGAGTTCTGAATCGCTGTGACGATGTCTGCCGCACTGACGATGGCCGCAAGCGCGACTACCGGGACGAGGGCGAGCGTGAGCGGAGACCGTTTGCGCCAGTCCGCAACAAATCTCCACAGCTTCATTTGCGACCCCCAACACGTCCGCCTTTTTCGAGCTCTTCCAGGAATTGCTCGGGAGGGGTGGCACCAACAAGCCGCTTGCCGTTGGCAAGGACCACGGTGGGGGTGTTGTTGATCTGGTAGCGCTCCCCAGTTCGGAGGATTTCGACCAAGCCATCGACATTGCATGCCTCGGGCAGTTTGGGCCTGGCGCCGTCCATCATCGCCTTCCAAACCCCGGCACGGTCAGGAGAGCACCAGGCCATGCGCGCGAGACTCTGGCTTTGCGGGCTGATGACCGGGAGCATGAACCTGTAGACCGTCACGTCATCGATCTGGTCTACGAACTTCGTGAACACCCTGCAGATGGGGCAGTTTGGATCTTCAAAAACTGCCATCGACCGGCTGCCATTGCCATGTACTTCCTTGATCGCGTGTTTGAGCGGCAGCTGATCGAACGGTATGGCCATCCGCTTGTCCTGGACTCGTGCGGTGAGGTCCACGCGCTGCTTCAAATCCATCAGTGACCCACCTATGAAACTGTAACGGCCTGTTTCATCGGCGTAAAATAATTCCCCCTCCGAAAGCACCTCGTAGATGCCTTTGATTGGCGTGGGGCTGATCTCGTCAACTCGGACCGAGTTGCCGGTATTGGCAGAAATCGCTGCCCTCAACTGTCCTGCCACTTTTTCTGAGACAACCTCAGCGAAAGACGTCGTGCAGACAGTGAGGAAGGCCGCAGCAACAGCAGCGGGCAGGGCCGTGCGTACCAGACTTGCGCACGGAAAAAGAGGGGGGTGGGTAGGCATGGGCGCACTGTATGCAGCCCTCCTCGGACACTCCAGCGTAAAACGTTCGATACATACCGAACGTTTTACGCTTGACTTTTGGAATTTTTTTTGATCTAGAATTTGGCGCGTCGAGGTGTGCGTCTCGCCAGCAGGGACGGCTCTCTACGCCATCCGTGCTGGCCCGCCACTTGAGGACAGCATGGATAGAAAAGATCCCTGGATGCACCAGGGCGAGGCCTCTCGTTTTCACGAGGGCTGGGATTCCCGTTTCGAAGATTTTCTGACTGATCTCTTCTTGGTTGAAGGCATGGCTGATTCCACCAGAAGAACACTTCAGGTCGAGATCTGCGCGTTCAACAAATGGTCAATCCAAGAAACAGGGCGCACATGGGAGGCCCTTTCGGGCTCGGACCTGCAGTCGTATTTACAGGGAGCTAAAGCCGCCGTATCAGCCGCCACTTTTCGCAAGAAGCAATGGTGCCTGCGCAGGTTGTACGAGTGGGGCTTGTCCGAGTCGATCGTGGACATGGATATCAATCCATACCTGCTGCCAGTACGCGTGTTCTCGCGGCCACCGCATGAAGTGCCCAGCGCATCGCAGATCCAAACTGTCCTTGAGCAACCGGACGTGACGACGCCCGAGGGCGTACGCGACCGCGCAGTCCTTGAGCTCCTCTACGGCGCTGGCCTTCGCGCTGCAGAGCTACTGGGGTTGCCACAAGACATGTATCTCCAGGGCCGCTGCCTGCCGATCATGGGGAAAGGGAGGAGGGAGCGTCTTGTTGTGCTGGGAGAGCATGCGTTGCATTGGATTGCGCGATACAAAAGGGTCCGTAACGATATCCTGCGTACCGGTGGACATGTTGCTCGATCGACAAGACGATTCTTTGTTTCAAGCGGGCACTATCCCGACTACCGCTATCTCCAGTTATGGCGCATGGTGCGCCGGTACTCCGGAATGTGTGGTCTGGATCTATCCCCACACAGCTTCCGCCATGCATTTGCAACACATCTCTACCAGGGTAGAGCGCCACTCAACACCATCAAGCTGCTTCTGGGCCACTCACAGCTGGAAACCACTGCGATCTACGTGTCCAGGCTTGGCCTAGATGACCGAGAACTGGTCAGCCGGCATCACCCTCGTGGCGAGACATATCAGCCTTTCCTACGCTGGGACATTTCCAGCCAGCATTAGTAGCGGTCTACGATTGCGGCCAGCTTGGAGGAAATGGGACATGGCATTTACCACTTTCCGCCACCACGGTCGTGACCACTTGCGCCTCGCTGTCGCCGAGTTCGTCCTTGAGGAAATGGATGACCTGTTGATGCTCGGGCGCGCTGCAATGTGCGCTGAGCGCAAGCGCCGCCGCACGGCGGTCAGTTTCTGCACTAGTTGGCGGTGGCACAGTACCCGCGCCTGCAGCTACTGCAGCTCGTCATCAGCCAGCAGGCGTTCGCGCTGGTGATGCTGATGGACCACGCGGGCGAAGGCCGCCAGCATGCGCGCATCCAGCGCGACGGTCTTGACCAATTCAACTATGGTGCGGGCAAAGTCGTGCGCCGTGCGCGGATTTACTACGGCCATCGCCAAGCGCGCTGACTGCAGCGCGCAGGCCGCTTCGAACTCCTAGCCGCCAGTGATCTCGTGCACGACCAGGGCCGGCGCCAGGGCCATGGTTTGGGGGACGAGTTGTTCGATGCCACCGACTTCATTGGCGATTTGTCAGGTCTAGATTTTGTCGCTGCTGGTGATCTCCAGCGTCTGGCTGCAGACATAAATGTCGATAAAAACAGAACCGTAAACGTCTTTTACTTCCATCCTTGGCTATTCGAACCGAACGCTTGTGTAAGCAAAGGCGTCTCGGGTTATAGCGGGTGTAAACGAGAACTATTTATTGATTGAAGATTTAAATAAGTTGCACAATGTTTCGATTGACAATACTTGACACTTTGATGCGTCGCCGTGACCGTGACCTTTGGTCCTGATGCCCAACGGAGCTTACTTGATGACTTTTTCAATTCCCCGATGGCTTGCCGGTGTTGGCCTGGCTTTTCTACTCTCCTCCAACGCCGCTGCCCAGTGGTCCTATCCACCGGGCAGCTCTCTGGTTGTCCCGCCCGGGGGCGCCGTAGACCTGTCCTGCTCTGCACTAGACATGCAGGGAACCCTGGACCTGGGCGGCGCCCTGACCGTCGATTCGTCGGCCACGTTCGCAAGTACCGCCGCCATCACCAACAGTGGCGGAACGCTGTCGGTGGGTGGTGACCTGCAGATCAACGGATCACTGAATGCCGGCAACAACACGATCGAGCTGCGCGACGGCTGCGATCCGGGCAACACCAGCCAGCTCAGCGGCACCTTGGTCGTGCAGAACCTGACTATCAAGAGCAGCACGGGCCGCACCTTTGTGCTGCCTGTCGGGGCAAATATCACCGTGCTCGGGACGCTGACCGTCGAGGGAGTGCCTGGTCAGCCTGTGGTGCTGCAGGCTGCCAGCGGCACTGCGGTCATCAACCTGGGTCCCGGTGCGACGGTGGTACGCACCAATGCGACGGTTCCGCCCACTGTGCAGATCGGTGCAGGTCCCGGCCCATCGGCTGCGGCCATTCCCACACTGAGCGAGTATGGGTTGGTGCTTCTCTCTCTGCTCATGGGACTGGCGCTTTGGCGTCAGCGCCGCACTGCACAACGTTAGCCACTACACATTCAGACTATGAAAACCATGAAATTCACGCTGCGCTCTGTCTCTTTCGCCGCGGCCATCGTCTTGAGCGGCGCTGCAGTGGCGGCTCCTGGCGGCGCCGACATCACCATCACACCACCGGCCAATGGTGGATTCGTCATCAAGAACAATGCAGGCAATGCAGAGCGGCTCCGGGTGATGGAAACAGGGGATGTATATCTGCCCAACCTATCCAATACATCGGAGGCTGGCAGCGTGGCCTGCTATGACGATGTGACGGGGCGACTGGGCAAGTGCGCAGCAGGTGCGATTGTGGGGAACCCGGGGCCGACGGGAGCAACCGGGGCGACCGGTGCAACAGGACCTGCAGGCGCGACCGGCCAGGCAGGTCCTGCGGGACCCACAGGTCCGGCAGGCGTTCAAGGCCCGGCGGGCCAGACAGGCGCTCAAGGCCCCATTGGTGCCACGGGCCTTCAAGGTCCAACGGGGGCGCAGGGTGATATTGGCTTGCCTGGTCCTACAGGCCCCGCAGGCCCTGCAGGCGCATCGGGTGGTAAAGCCATCATGAGCAGCAGCGCGAAAGGCATGGCGTTGACAACGATTGCGGGTGGCTTGCCCGGCAACGTTGCGGTCTTGCCGATGAATGGTTACGTTCCTGCTGCTGCAATGCAAAGTCTTATTGGTGGAAACCTAGACCTTACAGCACTGCAAGCAGCAGATGGAGTACCTCAATCATTTCCAGCTGATGGTGTGATAACTGGATTGACTGCGCAAATCCAGAACACCAATGCATTGAGTTTGGTGGGAACTACTATCTCATTGCAGGCGCAACTTTATACATCCGTGGATAATGTATTCTCGCCGGTGCCAGGAGCGGTATGCACAATGGGTCCTAGTTATACGGGGATTCTTGCTTTAGGTACTATTTCGAGCTGCGTTGTTACTGGGTTGAGCATTCCTGTTACATCTGGTACGCGAGGGGTTTTCGTAATTTCGGCAAATGCTTTTGGTCTTACTTTGGTAAATACTGTGAATGTTGTAGGGGGGGCATCGCTCGTGATGCAGTAAAAGCCTTACTTCAGTATTTTCTGTGCATCTCATATGCTGAAAAGAGTCAGAGAATTTTTTGTTGGAGATTTCCTATGTTGCACTTCAACTGAGTGGAAACTTCGTCGTGAAAGATCTCACTCTGATCAGCACCACAGCCACCTGCCCGCTATCGTAATGCCGGTGGGCTCCAGGAACGCTGAAACTGGGAACTCCAGGTCGGTCATGCTGGCTTCTTCTGGCTGTAGCGCTGTTGTTGTTACGATTGGGCCTGGCGCCACGTTGTCGAATGCCAGTGGAAGCGCCGTATCTGGAAATGTGCAGATCGGGGTGGTGACTTATCCGGCAAGCCTTCCCGCGCTCAGTACCTATCGGCTGATGTTGATGAGCTTGATGCTTGGTAGTCTAGCCCTGTGTCGCCAACGCCGTAACCGCACAACCTTCTGAACTCTTCCCCCTTCCCATCATCCTGGGCCGGTGCTTTCGGCACACGGTGCCCAAGTGCTTTTGCCTCAAAGGCAGTTCAACTATGTCCCGTAAAGAAACCACCTTGCCCTCTCGCCTGATTTTTGCTTTGTGTCTGAGCGCTGGCTTCCTTGCTCCTGCGGCGCAGGCTGCTGATGTCAGCATCACCATGCCTCCAGGTGGTAACTTCGTTATCAAAAATTCGGCAGGGGCCGAGCGCCTGCGTGTACAGAACACAGGTGAAGTCGTGGTTCCTGCTTTGCCAGCCGATACTGCCACTGGCAACCAGCTGCTGTGCGTTGACGGCGCCACGGGGCAATTGGTGCATTGCGCGCCGGGTGTGGGCGGCGGGGCAACTGGCGCTACGGGAGCCACAGGTGCGACAGGCGCCACGGGGGCAACAGGTCCAGTAGGCGCGACAGGCGCCACGGGGGTGGCTGGCCCGACAGGCGCAACGGGAGTCACAGGTGCAACTGGGGTCACCGGTGCTGGCACCCCCGGCGCCACGGGTTCGACGGGGGCCACTGGCGCGACTGGACCTACCGGACCTACAGGGGCCACGGGTGCAACCGGCCCGACGGGCCCGACCGGCATGACAGGAGCTACGGGCGCGACCGGGGTCCAGGGTGACACAGGTCCCACCGGGCCCCAGGGACCGCAAGGCATTCAGGGAGTCCAAGGCATCCAGGGTGTGACGGGTGCTACAGGCGCTGGACTTCAAGGCCCCACAGGTCCCGCAGGTCCACAAGGGCCCTCGGGTTCCGGCGGGTTCATCCAGACCTTTGCCGTGAGCAGTACCAACAGCAACAGCACCTATCCCACCTATCCGAACACCATCGCGCTCTTGGCATCTGAACAAGACACCTTACGCTTGGTCCCTGTAGCTTGCACCACGAGTACCATTTGGGCCGCACAAACCAACAGCAAGAATCTGACCAGCATGCAGGTGAGCCTGCGCAAGAATGCGACCAGCGTGCTGGCCAGTTGCACGCTGAACGCCGGCACGCCTGTGTGCAGTGCCACGGGGAATGATCCCCTGGTGGCTGGCGATCTCATCTCCGTAGAGCTGGTCGGCGTTGAAAGTCTCAGCTCCAAATCGACCGGGCTGGCCATCACCGTGACTTGTCAATAAATTCCGTCAGCCGCGACGCATGCCCAGCTTCCCGCCTTTGCCGCACCCAGGTTTCCGCGCCCGCATCTGCCTGAACATGATCGTCAAGAACGAGGCACCGGTGATCGCGCGTTGCCTGGCCTCGGTCAAGCCATGGGTGGATCACTGGGTGGTCGTGGACACCGGCTCCAGCGATGGCACGCAGGACCTAGTGCGCCAGTGCATGGAGGGCGTACCAGGCAGCCTTCATGAGCGGCCCTGGGTGGACTTTGCGCACAACCGCAACGAGGCGCTGAAGCTGGCGCGCCCGCACGGCGACTACCTGCTGTTCATTGACGCCGACGAACAGCTACGCGTGCCCGAAGGCTTTGCATGGCCTGCGCTGGAGGCGGACGGCTGCATGCTGTCCTGCCACATGGCAGGCACCGAGTACCAGCGCAATGCGTTGATCGCCACGCGCGTGGACTGGCGCTGGGAAGGCGTGCTGCACGAGTACCTGACCGCGCCTGCACACCAGCCCTGGCAGATGCTGTCGGGGCCGTACATCGATGTCTCGCACGACGGCGCGCGGGCGCGGGACCCGCAGACCTACCTGCGCGACATCGCCGTGCTCGAAAAGGCCGTGCGCGAGCAGCCCGGCAACACGCGCAACGTGTTCTATCTGGCGCAAAGCCACCGCGACGCGGGCCAGATCGAGTCCAGCCTGCATTGGTACCGGCAGCGCGCCGCCATGGGCGGCTGGGCCGAGGAGCAGTGGTTTGCGCTGTTCCAGATCGGCATGCTGCTGGAGCGCTCGGGCGCCGAGCCGGCCTCCGTGCGCGAGGCCTATCTCACCGCCTATGCCGCGCGACCGCAGCGGGCCGAGCCCCTGTGCGAGCTGGCGCGCTACCACCGCGAGCGGTCCGAGTTCGCCCTGGCCTGCCTCTATGCGCGCCAGGCCGCCGCGCTGCCGCGCCCGGCCGAGGACATCCTATTCATCGACGCCCAGGTCTATGCCTGGCGCGCACTGGACGAGCTGGCCGTCAGCTCCTTCTACACCCCGCTGCGCGACCTGGGCCGCGCCGCGCTGCAGCAGTTGCTGGCCGAACGCCGCTACCCTGCCAGCGAGCAGGCACGCATCGAAGCCAACCGCCCGTTCTACGGCCTGTAGAAGACTGGAAAGTGCACGGACTTTAGTGCTCGAGTAGTTGGAAGCGTCCCAAGCCTGCCAGCTTCGAATGGATGAGCAAGGAACACATGCAGGCGCCACTGAGGGAGCGCAACAGACGAGACAACAGGAACGTAAGGCAGATCGCAGCTGAGCAGGGGCATCAGCCAGGTGGCGATCCGCAAGCGTGCCAAGCGCAATGACTGGAGTCAGGATCTGCCGCATCGCTGACAGACACCGAAATCCTGATCGATGCCTGTCTTGCAACCGACGTTTTTGGGGGGAGACGCGTCGCTGCTGACCTGGCTGATGTCGGCATGCTATCGGCCTGGGGCCTTGCGCAGATGGACTTGGCTATGGTCCGCAGGCTGTGGAGTGTCACGCTGGAGCGCACGGTACGCGAACTGCGTGGGCACGCCTGGATATTACTGGACCCGACGTAGTTCAACGCGAACTACAACTTGATGAAGCTCCTTGCCGAGATCAAAGCAAATTGATGAGTGCGGTCGATGCGCTCAATAGCCGCTTTGGTAAGGGGACCGTGCATGTCGCAAGCACGGGCCAACAGCAACCAGATAAATCTTGGGATATGCGGCAAGAACGCCGCACTCCAAGATATACAACTGAAATTTCTGAAATCCCGTTGGTGCGTGCTTGATTAATCAACCAAGCTTCAAGGTTTTATTGCATTCTTGCACAATTTTTCCATACTGAATGGTGCGAAAATGAATGGCTTGATGCAAGGCATCGTAAAGATATTCTATTCTATTTTTCGCTTGATCTGCACTAGAGATTTTACAATATCCGTTAAGAACTGCAGCAGTCCCCGAAGTAGTAGTTGGCCAAGGTAAAACCTTCATCTTGCATCGAACATAGATATCATGTGCACTAGCGCCGTTTTCAGCATCTGAGCATTGATCACTCCCGGCTGTGTCGAACATGGAGAAGATAATTCTTTTATTTCCATTTCTGACATCACCAACTAGTGCAAAAGCAGGAAAGACTCCACTTGCATCTCTTCTAACGGCGGCAAGTTCTTTGCTCCAAATCTTGGAAAGTATTTCACGATCTTCCTGAGTTGCCGTGGACTGAAACTCAACACTGTTGAAAACTGCTAATCGCATAGGCGCCCACTCCGCACTGCCAGCTGCAGCGCGCGCTATAGGTGTGGAGCACATGGCAGAGACGGCTATAAGAGTTGCGAGTCTAAGAAACTTGTTGTTGGACATGAAATTTTTGGGCGTTGTGACAAGAGTGGACCGAATTAGGGACTTTACAAGACCAAGCTCTAACGTTACGATGTGTCAACCGTTGGCGTCACCGACGGACTTGGAGGCTAAGGTTCTCCTTAGCAGTGGAGCTATAGCTTCACGAAGTATACGTTCTGGGCTTTGTGCCGCACGGTTGCTTCCATGTGATCACACTACGCTCTAGCGAGAGGAACCGATGCTTACGTACACCTACCGATTTTTTGCAGCCACACTTAAATTCTCTTGGAAAATTTTCATCATTATTGGTGGTTTGGTTTTGTTTTCCATAGGTAAGGCGTTGACTACTTTTATCTCGGATTCCCACGACGATTTTGGTAACGAGACAGAGCCGGAACTTCAAAAGCCGACTATCGTTGATAGAAACAGCGCAATTCAAGCTTTTGGTTCCGGTGAGTGTGGCGCAGCCGAAGTAGCTCAATACTGGAATTTTGAAGATAAACGCTGAAAGATCATCGACTAATCTTTCTGGCAATTTTTCCTCCACCAGCTTTTGAGCTTTGTGCTGCGCTGTTGGCCATTTGGCCACCACCTTTTATGTCGTCTATGCCTGCGGTCATATTATAACCAATCCAGGTCATCATACTCGTCCAAATCACTGGAAGACCTATAAAGAGAAATAACAAGAGTATGTTTAATATCATCCGCTTATATAGTTGCGGTTGTCCGGAACTAAATACTTGGGTGATTTCTTGCATGATGGCAGAACCTGAAAATCCCGGGTACATGGCCTCTATAAGCCGCGCATCAATCCATCGGGCAATAAACCACATCACAGCCCAGAATTTCACAGTGAAGATGGCCATTGCGCCGTAAATCATCATTTTCAAATCGTATCCACTTAGGAACACGATCGTTGGCAAGAACGTGTAGAGTGCCATCAATACCAGGGCCTGAACCATCGGTAATGCATTGAGCAAAGGAATCATGGCTAGAGAGGCTTCCAGCGCTTTATTTGCCACACCGAATGTGCTCGCGGCCCCGACAATGGACCTGCCGATATTCGTTGCAGTACCGTAGTCGTCACCCATGATCCGATCTGGTGATACGAAGGTAAGATTGGCCTTCTCAAATCCCAGCCGTGCCACGCTGTCCTTGGCTTCGTCGGCATTGGCGAAGGTCAGCGTGTTCTGAACCTTTTGGGTCAGGTTTTTCCAGGTGCTGGTGTTGTTGATCAGGCGATCGCGCAGGCCGGTCGACGCGGACTCCCACCATTGCGTGCATGTGGGTCGCCCCCAATCTGGGTTGACGTAGCCATGCTCTGGCGTGCCTTCAGGCGCCGGCGTCTGGATGTACTCGACGTCGCGCGAGAAATCGATCGCCCAGCCTGGCACCGGGTTGTAGGAGCGCATGTTGGGATAAAAGCCTGCCTCGGTGCGGAAGAACTGGCTGCCGACCCAGTCCACATCGGTCGGCCCGTAGCCGCTGCCCTCGGCGAGCAGGGCTTTGCCGGTCGGGGAGATCTTGCTCTTGTCCATGGCCAGGTACTGGCTGCGCGCAGGGATGAAGCACTCGGAGTAGAACCGCTGCAGGTCATAGAGCAGGCCTGGATCTTCGATCGTCGCCATCCTGGCCATGTCCTCGATCATGCGGAGGTCGCGGCCCGCGTTGCTCAGGCCTGCGCGGAACGCACCATTGACGCCGGAACTGATGGCCATGGTCGAGTACCACCACAGCGGCACATACGACAGGTTGCCAGCCTTGCTGAATGAACCGTTGACCGCGTCGGCCATAGCGGTGTCGTAACCCGACCTGGTCCCGCCCTTGAGCGAGACAGGCTGAGGTTCCGACCCATCAAAACTGCGAGCCGGCACATAGGTCATGTTGACGTTGTGCAGCGACGTGATGGGGGTCGTGGCAAAGCACATGGACATCACGAACAGGGCCGTAATGATCCGTGTCTGGACGGACTCCAGAAGGGACCTCACGCCCTCAAAGCCTTGGCCGCGGTCCTTGGCCTCATGCCATGTTCGGAAGACGATCAGCGCGAAGGGCAGGGCCACCAGGCCGGTGCCCACGATGATCTCGCCGATCAAGTTGGCGAACGCCCAACCGTACATTGTCGTGAAGAGCTCAAGATAGCTGTCAAGTTGCATGCGTCACTCCAGCATCAGTTGAGCCAGCCCAACACGGCCCGGGCGAGGTTGCCCGGACCGATGGGTAGGGCGATGAGATAGAGGGCCAGGAAGCTGGCCGCGCGCCAGCGCATCAGCAAGATCTCGCGGTGCTCTGACTTGCTGACGAACCCACGGCGCCGTCCCCAGGCCACCACACGCCGCCAGCGCGCAATGATCCAGATGCACACGAGGGCCTGGCCGATGGCGCCCAGGCGGGATGCGTTGCGAAACCAGGCCATGAGCTCCAGCACCTGGGCGGGGGCCAGGCGGATCAGCACGCTGGCCACCAGCGTGGCAATGGCCAGCAGGCCGATCGCACAAAGGAGCCAGGGCACCCAGCCACGGAGCCACCAGCGGGTGCGGCGTGACTTGGCCTGGTCAGCACGCTGGACATCGATGTCGTGAGCGTCCTGAATCATCGCTGAGCTCCCACATGGCCATCGACCAGGGGTGCCCGGTCTGCACGACCGCCGCCGGCGGCGCCTGCAGCTGCCGCCCCAGCTGCCAGCTGGTTCTGCATGATCGCCAGCGCTGTGTCGCCAGTCATTTCCTTGCGAATCCTGAACTCAAACATCATGTCGTCGATGTACTGCGTCAGCCGGTCGATGCGCTGCTGCACTTCGTTGTTCACCTGCTTTGCTGCCGTGGCCTGGGGCAAGCTCATGCCCGAGATCAGCGCGTTGCGGGCGATCAGCGCCTTGTCGATGACCTTGTGCATGGCGATCTCCTGGGACAGGCGATTCACGGCCACCGAGCGCATATCCGTGGGCAGCTTGCGCACGGCATCCATGAGTTGGGGGCTCACCGCCATGCCCGGCGCGCTGACCTTGGCCAGGTCGGCCTGGCTCGCAGTCTCTGCCAGGGAGAGCGTCCGCATCGTGGGCAGGACGACTTCGAGCTCCTGCTCGTACTTCGGCGCCAGGCCTGTCGCAGTGACAGTGGCTGTGGGGTTCGGGCAGCTGGCGTCCTGGGTGCAGAGATAGATCTTCTGGTCACCCAGCACCTCGGTGCTCCACTTGGCCAGATCTTCGGGCGCCTTGAATGCCTGCACCAAGCGCGTCGATGACAGCGAGGAGCTGCCGTAGTTGGCCGTGGCGATGGTGCTGGCCGACTTGTTGATCGTCACGTTGTAGCCGGCCACGGCCAGGTCACGGATGGGCTGAATCGGGGCGGTGCCGATGCCGCCGGCGCGGGCACCAAACACCCAGTCCAGGCCCTTTTTCTGGGCTTCCTCGTTCTTGTTGATGTCCACCTTGGCTTGAACCACGTCGCCGGACAGCGAGGCTTTGATCTTCCACGCGTCGCCCTTCGCCAGGGCGATGTAGTCCTCGTAGGGGTCCTTGCCTGACTTGATCATCGACTCCATCTCTTCGCAGCTTTTGAGTGAGGAGGCGACCAGCAGATCCGCCTTCTGGCTGAAGTTCTGGAACAGCTGGTACAGGCCCGGCTGGGCGCGCTGCAGGAAATACAGGGGCAGGGCGGCGATGCCGGCCTGCACGGCGCCGGCGACCGTGGCGCCGAGGTTCTGGATGCTGTTCATCAGCGTGGACCAGGACATGCCGATGTCGAACTTGCCGCAGGAGTAATTGGCGCGCACGCCAGCGCTGAGTTGGGTGGACAGGGAGCCCCGGTTGGGCGCCATGCCGCTGGGCGAGCCGCCGCCCATGCGGTAGTACAGGCTGGAGGACGAAACAGGCTGGGCCTGCGCAGGCACGCTGAGGGCTGTGAGCGCGCAGGCAACGGCTACACACGAGATGGCCTGCAGCGCCTTGTGCTGCCGGCGTGATGATGCAGTCATCGAAAATCCTTCAGGGAATGGAGTAGAGGTACATGCCGCGCCGCTGGCAGCACACGTAGTGCTTCCAGAGATTCCAGGAGTAGCCGTCGGCCGGGTCGGTCTGGAAGTCGCCGAAGGTGGTCAGCGACAGCGAATCGTTGGCACCGAACTGGATGCAGGAGGATGCGGGGTTGGGGTGCAGCATTTGCCAGCGATGCGGATGGCTGCCGAAGTAGACGAAGCCGCTGCCTGGCTCGACCTTGGTGTAGACGTGCGGCTGGGCTGACTTGTAGATGATCGATGCGACGCGCTCGGCCAGGACTGCCGATGCCTTCACGGGGTGCGACTGGATGATCTCGCCGGTGCGCGGATAGGTCGGCCCCCAAGTCTGCGTGTAGCCATTGCCGACTTCGCCCAGGCCAGGCACCCAGGACTGCGGGTACAGCATCTCGACGGGCAAGACGCCGCGCCAGAAGGGCGCATCGAGCTCGGTCTGCATGTGTAGGTAAAAAGGGGAGGAGCCTCCAGGGCAGAAGAGCATGGAGCCGCCCGTCATGCCCGAGACCATGCTGCCAATCTGCTGGAAAGTGCCCACGGCCTCAGAGATCTGCTGCGCTGTCTCCGCGATCTCGATGACCTGACGCACGCCGTCGATGGTCTTCATGATGCTCTGCAGGCCGGCGAGCAGCTGGCCAGGCGCTTCAAGCATCTTTTTGGCGTCGGAGGCAACGGTGTTGACGATTTCCTTGGGCACCTGGGTCCACTGCCGCCCGATGTTCGGCAGTTCCTGCGAAGGAAACTTGGCGAGCTCGCTGATGCCTGGGATAGGTAGGGACTTCGGCAATGTGACCGGCGCACCCGACACCATCATCGCCAGCTGCGCGGCCGGGTTGCCGATGGCGTCGGCGCTCTTGTAGTTGGTCATTGCCGAAGGCGTGTCCAGGCCTCCAGCTGAGGAGTCCAGCGCACGGCCCAGGATGGTGGAGCCGGCGGCAGTGACGGAGGTGGCCACGAGCGTTCCCAAATCAGTCCACGGATGGCGCAACGGCTCGTTGTAGGTGCTGATCACCACGTCAGGCACGTAGTGGCTGATCTTCATGCTGGTCTCGATCCAGCAGACCGCGATCTTGCAGCGCAGGAAAAAGCACACGCCTTCGACCTGATAGCTCAGGCACGACATGGCGGCCGTGGCGGTATGCACGATCAGGCCCGGGGTGGTCAGGGCGTTTGCTGAAGTGGGCGCCAGGGACATCGCCAGGGATGCGGCTGCAGCGGCAATCGAGGTCGCAAGCGCGCGCCGGCCAGGTTGGATAGACAAACGTGACGTGCTCATCGACGACCTTTCGATTGGAGATACAGACCGACTGCATGGTCCACGTCGGCCACCCCGTAGATCACGGAGCTCCGGTTGATGACGATGGCCGGCAGGCGATCCAGGCGGTAGTGGATCGCCAGCGACATGCCGTTGGCTGCATTCGTGATCTGGTCCTTGTAGCGGGCACGAATGTTCGCTTCCTGCTGCAGCATGTAGGCCTTGGCCTGGGCCTCATCCATGGGCAGCCGAATGCTCAGCTGCTGGCTCACCTGGGCCATGGCATCGACCCGAAAAACGCGCAGCGCGTAGGGCGTGTTCTGCTGGGCCCGGACGTGGGTTGCCGAGTTGGCGAACACCTCGACGGACGTGACCGTGGCAGCACCTTGTGCAGCGGCGCCGGCGGCGGCCATGCTGAGCAGGGCAGTGGCAAGGATCTGCTTCATGCCCGCGCCTCCGCCAGCTGGTCGGCCACCTTGTAAGCGGCCTCGACCATGCTGCAGCCATGCTCTTCCATGATCCGGCGCCGCTGAGCTTTCTCGTGGCCTTCTGTCATGGCCAGGGCGATAGGCAGCGCCGGAGGCACATTGCGGAACAGCCATTGGCCCAGCGCGCTGATCAGCACGCCCTCGGTGTACTTGGGTGGCTCCTTCTTGGCGGATTCCATCATGGCCCGCTGCTCAGGTGTGAGGTTTCGGAATCGCGCCACCTCCTGGATCTCGGACTTGTCCATGGTCAGCAGCATCCAGAACTCGCACATGGAGAGCACGCGCTCCATGGAGTCCGGGAAGTCACGCAAATTCTGGGTGGCGAGCCAGAACCAGATGGAGAGCTTGCGCCACATCTTCGTGGCCTTGGCCAGCTTGGGGCCGAGCAACTCATTCGTGGTGATCAAGTGGCCCTCGTCGGTGAGCTTGACCAGGGGGCGACCCTCGGCCTGGTACTTCTCACCGCGCGACTGCACCGAGTCGATCAGACTCGAGTAGGCCAGGGCCAGGGCATCGCCGTAGCCATCCTTGGTGAGCGTGCCCATTTCCACGAGCGTCACGTCCGCATCGGGCCAGTCGCCGCCATAGGTGTTGAACAGCGTGCCGCGCAGGCCCATGGTGAAGGACATCATGGCCTGGCCCATATCCTCGGCGCGGCTCTGCCGTTGCGAGGACAACGAGGGGTCGCGTTGCATGCCCATGAGCTCCAGGGCCACGTCCTGAGTCAAGGGGTGCTTGCGTTGCTCCTCCTTGGCCCGGACGGCAGCCCGGATGATGGCCCGAGACACCAGGTAGCGGTCAGCACGCGACATGCGATCGACTTCTGCCTTTTCGCCACCCGTGATCATGAGGATGGCCGAAATCAGCATCTCGCCCATGAAGTCGCGCTTTTCGTCTTCCTGGTCTTCCTCGGCCGACGTGTCCGCCAGTTGTGCAGGCGCGAGAGCCGGGCTGTTCAGCGCGTTCTCTACGGAGGCCATCAAGGGCGTCCCATCTGCCGCCTCATCGACCTGGACGCCGGCCGAGGCACGGGCGCGCTCCTCGGCGGCATGGTAGGAACCCATGATGTCCTGGTCTTCCAGCAGCTTGAAGCCATGCACGAATGGCGGCAGAGACTCCTGGCAGTCAGGCGAGAGCGTCACGCGGTGCACGCTCAGGCCCTTGGCCGCCATGTCGGCCACCAGCAGGTCGAAGGATTCGCCGGCATCCACGATCACCATGCGCGGCCGGTGGATGGCCATGGTCATCATGGCCAGGTAATTCAACGTGGCCGACTTGCCCGCGCCGGTCGGCCCGAGCGTGAGCATGTGGGCGTTCTTCTTGCGATCTCGCTTGTTCAGTGGATCGATCCACAGCGGCTCGCCGCCTCGGTTCCAGAACCAGAAAGCCGGGTGGGGCGTGCCGCGCGAGCGGCCATAGACCGGCATCAGCGCGGCGATGTGGCTGGCGAACGTCAGGCGAGAACGGCTCAGGTACTTCTTGTCGAAGTCCACATCAAAATTGAAGGGCAGAGCCCGCATGAAGGTGTCCAGCGGCACCAGGTCCTGGCGGGGATCGATGAAGCGCAGGCCCGATGGCCCCAGCAGCGCATTGGCCTCGGTGACGGCCTTGTCCAGCTCGGCCTTGTCGCGGCCAGTGAGGTACAGCGTCATCATCATCGGGAAGAGCTTGTCCCGATTGCCGATCATGTGGTGCAGCACACGCTCGCACTCCGCGTGCGTCTCCATGGCCTGGGGCGTGTGGGCACGCGACTTGTCGCGGATGCGTGCGATCTGCTGCTCGACATGGTCCTGGCGCGAGATCACCACGGTCATCGACAGCATGGAACCTGCCGGCAGTCGGTCGAACTTGGCGAAGGACTCCTTGCCCGTCTGCGTTTCTGCCGAGAAATGGCCGATGCTCGGCTCGCTGCGCATGTTCTGGAGCGTCAGCGCCTTCACAGGAATGCCATCGAACTCGAAATAGCCCCCGGCATGGTCGGCGCGCGGCTGAGACAGGGAGAGCGATTCGGCCAGGTCCCAGTCGAACATCGTGGCTGGCTTGGGACCAGGATAGGGGTAGGACTTGAGCAATTCGCCCGGTGTCGGCGCCCAGGGCACATCGCGGTTGAAGAAGGGCAGCAGCCACTCATAGAAGTCCTTGCCGTCGCAGCGCCGGGCCGCGATGCCCGCCTCGTTGAAGGTGGCCATGAGCGTCGTAGCCACGGCTTCCATCTGCTGCTGGGGCGATCCAGGCTCGGACGTGCCACCTGTGAACTTGCGGTAGATGCAGCAACGCACACGTCGCTGCTGGCCACGCCAGACCTGGCCCGTGACTTGCGTGTCGGTGAACAGGCCCTGGGGCCGCGAGGCCTGCTCCAGGTGTTTGCGGAACTCCTGGAGCACCGACTGGGTGTACGCGGAATTGATCACCTCCTGACCCCGCGCCGGGTTGTCCTTGTGCTGGCTCAGCACGTAGTCATGGAGGTGTTGCTGCAGCTGCTCGATGTTGCGGTCGTCATTCACAAACCACTGCACGATCCAGGGCGTGGTGTCGGATTCGGGCAGGGCCGTGATCGCCTCGCGCACCTTGTCGCAGCGCTCTTGCAGGTAGCTCAGCGGTTGGGCCTCCGTAGCCACAGGATCGAGCTCGAACATGGCGCCCCAGGTGGCGCCGTCGCGCATCACGAACACCTGCTCGCCAGGCGAGTAGGTCACATAGGGCAGCATCTCGGTGAAGGAGGGCGGGCGCTGCGCCATGCGCTGGCGATCTCCCACGGTCATTGGTCGGTCAGCTGCAGGAGCGGGCACATCGCGTGCAGCTTGGCCTGCCGAGTGCGCCGAGGTGGAGGAATTCGACGGGGTGGACGAGGTCTTGGCCTTGCCACCCAGAATCAGATCGAGGATGTTCATCAGCGGGCCTCCCCGCCGCCGGCGCGGCCGCTGAATGCTGCGCGACCGCGCTGCAGATCCTCGGTTGACTCGCCGGGCATGGCGTACTCGGTGGACTCGTACATGGGGAAGACCGTCACATAGCCCGGCACCGGGTATTTGCCTCTGGCCAGGTGTGGGTAGACGACCATGACCAGGTCAGGATTGGCGACACGCGAGAAGCGCTGCTGCATGGGCTCCAGAGCCGACCAGTAGCGGGCAGTGCCTCCGTCGCCGTGGGCGATGGGGCGGGCCTGCGAATCGCGTTCCAGCCGGTCGCGTGCGGTCTCCTTGGCCGAGGCCTGCCTGGCCCCCTGCTCAGCCCCCTGAGCGACTGCCTGGCCGGGCAGGTTCTTTCCACGATAGATGTCCAGCAGCGTCGGGCTGTCCTTGGTGACTTCCTTGAGCGGTGATTCGCGTGGGCCTGTGACAGAACAACCGACGAGGGTGGAGGCAGCCAGGGCACAGGCCAGGAGTCGGGTGATGGGGAAAAACTTATTCGAGGCCATAGCGGGCTCCTGACATGGCATTGGTGGCTTGCGTGCGGTGCACGACCTTGCGAGGATTGACGGGCTTGTCGATCTGGATCTCGCGGTCCAGGTGGACGACCAGCTGGGCGCCGGAGGGCGTCACCACGGCGTCAAAACTGCTCTTGAGCCGCTCGGTTAGCCAGCGCGTGAGCTCTTCGGTGGCCGCCGACCCCATGCGGCCCAGGGCGAAGCTGCCGGCGTTGCCCGTGACCGAGGCCGAGGTCGAGTCGCCGCGGTTGAGCGTGGTGGTCTGGGCCTGTGCCAGCGCCTCGGCGGCCACACCCAGGCCCTTGGCACCGATGATGTCCGTGAGATAGCTGGGCGCATTGGTCACGAACTTGCCCTGGATGCAGGGGTTGCCGTGCAGATCGCTGATGAAGCCCAGATCGGCATTCGTTCCCGA
The DNA here is from genome assembly GCF_043104845.1 of Delftia sp. WSY_7. Classification (NCBI taxonomy): domain Bacteria; kingdom Pseudomonadati; phylum Pseudomonadota; class Betaproteobacteria; order Burkholderiales; family Comamonadaceae; genus Delftia; species Delftia sp. WSY_7. The sequence continues at coordinate 60,379 of NZ_JBICLB010000028.1, read as the reverse complement.
GGACAGGCCCCCGCTGGTCGTTGAGCCGCTGCGGCGCGCAGACACCGTGCGGATGGCGCCATCGTTGAAGACGAACGTCATGCTGCGCACCTTGCCCTCAGTGCAGGACAGGGCCATATCGCCAATCGCCACGCCGGTGATGATCATTCCGGCCAGGTCCTCGGGCAGTTCCCAGCCGTTGGCCGCCAGGTTGTCGCGCCCCACCATGGCTTTGAACTGCATGGGGTCGGTCACGCGACCGTTCACGGGCACGCGGCCGATCAGGCTGGTCATGGCCGTCACGCCAGCCAGCGTCGAGTTCTCGGGAAGTGTGTAGTAGGGCTCGGGTTCGGGCTTGACGGCAGCTGCAGCCTGCGCTGCGCGCGTTGCAGAGCCGCCCTGGCCTGCAGGGCTGGGAGCCACTTCAGCTGCCCCAGGCGCGCGCACATAACGCGTGGTGGACTTGCCATTGGCCGTGCTGGTCTGCTTGGTGTAGCCCATGGGCGCGAGCACTTCATAGCCCGACCCGGAGCCGCCCATGTCGAACGCTGAGCCAGCGCCTACCCCATAGGAGCCCTGCAGGGGCGGCTGCGAAGCACCTGCAGGGCGGGGAGCACCGATGTTGCCAAAGGCATCGGAGGCATTGCCCCAGGCATTGGCGATCACATCGACGGGGCCGGCACCAGGCTGGCCGGAACCCGTGGTTGCGGCAGGCGCAGAAGGCGAGGAACTCGCAGCTGCAGGTGCTCCATTCATCGTCATGCGCTGCTGCATTTCTCGGTTTTCGCGGGCCAGTTGCTCGTTGAACTGGATCACCTTCTGTACGTCGGAGCGCAACTCGCGGTTGCTGGCTGCCACCGTGGCCAGGGTCTCGGCTGCAGTGTCTTCGTCCGCGCCGGCCGTGGCCGGCAAGGGGACAGCAGCCATTGGTGCGGCGGCCGGTGGCGCGCTGCGGCCCATGAGGAAAATGCTGATCACGCCCACCAGTGTGAGACCCCCGAGGATGGGGATGAGTTTGTTTCTTGGAACAGCCATGTGTATCCCCTACAGGCAGGACTCGAAGGAGCGCTCGCAGACCAGGTAGATGGCCGTGGTGTCGGTGTCGCTGCCGGCGGGGCCGAGCCGGCCGTGCTGGGCCGTCGCCGCAATCCAGCGGCCGCGCACGCTCTCCAGCGGCACCTCCAACGCGAAGCGCGATTTGTTGGTGATGCGAACGGCCGTGACGTACAGCGCGCCGCCCTTCCACTGGCCCACAGGCGCTGCATCGACATTGGCGCCGCGCAGCAGGGCGGGGACAGGATCTGTGCTCACCGCCACTTGCATGACACCGGGTGCAGCGTTGGCCAGCCGGCGCGGGGCATACAGCTGGCGTGCTGCGTGGCGCGTCAGCTGCACCATGTCGATGCTCGCGCCTGCAGCTGCAGACGTGACCTCTTCTGCAGAGCGCGGCGACGGGTTGGGCACGCTGGAGGGCTCGATGACGGACACCTGCAGCTCACCTTTGGAGGAAGTCGCGCGGGCAGGCTTGTCTGCCACTGCCACCAGATCCATGGGGATCTGCTGGCCGCTGTCCACGAGCTCGGCCACGATGCGAATGGGCACGAAGGGCACCAGGGCGGTCACGTAGATCGTGCCGCCGATCGACTCGATGCGCGCCACGGCCGAGATGTCGCTGGGCACATGCAGAAGGGCGTCTGAGGGCAGCGTGACCAGGCGCTCCTGGCCCACAGTCAGGTTCACGCGCACGGGCTCCCGGGCGAACACTGTGCGCTCGGCAGGGCCAGACGCAGTGCCGCTGAGCGGGGCGGGGCCCACGCGGCGCAGCGTGGCCTGGGCCGCTGCGCTACGCGCGATCGAGCCGCGCGCTGCAGCTGCCAAGGGCGCCGGCACGCTCATGCCGGCGACGGTGCTGCCTGCTCCAGAGGAGGCAGCTTGGCCCAGATCGATGTTCTCGGCAGGCTGGCTAGCCTGGACATTTGCCTTGTCGTTGGCGAATTCAGGTGGTGGACCTGAAACATTCAGGGGCTCAACCTGCTGGGCGAAAGCGTCCTGCAGGGGTTGGAGCAGCAGCAGGCCAGCCAGGCCGCATGCGAGGATTTTGCGGTGTTGCATGGTCAATCGACAGAGGTGTCGCGGGGCAGACTGGACGGGGAGATCACGCTGGGCAGCCGCGGCGCCGCAAGGGTGGCCTGTACCGGGTTGCCGGCCTTGAGCTCAGCGGGGTTCAAGCGCGCTGGACGGTTGGCGCCAAAGCAGTCCAGTGCCAGGCGCCAGGGGTTGCGTTCCCGGTCCACGTCGAATCGCACGACGCGCAGCGGGTAGCGGATGAACACATCCTTCACTCCCTGGCCGCCAAAGGTTTCTGTGACCTGCATGTCGAGCAGGACGGTCCAGGCGTCGGGGCCTTCGCTCAGCACACGGTTCTCGGAATAGGGGAAGCCGGGGATTTCGGTGATCTGGCGCGTGCGCTTGCGCAACTCGCCCTTGCCCTGGCGTGTTTCCATATCGGCTTGCAATTGAGCCTGGCAGCGAGGCGTCAGGTAATACTGCATATTGAAAATTTGCTGCCCGTAGTCCTTGACACCATCGGTCTGCCAACGATTGATCTGCTGCCAGATGTAGTAGGCAAAACCGTAGACATTGGGCTTCGGCACGGGGGAATGACCACCTGTGACATGCACCGTGTCACCGGCGCGCACATCAGGCGCCAGGTGCACGTCAACGCTTTTGGGCTGTCGCCAGGCAAACCAGACGGCGAATATGGCCAATACAAGCAGCGCAAACTGGCTGGCCATTTGCCTACGGCTGTGCCTCCGCTCCATTTCTAGAGCGTTCATATATTTTTCACTGCTCATACTTGATCTTTGCTTTTTTGGCTGAATGGATCGGAATTGATTCTCCGGCCCAGTTCCATATAGCCATCGTGAGTGATGTATCGGCTTTTGACGATGCCTTTTCGGGCAAGGTAGATGCGAAATGCCTGGACATACCAGCGTTCAGGCTTTGAGCGTTTGATGCTCTGCAGGTAAAAGGACGAATACCAGATGGTTATCATCGGCAGAGCGATGCCCAGCACAAAGATGAAGTGCCAGTAACCTGTCAAGAAAAACAGGACTCCCCCAAGCAGAACACTGATGGCGAGAGAGGCGCCACCAATATAGCTGGCTTCGGTCGCCGACATGCCATTGATAATGGCTGGTTCCGCGTTGACTCTATCCGTCAACGGAGCCCCACGTCGTTCTTGCGGTTGCTGATCGCCGGCCATCTTCAATCAAGCGAGGACGGACAGGGCGTAATTCGCCATCATGACAATGAAAACGATCAACACGAGACCGACGATGAAGAACTCCTTCAAATCGGCGAATTCGGCTTGACCTCGAGAATAGTCATTCCATTTCCGCAGCCCGCCGCCCATCACTTTGATGAACGCCCAGCCGGCCAAAACGAGCGCAAGGATGCCAATCCCAGCCTTGAACCAAGCGCCCATCTGCCCCATCCAGTCACCCTCTTGCACCTGGGCACCACCGATGCCGCCGCCTTGAGGCGTCGGGATGTTGGGAAGAGCAGCGAATACGCTTTCGTGCATCATCACGGATACAAACAGAGTGCTTTGGGAAATTTTGGTCAGAATCGATTTTTTCATAACATCTATCCTTGAAACAGAAAAGTTCTTGTAAATACTAAAGCCAGGCCACGAATCCAAATATTGCGCTAACAATGACAATCACAGTTATCACCGCTTCGATGGCTTCTTCCTGCTCTATCTCACCATCGCTATAGGCCTCCAGAATCATTTTCCCGAACCATGCGGCAATAACCAGAATCACGCCGAAAACCAGCGTGATAACAAAGACCTTCATTCGCGCTGGATCAACACCCGATGCGTCCATGAATCCCGCTTTCATATCGCCATACATGGTTTTGCTCCAGGGTTACTGGCGGTAGTCGCCGCGCAGCGGCGCCACGGGACGTGGTTGGCGGGGAGCGTCAATGTGGGTGGTGATGCCCTGGCGCAGCATTTCCAGGTCGCGCTGCAGCCAGTCGTAGCGGAACTTCACGCGCTGGCCGGTCGGCGCGCTTTGTTCTGCCTGGCCAACCATCACCTGGACCTGCTCGATCTCGGCGGCAATGCGCGCCAGGCGCTCACGTTCCAACTCGTCATCGGACACCGTGGCCCAGGCAGACGCTGTAGTGGCCAGGATGCCGATCACAAGGATGGCGAACAGCGGGCGGGGGGATTTCATCAATTTCTCCTTCTGAAAAGTCATGCGTATTTCTTGAAAGCGCCCACGGTGGTGGACAGCGACGCGGCCACCAGGACAGTGAAGATCAGCACCATGTAGGCGGGGTTGAAACCGGGGAAGGGCCATGCGAGGTACAGGCTGAATCCGCCCGTGAGGGCCCAGTACGTGTATCTCTTGGAGTGGTGGTAGACGAACGAGGACTCGCGCCCGCCGATCCAGCGGCGCCGGTCACGGCGCACCAGGCCGTCGATCACGCCCATCAGGCATGCCAGCACGAACGCCGGCATGGCATAGGCCGCGATGCTCAGGCGCAGCACCACGTCCTGGGCCACGAGCATGCTGATCACGGCCCACTCGGCCGCGATCTTGGAGACTACGCGCGTCGCTGCGCCCACGGCCTGTAGAGGGGCAGACAGCTTGGCCATGGCCTGAATGGGCTCGTCGGTGAGCGAACGCTGATACCAGCGCAGAATGCCGAGTCTTTCGTAGGGCCAGCGCACGTATCCGAGCAGCTGCAGAGAAAAGCCCACGGTGTCAGGCACCAGCACGCTGCGCGGCGCCGCCGCAATGTATTGCAGGTCTTGCTGGAGGACCGACTGGGCGTGCGGGATGCCCTGGCCCTTCCAGAAGAACATGCTGCCGCCAATCTCGATGACCATGCCGACGAGCCAGCTGGTCAGGGTGATGCTGACCAGGCCGAAGGCGATCTTGGCCACCAAGTCCACAGGGCCGACTGTGGGGGCCTTGGAGGGCGCGCGCTGTGCTGTAGCCATCAGTGGTGCCCTCCCACGATGGAGTCAATCACACCGGTGCTGCGCAGGGCACTGCCTTGGGCGCCAGACACGGCCGTGTACTCGGAATCGTTCTTGGCTGCGCTGTGCGCCAAGTCGATGCCGATGAGCTCGTGGCCTCCTGAACCCAGATGGTTGTGGCCCATCCAGTCGGTGTCGGCTGCCCAGGTCTCGCTGGTGCGGTAGCGCCGCTTCATGTCCTCGGCCACCGCCCTGAGGGACTTGGGCACGAACGGATCGTTGGTGGTGTCTGCCAGCGGGATGCGGATCTTGAAGGGACGGTTGCCTTCCAGCAGCGCAAAGGCCTGGCCCTGGGGCAGTTCAAGGATGTCCGAGGGCTCGATCAGCGGCGCCTTCGTTGTGGTGGCAATGTCATCGTTGCGGCTGGTGAAGTCCACACCGTTGCCTGTGGCAGCGGTGTCCGAGACACCGGACACCGGCGTCAGGTGCGTCACGTTGACCTGCGGCACCTGGTCGGTCAGCAGGCTGGCAGTCGCGGCCGAGCGCACGCGCAGCATGCAGAGATGGTTGAAGTTGTCCAGGATCTGGCCGGCCTTGGCTTTGTCGCCCACGCGGGCCTCGATGTCGAACACGGACTGCGTGTATGCCGTGATCTGGAAACCTGAGCCACCGAGCTTGTTGACCATGGGCACGAACTCAGGGCCGGCGATCTCATTGACCTCATCGAAATGGGCGCAGACCTTGGGGAGCTTGAGCTTTCCGTCGGTGGCATGCGGATCGAGGCCGGTCTTGTACAGGCGCCCGCCCACGCTCACCAGGTCGGACAGCATGGAGTTGCCCACGGCAGAGGAGACCACCGAGTCGGACAATGCGTCCAGGCCGGCGTAAACGATGCCGCCCTGGCGGAAGACCGTCATCCAGTCGAATATGGGCCGCTGGTCGTTCGGGTCGAAGTAGTCCGGAGAGATAAGCTTGCCCACGGCGCCCGACGTGAGCTTTTCGAGGAACGGGCCGAGCGATGCGATGATCTTTTCGTAGAAGGAGCGCTCGTAGCTGACAGCAGCGGCCAGGCCCAGCAGCACCTTGTCATCAGGTTGGCTCTCTTTGATGAACATGAACATGGCCACGATCTCGGGTGGCCGGTCCTGGAGGCTGCGGGGCACGGGGACCGCGCCTTTGATCCCGAGCTTCTTTTCGATGTCAGCGATCCGTTCCTGATAGTTCTTGTACCTGCCCTGGGCGGCCTGCACGCGATAGAACATCGCGGCGTAGTCCATGAACAGCGGATCGATGCCGGTCACGTCCTTGAGCAAGGACTCGTATGTTGGAATCCGGCCCAATGCGACCTGGGCCTGGGCCACGATGTTGGTGAAGCGCCAGGAGAACTCCTTGAACGCTGCGCTGTTGCCGGACGAGGGCAGGGCGTTGGTCGCGCGCCCGGCGACTTCGGTGATGCGCGCGAAGTTGCCGATGCCGTTGTAGCGGGCACTGATCTCGGGGTAGCCCAGGTGGAACAGGTAGAAGCTTTTCTCGCGGCCGGCGCGGCGCGCTTCGGCATGCATGCGCAGCATCAGTTCAGCGTCACCCTTGGGATCGATCACGATCGTGACGTGGCCGGCGTGAATGTCCTGTGTGCACAGCAATTCCAGAAGGCGCGTCTTGCCCACCCGCGTCGTGCCCATGACCAGCATGTGGCCGGTACGGGAGCCCTGGCGCAGCAGCACAGGCTTTTCGTCTTGAACGCCCACGCCATGCAGCACGGGCGAGCCGCCCAAATCCACGCCCGAGGCAAATGGATTCGCTGGTCCGCCGATATCCACTGCACGCCGAACGAGCTGGCGAAGCAGGCTATCCGTCCTGTTCTCGGCCCATTTGCGAACCTGCTCGCCGGCATTGGCCAGGCGCATCTCTGCAGGAGAGGGCTTGACGTACTCGCGGACCTTGACTGCCTGGGTGTCCAGCTTGCGCTGTGTATGCAGCTGGGTCCAGGCGAAGCCTTCTCCGAGATACAAATGGTCCTTGGTTCCCGGCAACTGGTGGGGAGCCACGCGGGTCATCTTCGTGAACTTCAGTCCACGCTGGTAGGCATACACGGAATAGGCCTCGCGGGCGCGCTTGCAGCCAAAGCCTGCAGCAATGGCTGCGGACACGGCACCCAGAGAGTGCGGCATCATCAGCGCCCACGGCGCAGCTGCAGCCACGCCAGCAATACCGAAAGCTGTGGCAGCGCTCCATGCTTCCACTGGCGGCCGCAGCAGGCCTTCCATCACGCCTTCACTCATGCCGGTCTCCGGTGGCAGGGGTGGAACATGTTGCGGACCACCGCGTTCCAGAAATGTTCCAAGCGCAGGTTTTCATTGGGGAGACCTCGACGTTTGCTGGAACATTTCTTGAAACAGGATCTGGTACGCACGTCCGTTCGAGTGCACCAGCACCGGGTAGGCATTGGCGCCTGCAGCGGCCAGTTGCTCGGACATCCAGCTGCCCGTTTCCGGCGCCAGGCGAAGCGGCATGGCCAGCCGCTGCAGAGACTTGAAGGCCAGGGGACTGCCGGCCTGCACCACGATGCCAACCGCCTGCAGCTGTACCAGCTGGTCCTTGTTGTGTGCGAGCCAGCGCATGGAAAGCTCATCAGCCGCCAGGACAAACACCGGCTGTGTCATCCAGCCGCCGTCGAAGACTTGCAAGCCCTCCTGTACCAGGACGCCGTTACGCAGGATGCGCGCGCCAAACGGGAAGCGCAGTCCGTCGAGCACTCCAGGATCGTCCGCATCGCCCACCAGCTGGGCGACATAGGGAGCGAACGGCACGCTGCGGCCGCTGTCGTGCAGCACCTGAAGCTTCTGGGACTCGGGCAGGGGCTGCCCGGCGACTGCAGGAGCGGCTGCAACCGAGCACAGGGCCAGGGCACAGAGGAGGCGGAGATTCATCGGCGAAGCGCTCCTCGCCCAGGGGCCGGCGTGCTGGCAGCAGGTTGGGGCTCGATGATCTGCGTGCGGGGCACGCCCAGCATGTCGGCGGCGCCGACCGAGCTATGCACCTTGGGCATGCCGTCGAAGCTGATCATGGGATCGTTCGGGAACAGCCGCGCCATCGCCGCCTGCATCTCGCGCTCCCATGCAATGGAGCGCTCCACGTCCGCGCGGAAGATCCGCGCCATGCGCTCGGCGTACTGCCGGCGCTCCGCTTCGGAGCGCGCGTGGATGCCAAGGATCTCCAGCGGCGAGAGCTTCTCGACCGAGAAGTTCGCGCGCGGCCCCAGGGCCAGCACTTTGGCTCGGCGCATTTCTTCGGCATTGAGCCCCCACATCTGCTGGACCTGACGGTCGGTATCGTCGGCCTGGCTGCGCGCATGGGCCGTGTTGGCGGCTGTGGAGCTTCCTTCGGTGGTCTGAGTGGTGCGGACCTGGGCCACAACTGGCATGCAATTCAGCTGGGCCAGCAGAAAGCCTGCACTGAGGCAAATAGCGGCTCGCATGCTCAGCCTCCCTGGCTCACGGAGAGCGTCAGGCCGGGGCTGCCCGGGGCCACAAAGGTCGCTGTGCGCGAAACGGGGTCGGCGGACTTGAGTGCCATGCCATTGACCACATCACCCGGGCGCAGCACGCGCATGCGGCGGTCACCAGGGATGCCCGAGGCCACCACGACCGAGGGCTCGCCGTTCCACATATCAACAGCGATCAGCTGGCCGGAGAGCGCGGGCGCCGATGCTTTTTCGGCGGGCACTGCTTTGGAGGCGGCGGCTTTCTGATTGACTGCAGGCCGCGAAGTCGCGGCCCTGGCTGGCTGGGCCTTGACCAGCACGCGCGGTGCTGATGTAGCGGGCCGGGCGGTTTGGGGTTCAGTGGCAGTCGGCGCGGGCGCAGGCGCTGAGGATTGCGCGGGAGCGATTGCAGCTGCAGTCGCGGGCGCGGGCACAGCCTGGACAACGGCTGGCGTGGCGGCACGCGCTTTGGCGTCCTGCTCTCGCATGTGCGCCAGTTGCTGGCTGAGCTCAATCATCATCGCTTCCATGCGCTGCATGCGAGCTGCAAGCTCCAGATCAGCGGCAGTGGTGGGGGCGGGGGCGGACGCGACTGGAGCTTGCACAGGGCCGGCCTCGAGAGCACTGGCTTCGGGCTCTGACTGGACCCCTTGTGACTGAGTCAAAGAAGGCTGAGCGGGTTTGGCGGAAGTCTCCAACTCCGATGTGCCCAGCTGATCCAAGCCCCCGAGCCGTGGATCAATCGGTGCCCGGAGCTCGTCCGGGCCGCTGGGCTCGATCGCGCCCACGGTCGGGAGATTTGTCCCAAGAAGGTCGGGAACCTGGCCGATGGATGGCCCGTACTGCAGGTAGCCCAGCAGCGCGATCCCTGCCAGGGACACAGCCATCAAACTGCGCCTTCCCGTGGAAGAATTGAGAAGGGCTGTTTTGCCCGTCTTGGCTGGAGCCTGTGCGGTCGACTCGTGCGCAGAAGATTCACCGAAAGCAGGCGTATCCCCTTGGGCCGATGTGGCAGCAGACGAAGAATCTGTGGCTGCGGCTTTGCTGGGTTGATCGTGCTCTGAGGGGACTTGGTCCTGCCGCGTTTCCATGTCCTGCATCCACTCCAGCCCGCCGATGTGGTGGGGGAAATCCCGGCCTGGCACAACGGGTTTGCCGGGCGGATGAAATGACTGCCCGCTCATTGCTCTTTACCCGATTTAGCAGGAGACACGATGGGCTGGAGCCGGCGCGGCGGCTGTGCGCTGCCGGCATTGCCCAGCACGAACCATACGCGGCGCGTTACATGGTCTGTTTGCCACGTCCAGGCCTTGCCCACCAGCACAGCCAGCATGTCCTGGACGGAGTAGGGACCGAGGGTTCGATGTGCTTCAGGCAATGGAAGCCCGAGAAAGCGCCGGGCTTCCGGGGACAGCGCCGTCAGATCGGCCAAGGCGTAGCCGCTGCGCAGCAGGGTGTAGTCGATGGCCTCGCCAATAGTCGTGACCTGTTCGCGCGGAAAGGTGATCTGCGCGACGAGCGCCAAAGGTTCGCTCAAACCCAGTTGAGGCTGCGCTTCGGCGGTGGTGTAGCGGCCGAGCTGTAGGCGCTTATTGCCGTCCACCAGGGGCGTGCTGGCGTGGCAAACGCCGGCAGCCAGCCATGCCATTCCAGCGATGAGATATCGGTGCGATTGCCGGGACATGCGGGAGAAACTCCAGAAGAAAAATCCCGGACCGCATGACGAAGAGGAGGAGAAGACATGCGGCCCGGGGAAAGGACGCATTCGCGCCCGCCGGTCGGCATATTCGGATTTCGAGCATTTGCTCTCAAGCGTAAAACGTGCGGTGCATACCGAACGTTTTACGCTTGACACACTAGTAAAAAAAAGGCAGGTATTGAAATGGCTTAGCTGCCAGCAAGCAGAGGGCTGCTTGCTACGGGATAAACGGCTCCTACCGGCTTACAGGCCCTACCCAAAGGGCGCGGCTGCTCCTCAAAATTGAGGAGCAGCCGCAAAGGATTTACTGGTACTGGTAAAGGGCTATGACGGGCTACGGGCCGGATTGCTGCGCCGAGGCGGCGCCGCAATCCCAAAATGGCCCAATGCAGGGCGCCATGATGCAGAAGATCCTTGTCGCAGCTGAGCCGATGTTGCAAGCCATAACATAGACGCACTGGGATTTCAAGCGTAAATCGTGCGGTGCGAAGTGCTCGTTTTACTGCTGACTGCATCGACACATCCATGTACCGTGCGCGGCCATGGATACACCGTCGTTTCGCAGCCAGCACATGCCAGTTCGCCCGTCCCAGGAGCATCCGTTTTTAGGGCGTGATCCGCTGGACCATGGCTGTGCGATCTTCACCGTCATCGAGTCCCTGCAGCAGCTTGGTCTGGAAAGCTGGACGGCGCGGCTGCTGAGCTGGCTGGGCAGGTTTGAAGGGCTGGAGCGCCATTTGGAAGAGGATTGCGATCCGGTGCTGTGTGTACGCCAGATTCTTCTGCGGCATGTGGCAGAGCAGCCCAGACGCGCCGGGGAGCAGAAAGGCCTGGCAGACGCGACCTGGCACAGCATCGTCCACACCATCGTGGCCCAGCCCTTCGTGCAAGTGTGCTGCGACTGGAGCATCGACGGATTACGGCCTCGGATTCGCTGGGACCCCATCGAGAACTCATTCCTGCAGTTCCTGGCTCTAGGCCGTTCGGAAGAAGAGCTCTCGGTCTGGACCCCTGCAGCAGGCATGCCCAGCAGGGCGAGGAACTGCAAAAAAGCTCTTCAGTGAAAAACCTGATGGCGCTCCAACATATTGTGCATGGGCTGAGGCGGCGCTCAAGCCCCCCACAATGTCGATCAAGAGGACGTCAACACGATGCGTGCGCTGGCTTTGGGTCTGACGGTGCGGAACTGGAAACGGCCAGGAGCGGTCGGTCGCTGCTCCCGCCTGGCCGACAGCTTCAGGCTGTGACCGGTCTGTCGCCGGACGGCAGACTTGATGGGGCAGCGCGACAAACATGAGGTACCTATCAGCGGTCGTTCGCGTTAGCTAGCCGGTCGCTCCACGGACGCTCCAGTTGGAAGCGTCCCAGCCTGTTTCGGTAAGGTGTGGCGTTTTCCGAAGTGTCGCCTTCGGGACGGAACCGTTGAGGAAGGCGATGTCCAGCTGGCCAAATCGATCCTTGACGGTCTGAGCCAGTGCTTTCTGTGCGGCGACGCTGGCGGAGTCCGCGCGCAGCACCGGGACGTCTGAGCCGAGTTCGGCCTGGGCCTTGGCGATCGAATCGGGATTGACACCGGTCACTATGACACGGGCGCCTTCAGTGTATCCAAGATGACCGTGTACAACCACTTCGGCTCCAAGGAGGGACTGTTCCAGGCGGGGGGGCGCGACAGGACTTCCATGGTGGTGGCTGACGTCCCGGGTACTGGGGCACTGGACACTGCCGAGCCTGAGAAGGTGCTGCTGGCGATAGGTGCTCAGTTTCTTGACCTGGCACGCGGGGACGATGCACTTGGCGCTTTGCGCTCCGTATACGGCGTCGCGGGGGCGCAGCCAGAAGTCTGCCGTGAGTTTCACAAACAAGGCCCAGAGCGTGCAGTCAGCGAGCTGGCTGCTTACCTGCAACGCGCACACTCGGCGGGCACTCTAAAAGTGCCCAACCCGCTTCAGGCTGCGGACATGTTTCTGTCAATGTTCTTGGGCACTGGGCATTTCCGAGGTCTACTGATGCTCGAAAAGCCTGATGCCGGGGAAAACAAGGCTTGTCTGCGCGAGGCCGTGAGGATCTTTATGGCGGCCTATGGCGTGTAGTTCGGCGCCCGTAGGGTAGCGGACACCATGTAGCCCTGCGTCCGACTGACATTGCGACGGAACGCTAGCGTGCGGCAGCGTCGCTTGAGATGCCTCCCATGGGCGCCAACGGGTCGTTTACAGCGATATCCCGGCCGGCTGCTATCGATGCACTGCCGTCTTTGCCGTCGGCAGCTGCAGGCTGGTTGGGGTAGTTGATCAGCGACTGCTTTGCGGCTATTAAGATCCGGGCAGAGAGCGCCCAGCTGGTACGGAGGGACGGGGGGCAGGTCACCTGGGCGAAGGCCAAGGGCGTGGGACACACGCCTCAACCAGCCAGGCAAGCCCACGCAGAACGTCCATATCGAGAGCTTCAGCCGGAAGTTCCGCGACGAGTGCCTGAAAAAGCATTGGTTTCAGTGCATGAAGCTGGCCCGCGTCGAGCTCGTGCGCTGGCGAGCCGACTACAACGAGGTGTGCCCGCACAGCAGTTGCGACCGAATCCCGCCAGCAGCAGCGCTGCCAACCATAGTTTCGATCAGCGAAGTAGCCAGCGGAAGAAAGACGAGCTGGCCCGTCGCGCTGCTGCCAGTCAGCAACGTCATGACTAGGCCCTTGTGCTTAAAAGACCAGGGATTCACGACCGTCGCGCCCAGCACCAAGTCCGTCATGCCCGTGCCCAAGTCGAGGATCACGCCTCACAGGACGAGAGCCCCTGCGGACCTGCGACCCCCCGTTGACCTGCTGAACACAGCCGAGACACATCAAGTCGCTTGACTTGAGTACGCCGCAGAAAACGGGCAGAATCGTTACAAAACAATACAAATGGGTAAAGCATGAAGTTTGTGATGGCGTAGGCCCACTGCCGCTCGTTTTCAGAGCGTCCTCGCCACGCGACACCTTTGCTGCTGCTGAGCACTGCGCTGCTACCCAACTAGAACCACTTTCACCCCCTATCGCCAAACATGGCGATGGCGTCTTTATGACGCGCAGGTCAGAGGTCACAGCCGTGGGCCGTGAATCGACGGATGATCTTTGATCGTCTGGATCAGCAACATCGATACTGGGAGAGAAGAAATATGGATGTAAGGCCGCTACTCATGCGCCTCGGCATGGACGACGAAGGCTCGGACCGGTCTTCCGAGTTTGACGTGACGTCACCCGAGCGCCTCCCGTTCGTGGTCGAGGTCCACGATGGAGTCGTGCTTCAGGCAGCAACCAAACTGACCGAAGTCAGGCAGGAGACAACAGATGACAACTGAATCTCAGCTTGAACCCGCGCTGACACCGTTCTTGCTGCGATTCTCCGAACCTCTCCCGGCTCAAGCCCCTGTCCGCATGAAGTACGACTCAGCGAGACAAGTCTCTCTCGTAGCGGTCAACGGACAGTGGGTGGACGCCATCGCGAGCAACGCCTTCGCTGGCGGCACACTCATAACCAGGGTCCAGGCCGAGACTACGGATGACAACTGACTACCATGTGCTCATCCTGAGCACCATCGCGGATGTCGCCACCGACTACGTTGTTCAAGGCCTTCTACGGCGAGGCGTCCCCCATCACAGGGTCAACACAGAAGACCTGCCATTCTCCCGCTCGCTGACCCTGGAGCTGGGCACGGAGGCACTGTCGTCGCTTGAGCTTGATGGCCGGAAACAGCCAAATCCTTCGTCGATTTGGTATCGGCGGATCCGTTCACCTGCTCGTCCGCCGGAGATGCAGGAAGGTGTCTACGAGTTCTGTCTTCAAGAGAATAGAGCGGCCCTGCTCGGCAGCATCTCTGCCTATCAAACACGTTGGATGAGCCATCCCGCGGACGTCTGGCGGGCGGAGTTGAAGCCGTATCAGCTCCAGCTGGCACGAAGGATGGGATTGCGCGTTCCAAAGACACTGGTTACGAACGATCCGAACGCCATACGCAAGGCTTTCCATGCGTTCGGCCCAATGATCGTGAAGCCCAGTCGCAGTGGCTATGCCGTCGTTGACGGGCAAGAGCGCTCGATCTACACCTCGCGCCTGCTCGCTGAGCACCTGGAGCATGTCGACGAAGCTCGGCTCAGCCCGGCCATTTATCAAGAACTGATTCCAAAGCGTTATGACATCCGAGCGACGGTCGTGGGCACTGAGGTCTTCGCTGCGGCAATTCACTCTCAGACTGACCCTGCGGCCGCGGTGGACTGGCGGCACACCGACAACCCCGACCTTCCGCACACACCGATCCAGTTACCGGCCAATGTGAGAGACGGTGTGCTGGCTTTGATGTCAAAGCTCGGCCTCACCTTCGGCGCCGTGGACCTGGTCGAGACCCCAGACGGAGAGTTTGTCTTCTTGGAGGTGAATCCGAACGGCCAATGGCTGTGGATAGATGACCAGCTTCAGCTTGGAATCACCGACGCGATAGTCGACTGGCTGGCGCGCGCATGATGGAGGCCTTTTTTGAAAGGGTGGCCGATCTCATCTGGCCCAGGCTGGCAGGAAACTCTGACAACCATACTCGGCAAGAGCGCGTGAAGCTGTATAGAGAGACGGCACTCATATCAGAGGCAGCAGCCGCCCTACGTTCTGACAAGTCCCAGCTAGGCGGCTACCTAGCCGCTTGCGAGAAGCTTTTCGAGGCTGAAGGTTCAAGGAAGACCGGCATCGAGGCGCGACTACTGAGCATTGCTGGTCTCGTTTCCATTGCCGGCACTGTCGTTTTGGGAGCGCTGTTCTCCCTCGCCACCGAGAAGCTGACGTTCGGCTCGCCGATAGCGAAGTTCGTTCTTTCGGCTGGCTGCCTGTATCTCTCCATTCAACTGGTCGCTGCTCTTCATGCATCTGTGAAAGGGCTAAGGGCAACCGGCTACGTCGAAGACCAACCGCACGAACGGCTGCCATGGCCCGGCGCAACACAGTGCGCTTACCTTCGGCGTCGTATTGAGCAAGTCCTCGTTCAAGTTGCCGAGCATCGGCAGGTGAACAACGGGAAGCTTGACCAACTGAATATTGCCCACGTTGCGCTACGGAATTTCTTGTGGTGTCTGCTCGGCGTCGCTGTGTTCACATTTATCGTCGCACAGTTGCCAACGCCTAGTATGCCGACCCCGGTGGTCGGGCCTCCCGCGGTTGGACGGGTGCTGCCCGAAGAAGGTTTGGCCCAACTCGGTTTTGGCCAGCCGGTCTTCTTGATCTCTGCGGGCATGTCTCTGTTTACGCTGGGTGTAGCCCTGTTCGCGTTCAGCACAACGACATCCCGGCGCGTCCTCGCAGCAGCCATGACCGCCAGCGGACTTGGTCTCACGCTGCTCGGCACCGGCAAGCTAGACGCGACATTATTCAAGATCGACAAGCTGATGGGGGAACTCCGTCTTGAGGTGTCAGTTGGCGCGAAGGGAAACCGGCATCAAGCGTTCATTCGGCGAGTCGTCACTGTGGGGCCTTTCCCAGATGGAGACCACCTACTTGCGGATGCAGAAGTGGCCAAGTGCATATCTCTCGCGCTTGAGAAATACAAGGGAACACCCATCGGAGGATGGGAAGTGGTGGGGCGCGTCGACAAGCGCCAGCTGCGACCGGAAAGGGCAAAGGTTTACGGCTCAAACCAGGCCCTGGCCATGGCCCGGGCTAGCTGGGTTGCGCAAAGGGCGATGGCCACACAGTCCTCTTTCGACCTCGCTCATGCAGTTGTCTCCGTGGGCGGCGCCCGGGGGATTGGAGCATCGGTCGGCGAAGAAGACCTTGAGTCAGATCGCGCTGTCGACGTATTTGCAGTCGTCAATGCCAGCTTGAACGAAAAAGGCGCCGCAGACCTTCCTGGGCCGGTGGTTTGCCCGCTGCCGTCAGCGCCAAAGTAGCTGCATACCTTCCGCGCGGGGAGGCTCCGCAGATGTGGTCGGCTGTTTCAAACGTTGCCCATCAGGGCAAGCTTGTTAGGCTTGTGCATGCAGCGACAGAGGCACAACCTTTCATTGCGGCCAACCTGCGCCAGTTCGGCTGGCTGGTTGACTGAATTTCCGACGTTGAGTGGCAGCTTCCGGGCGATTATTCCGGCAACTCAAAGGACCGCTTCCGCTGCACTGCCGTCCTTGCCGACGGCAGCTGCAGGCTGGTTGCGGTCGTCCGGCACGTGTAGAGCTAGTGACGTCTAAGTACGCAATCGGTCCTAGAGCCGTATGCGAATCGGGTGGTGAGCATGGACAACGCGGCGATGGCGCCAGCCACGCCCAAGGTTCTGGAACTCACCGGTCTGCTGCTAGTGCAGTCGGGCAAGCTCCGCAGATTTGATACCGCGGAAATTCGAGATAGCTAAGCGAACGACTTTCATTGGGCTCCCCCTGTTTCTTCGCGGAGGTTTGTGTTGTTCTGTTCAGCGCCTCGCGGTCATTAAAAGAGGCTGCGTGGCGTTGGCGGCGGCCGGGAAGCCTCCGCCGCGATGTGCGCGGCAAAGGTAGTCACGAAGTACCCCAAGCCAGATAGCGACGAGAACTCAGAGTATTCGCCGGTATCGGCAGAATTCAGCGGTGTTGCCAGGAGTGCCGCCGCGCCGTAGAGTCCCTCTTTGACTAGGCGTTGGCAGAGCTGGTCGTAGCGCTGGATGTAGGATGCGTCGCGCCATTCCGGGAACACTTTGAAGTGCGGCTCGGCTGTGCGCACTGGGCTGCGCGATCCCTTCTCGTCGCCGACGACCATGAGCCAGCCTAGGAACGGCCGGGGCTCGTCGCCGAGGGCGCCTTCGCGAAATGCGGTCCAGAGGCAGTGCGCGGTGCCGATGGCCTCCTCGGTGCGGTTGTTGTAGTTGTTGCCGTAGCTGCCGACCTGCGACTTGAACTCGAGTGCAGCGACGAGGCGATGCCCGCGCATGACGACCACGTCCCACTGCTTGTTGGGCCGGAAGTAGCCGGGCAAAACCACCAAGCCCTTGTCCACATGGATTTCCGCGTCGTGCAGGCCGTTTGCCCACACCAAGCTCTGCATCAGGGCCAGGAAGCCATTGAGGTTGTTGCCGGCGGTCACGGCGCCGCGCGACCCTGCGTCGATGTTGCCCGTCTCGGCCTGCTTCCTTGCGGCCGCCTCCCGGTTGCCCCAGAACGCCTTTATCGCGTCGCGAGCCTGCTCGCGGTAGTTCGCCAAATCAAGAGCCATGCGCCATCCCTTTTGCTATGTGTTGTTCTTCGTCTGTCAAGCCGTACAGCTCGAATGTCGCCGCGTCGCACGCCGATATGTCGAGCGCCTTGGCCGCTTTCGCGAGCCGTGCGCGCAGCGAGCGGGGGACGTCCTCCCAAAGCGGGAGCCTGATCCGACGCAGATATTGGGCCTGGAACCGCAGGAACCCCCCGCGCATCTTTGTCGAATAGGTAGCGATGAAGAGCCGGGTCAGGCTCGACAGCAGCACGGCCTGCAGCGCGCGCAAGTCCCAGTCGTCGGACACCACGTAATAGAGGTTGTGGTGGGGGTAGAGCAGCCCCTCTTCGTAGACGACCTGGGCGTCGCCCTTGATGTCGGGTATGAGCAACTTGGGTCGGCGCGCGAGCGAAGGGGTGATGCGGTCGATGGTCCGATACCAGCGCTTCTCGTCCTTCTTGGCGACGTGCCTGCCCGCGATGGCCGAGCGGTGTGCTTCGAGGTGGGCGGCGAGCTTCGGATAGTCGCGCAGGTCCACGAGGGGGCCTTCGTCCGTGAAGGGGTTGACCACCCCATAGCCGCGCCAGTCGACGTGGCCGCTGCTGATGTCGCGGGTCATGGCAAGCGGCAGCTTGCGGCTGGGCTCGATGTCGAGCTCGTCGTACTTGGCGACGTAGACTTTGTCGGCGCCAGTGGCCACGCCGATGCCAACCTTACAGCCGGCCTCTTCGAGGGCCGGGAACGCCTGCTCGATGCGGCGCACGAGGCTCGTCGCGTCCGAGAACTGTAAGACCCAGGGCTCGTCGCCATTGGCGACACCGTCCAGCCGATACACCGACGCCGGCAGCGCCTTGGCTTGGCCGCGCAGGGCCTTCGCTAGCTCGCGCAGGTAGGGGCCTTCGATCTTTGGGCGCGCGGCGACCAGCGTGGGTCCAGGACTTGCCCGCTCGATCATGGTGATGGCGGGATAGGCCACGACTTCGGAGTGGAAGGCGGGCGTGTCGAACATGTCGACATAGGCTTGCAGATGGAAGTCGCTGGCGACCAGCGCGCGCAGGGGGCCGCCATATCGGTTCTTCATCCACCTGTCCGCGCAGATGAACGAGAGCTTGCCGCCGGGCTTCAACAATCGCAGGCCGCGCTCGATGAAAGGGATGTAGAGGTCGGCGCGGTCGTAGAGGGTGGCGTAGCGGCGGCGGTATTCACGCAGCAGCGCGGCGGGGATCAGCTCCTGGCGGACGTAGGGCGGGTTGCCGACGACGAAGTCAAACGACTCGGGCAGCGGCGCCAAGAGGAAATCCCCGTGCGCGAGCCAATGGTCCGCGAGGCGCTCCGCCTCGGAAGCCTTGAACCCATGCGAGTCGAGCAGTCGCAGGACTTGCCCGCGCGTTTGCGCGAACGAGCTGGCATGAAGCTCGAAGGCCCGAATGCAGCCATCGAGGGCCGGAACTTCGACGCCGCGCTTGCGGGCGTCGGCGGTGGAGGACAGCAGCCGGGAGATGGCGGTCAACAGAAATTCCCCGCTGCCGAACGACGGCTCGAGGATGGATTTCATGTAAAGGGCGGCCGAGGGGGTGTAGCCGACGAGGTCCAAGATGAACTCGACCACTTCGGGGCGGGTAAAGATGGCCCCGCGCTCATCGGCCCCTGACCCGTGGGCGAGCTCTCGCACGGCGTCCGTCACCAGGCACATGCCTGGCAGGCCGGGTTGGTCGAGTAGCAATTCGGACTGGTCCATGGATTCCTTCGAGAAGAACCTCCATTATCTGGGTTTTGATGTGGCCTTGCCGCCGGAAGCGGCCCCGTTCAAGCGTGTGTGGCGGTGTCTGGTGCGCCTAAAAGACTTTGGACCGCAACCTGTCTGCGCTGCTATTCCCTGGCCATGATCTCCCGCGCCGCTTCATGCTGAAGTGACGGCCGGGTTCATGGCTGGGTCAGAGACTTGATCGTAGAAGCAGATGACGGCGTGGTCCGGCTTGTTGACCCGGTAGAGGTCGAAGCGCAAGTCGAACTTTTTCTGCATGGCCACCAGCTCGTCGGCAATGGTGACAAGCCTGCCGCCCCCCAGCTGCGCCGCGTGCAGCCGGTCTATGCCAGGGTGCTTTCGCAAGGGAATCAGCCGCTCCTCGGCCAGTACATCGAGATTTACGTCGCTCGAAATGACCCCGTAATACAAGACCGGCTGAGCTGTGTCGAACAATTGCGGACCCGTGTGCCCGCTCTCGTTCACATAGAAACGCCCCTTGGATTTATTTCTCAAAGAGCTCTGCGGCTCACTTCAACGTCGTTTATAGCTGGTCCGCTGGCCGGAGTTTGCCAGTCAAGGCCTAGTTGGCGATGCCTGAAAATGGGGCATCACAGTACTATCCAGGGGGAGACGATGGCCAATACTTGCATCGTTTGCGGCTAGGCCGCAGGTTCCGGCGAACACGTCTTTCCGGCGGCGCTCGGTGGACGCAGGACCAACAAGAACATCTACTGCGCGACCCACGACAACGGCTATTCCAACTTGGTCGCGGACTTGGCGAATCAGGTCGATGTCCTCAACGCCATGCTTGGAGTAGTCCCCGACCACTCCAATGATTTCAAAAGCGTGTTCGCGCGCGACGCCAGCTCGGGCGAGGAGCTGAGGCTCTCGGTTAAGGAGAGTTCCTTCACTGCTCCGCGCTTGCTCTCCCAAAAGCCCGTCGCCAATGGCGTGCAAATGGACATGTCCTTTCCGAGCCTGCAGGCCATGAACCAGTGGCTCGCTGAGCAGAAAGTCAACGGGCTCAGCGTGACGCCGTTGCAGAAGCCTCAGGCGCACCCTTACTACCTTGGAGCGGTCCACCACCAGCGGCGTTTTGGCGGTCCATGCGGCCTCGGCGCAGTCGCGTATGTGACGCAGACCTTCTTGGCCCAGGAGTTCCCCGACTTGACGCGCTCTGGCGACTCGGCGCAGTTCATCGCCTACACGCAGGCCATCGCCAGGCTCTCCAAAATCACTGGCGGCTGCAGCGAGGCCAAGGACGGCCCGCCCGATCCAAGGTTGGAGCCCGCGCGCCAAGCCTATGAGGCCTCGCTCGCGCCTTGGGGTGGGGAGGCCCCCGTGTGGTGGGACTTCGGCCCGCAGCCGGACGCCACGCCCAACGCCTTTGAGTTCGGCCACCGTGTGGTCGTGGGCGTCGATGCGGCCGACGGGCAAATCTTCGGCCGCTTCTCGCTTTTCTCGTCGATCCACTTCGGCATGCGCTTTGGCGCGGCGAGCGCGGGCGCTGTGACCAAGACCGTGACAGTGGACATCGACCCCATGGCGGCCCACCCGCCTAACGACATCAAAAAGGTCGAGTCCGCCACAGCCATCGCCCGCGTTGCTGTCCCTGAGCAGCCCACGGCGAGTCTGGCTGCCGCGATTTCAAGCACGAGCCAAGAGAGCGTGTTGTCGGATCTGCTGCGAAAGATCGAAGCCCATTCGTTGGGCAAGGCAGCCTCCAAGGTGCATGCCGAGCTTGCCGGCTATTCGGCGCTGTCTGAGTTTGAGGCCGAGGATCTCTTGGCTCGTGTGATTGATGGACAGGCACAGCGCGTGCTCAACGTCGCCAAATATGTTCTTAAAAACTTCAAGCCGCATCTTCCGGCGGCGCTGCTCCCGATTCTGGGGCCAATGATCGACGCGATGACCATCCATGACCCGAACTCAGCCAATGGGCTCTCGACCAAGGCGACCGAGACGCTAGAGCTCGCCAAGGGCGCGCTTGCCTCTCAGATGAGAGAGGACATCAAAGCGGGCCGCCTTGACGAGCGTCGCATCGCCGAGCTGTTGGGCGAGGGGCCTGGCGCGGCGGTGATAGGCCAAGCCGTGTTGGCTCCGATGGTCCAGACGCTGTCGCAGTGAGCCGCGCCACTTTCATGTGGCGTTGACTTGTCGCTAGTCCTGCATTGCCTCTTCTGAGGAGTTCGGCAATCCAATGGAGATTGGGTCTGTGGAGGCTGTTTGATTCAAGTTATGCGTCCATCGTGGCGTCATCACTGCCGAGTTGTATGCAAAAAGTGTGCCTCGGTAACCGCTGTGTAGTCGCGAACGTGAATTCAGGGTGCCTACATCACAGTCAGCAATCGCTGCGAAACCGCCACTCACAACGGCAGTTCTAGGCTGTGAGCGGTCTGTCGCCGGACGGCAGACTTGATGGGACAGCGCGACAAACCGGAGGTGCCCATCAGCGGTCGTTCGTGTCGGCCTGCAATCGACCCGTTGCAGTCGTTCGTCGCGGGCCTGTCTGTGTCGGCTTTGCAGCAATTGCTACCGTTCGCCGCTCGCATGCCTGATCGTCAAGCAGTCCTGGTCACTGCGCGCTGATGCAGAGATTCTCTCTTCGTGATGCTCATATCGAACGCGTAACCACAGCGGTTCGAGCAACAGCAACCATCCTAAAAAGGCTCTTGGAATAGCTATCTTTTGCAGGGAAAGCGGCGGTCGCTGGTGCCAGCGGAACTCACGGTGTCTGTCGGCAGGACGTTGTTCGACCTGCGATCAGGCCTTGGCAGAACTCTCACCAGTTCCCCTTAACTGTTCAATAGAGCAGCCGGGGGGGACGTATCAGATTTGAGATCGCCCCCGACATTTCCGGCCCAGTACTAGCCGCCACGAAGCCCGGCCGAGGCTTCGCGGAGGAGACCGACTGCAGCGACAACTTCGCATAGCTGGAATATCGCGTGATCAAGCCCTGTAGCTTGGATTGAGGCTGTGAGATGCCATATTCTGTCCCCCATGCACATCGAACTGAACCGCACGTTCCGGGAGTTGCTGGCTAAGGAACCAGCCAACGACACACTGACTTTCTACCCCGGCAGCGCGACGATGTCGCTGCCAGCGCTGCTGGACGAACTCCGCGTGGTGATCCTGTCCGAAGGGGGCTCCGGCAAGACCCAAGAGATCCACGAGGCAGCTCGGCGGCTACGTGCAGAGGGCAAGGCGGCGTTTTTCATGCGCCTAGAGCACGTGTCGCACGATTTCGATTCTGCCTTCGTCGAAGGGGACCTTGCAGAATTCGAAAAGTGGCTGGCGTCGTCGGAACCTGGCTGGCTGATACTCGACTCCGTTGACGAGTCGCGGCTCCGGTCGGCACAGGACTTCGAGCGAGCCATCCGCAAAGTCGCGACGCGCCTCTCCAAGGCGAAGCAGCGTGCTCACTTGCTGGTCACGAGCCGGTCGGCGGCTTGGCGACCAAAATCCGACCTGGACCTCTGCAACAGCCTGTTCCCGGTGGCCAACGAGGTCACCGCAGGTGGGGAGAACGCCGACGGCGGCCAGACGGCCGAACGATCAAAGCCCACAACGACCCCTTTCAAGATCGTCACACTGCAAGACCTGTCGCCGGAGCAGATCAAGATATTTGCATGCGAGAAAGGCATAGGAGACACGGCGAAGTTCCTAGGGGATATTGACCGTGCCGACGCATGGTCCTTCACGGCCCGGCCTCAGGACCTGATCGAGGTGACCGAGTACTGGCTGGACAAGGGCCGAATCGGTTCGCGGCTCGAGTTAATGCAAAACAGCATCAAGCGCCGACTCCAGGAGACCAGCGAGGAACGCATCGAGGCACGATTGCTGGCGGATGACGAGGCGCTGGAAGGCGCCATGATGATCGCGGGCGCCCTGATGCTGACCCAAATGCAGAACGTCCGTGTGCCCGATGCCGGCAAGGGCATGCAGGGTCTCGACGCTCGCGAAGTGTTCAAAGGTCGGCATCCCTCCGATCTCGGCGCGCTGCTGCAACGCCCGTTGTTCGATCAAGACATCTACAGCACGGTGCGCTTCCACCATCGGTCTGTGAAGGAGTATCTGGCGGCGCAGTGGTTCCTGAAGCTGCTCCGTCAGGAAGTTTCGCGTCGCAAGGTCGAGGAGTTGTTCTTTCGGGAGCAGTACGGCTTGGAGGTTGTCGTGCCATCAATGCGGCCATTGCTGCCTTGGATGGCCATGGGTGACAGCCGTATCCTCGAGAAGGTGCGTCGCCTGGCGCCGGAGATCGTCTTCGAAGGCGGTGACCCGGTACGACTACCCGTCGACGTCCGGCGCGAGATCCTCGAGCAGGTGTGCAAGCAACTGGCTGATGGCGTATCTCGGCGCTCTATCGCGGACTTTGCAGCCATCCAGCGCTTCGCCGCGCTCGATCTGACCGACACGGTGCGCCGGCTGGCGAGGAAGCATGCAGGCAACGATGACATCGTCTCGTTCCTGATGTGCATGGTCTGGCAAGGACGTCTGGCCGAGGCGCAGCCAGAAGCGATGATCGTCGCGCGCTCGCCGACAGCCGGGCAGTACGCAAGGATTGCCGCCTTCCGGGCCGCCGCCGAGCTGGGAACGCCTGAAGACATGGCCGTGATCCGCGAGGGATTCTCGAAGGAGAGTGGCGACCTGAAACGCAGATGCATGGCCGATCTGGTCAGCCACATCGCAAAGCCCGATGCACAGAGCCTAGTGTGGATCCTGGATTGCATCCCGCGACTGGTCGAGTACAACCGGTATGAGGGCACGGGCCTGACTGAGCAGCTGGCGGAGTTCTTCGAGCGCGCCGACATCGACTTGGTTGCCGCTGCCATTCCTTCGCTGCGGGCGCTGCTGGCCATGCCGCCTGTCATCGAGCAGAGCTATTGCAATATCTCCAAACGCTACCAGTGGCTTCAGCAGTGTGTCGGCGCGGCCGTTCGCCGCCTGATCATCGCGCGTGACGCAACGGCACTGAAGCACACCTCGCTGTCAGTACTGCACATGCTGCCGATAGATAGCCACTACAACGTTCACGCCGCCGACGTCAAGAATCTAGGCCTAGCCGAGCTGGTGCGGGCGTGGCCCGAATTGAACTGGGCCCTGTTCTGGCACATCATCGAGCAAGAGCGAAAGACCAAGCAGAAGAAGGGTGAGCGCGTTACCGACGCCTGGATGGCGTTGGCGGTGCAGACCTATCTGCACTTCGAATCTCATGACTTCGATGTCGCCGTGCAGGCCATCGCCGAGCGGCCGCTGGCCGACGACAAGGAGGTCGCGCTGACGCTGGCTTACAGGATCTACGTGCATTCCGGAAACCAACCCGAGCGCCTCGCGATGTTAAAGGCCTCTGTCGCGGCCGACAAGCACCTCAAATCACGACTGGCCGGTATGCTTAAGCCGCCCAAGAAGGATGCCGTGTGGAAGCGCATGGAGCTTGAGAATAAGCGCTGGAGCCGCAAGGCAGAGGCCCACAGGGCGCGGGAGGAAAAGGCCCGCTTGGAAGCGCCGGCGAAGCTTGAGGCCCAGCTAGATACGCTGCGCGACTCGGGCTTCAAGAATCCAGCCGATGTATCCAAATCGCAGCACTACCTGTACGACCGGATGCGAGACCTGGCGAGGAATGAGAACTCGCGGTGGAGCATCGGGAACTGGCGGGACCTGGAGCCTGAGTTCGGCACCAGGACGCCTCGGGCATTCCGCGACGGCATGGTCCGCTTCTGGCGTCGGTACACGCCGAAGCTAGCGTCTGAAGGCGCAGCGCAGGGCTCCACACCGTTCGCAGATATCTTTGGCTTGGCGGGCCTGACCATCGAGGCCGCGGAAGATTCGACGTTCCCCTGGCGACTGACCCCTGCGGAGGCGGCCGTGGCCTTCCGCTACGCGATGCAGGAACTCAATGGCTTCCCGCCTTGGTTCGCGGCGCTGTCGTCCGCACACCCTGACGTTGTGAAGTCAATGGCGCTGACCGAAATCTCCTTCGAGTTGGAAAGTGACAAAGAGGGGGCGGCCAGCCAATACATCATCGGCGATCTGAGCCGATTCGGTGATTGGCTTTGGGACAGCATCGCCCCCGACATCCTCAAGCTTCTACGCACGCAGCTGCCCAAGGGTATCGAGCGACTGCAGCACCTGGTGGACATCGTCTTAGCGTCCAACCTTCCCGACGCCGCGCTCGCCGCGCTCGCTGCTGAGAAGCTGGCTGCTTGCGGTGACCCTAGGCACGTGGCGCTCTGGGCCGCTGTGTGGACGGGCGTGGACCCCGATGCAGCCATCGACGCGGTGGAGGGGCACCTGGCTGCGTTGGATGAAGCGAAAAAGTGCACCGTGTTCACGATGACCTACGTCACCTATCTGCTAGGTGGGCGGCACATGGCGGCATCGCGCGCGCGCAAGGCCTTCTGGACGCCCGCGGTGTTGAAACGGCTGTACATCCTCGTCCATGAACACGTGCGGTTCAGGGACGACGTCGAGCGTGCCAACAAGGGCGTCTACTCGCCGGGCCTGCGCGACAGCGCGCAGGACGCCCGCGAGCGGTTGGTGAACATCCTTGGCGACATCCCGGGGCGCGATGCCTACCTAGCGCTCAAAGAAATCGCCGAACACCACCCGGAAGCCGACTTGCGCCCCTGGTTCACGCTTCGTGCTCGGACCAAAGCGGAACTAGACAGTGAGCGTCCGGCATGGACTGCACTGCAGGTTAGCCAATTCGGCGCGGATTACGAGCGCACGCCGGCCAATCACCGCGAGCTCTTTGACTTGGCTGTGTTGCGACTGCTCGACTACAAACATCACCTTGAAAACGGCAACGACAGCACGGCTAGCGTAGTGATCCTCGCCGAACGGGAGACCGTCCTCAGAAACCAGATCAGCGCATGGTGCAACGACCGCTCGCTCGGTCGATACGTGATACCGCAGGAATTGGAGTTGCCCGACGCCAAGCGCCCCGACCTCTGGTGGACCACCACTGCGTTCAATGGTCCGGTACCGACCGAATTGAAAATCGCCGACAACTGGCCGGGCCCCAAGCTCTTTGAGCGACTGGAAAACCAGCTCGCGGGCGACTATCTGCGCGACGTGGCATCCGTCCGCGGCATCTACCTGCTAGTCTGGCGCGGCGTGCAGAAACGCTGGCAGCTACCCAACAAGAAGTGGGTCGACTTCGACGGGCTGGTGAATGCACTCCAAGACCATTGGGCATCGGTGACCAATGCCCACCCTCGCGTCGAAGAAATCAAGGTCATCGGCATTGACCTTACCATGCGCGCTGTCGCCCCGCTCCCTGCCAAGAAGGCGCCGGTAAAAAAGGCTGCGATGAAGAAGTCGGTTAAGAAGTAGGTTGGGAGCTGCGCCGCTTCCGTGGCGATGAGACGCGCGGTCGAAGGGCTCGCACACGACACTGTGGAGTACTTGGCGCATCAGCAAAGCCGGTTTCCCCCTTTTTGTAACGGGGCCCAGCTGTAGGCATGTTCAATTTCAGCAGCGAAGCACGCGGCCAAGCTACTCAGAGGCGAAAGCCCGCTTGCTGTCGGTACAAACATTTTTGGACCGCATTCGAACGACCGCACTCAGCCTGAAGCCGTCATCTACCTGGATGTCTGTGAGGACCGCTCCTGGCCGAATGGCGATGGCCTGCACCCGCTGAGTGCCTACCCTAAACCGGACGCTCAAGGTGCATTCCCGAAGATCTGCTTTGCAGTGCTGTACTTACCAGTAGCTAGGCCCGGCTTCGGCCAGAAGCTGCCGTTGGCAATGACTGCTTGGCTGACCGCTTTATTTGTCAACTCCGCAGCAGCCTATGAGTCGGCATCGCGGTGAAGAGTGTCAAACGTTTGCCTAGCTTCCCGAAAGTGGTCTGCATTCTCGACGATCCACGTCCACAGCGGCACCATGCGCAGGAGCAACTCCATGCCAGTTTCCGACAGCTCGTATTCCACCCTGGGCGGCACCTCTTCGAAGTCATGGCGCAGCACTAAGCCATCACGCTCCAACTGCCGCAGTGTCAGCGTCAGCATGCGCTGGGTGACTCCGTGCATGCGCCTACCAATCTCTGCATGCCGCAGCCTGCCGTACACCCCCAGGGTGTGAAGAATGCCAAGCGACCAGCGGTTTCCGGCATGCGCAAGCACCTCGCGTCGAACCCCATCATCATCGTCTCGCAGGCCATCACAAACGTTCTGCGCGTATTGAAGAATTTCGTCTCGGTTCACTGTGGTTTTGCTCCCGGTATCACGCGTGTGCCTTCTTACATCACCCGCGATGCGTGGCTAGACTGCCCGAACTCTCTCATTTTCCTGCCCACACGATGAACCAATTAGACCCTAACGCGACGTCTCAAAACATCCTCGTCCTCGGTGCCGGCGAACTCGGCCTGCCGGTGCTTCGCAACCTCGCACGTCGTGCCAAGAGCGTGGCTGGTAGCAAGATCAGCGTGCTGCTGCGCGCCAGCGCCGTGGATTCCTCCGCGTCTGCCAAGCAGCGGGATATCGCGGAGATTCGTAGCCTCGGCATCGAGATCGTCCTGGGCGACCTGGTGAAAAGCTCCATCGATGAGCTTGCCGTGGTTTTCGCACGCTATGACACGGTGATCGGGTGCGCTGGCTATGCAGCCGGCATCAACACACCGATGAAGCTGGCGCGGGCCGCGCTGCAGTCAGGCATTCCCCGGTACTTCCCCTGGCAGTTCGGGGTCGACTTCGACGTGATCGGCCGGGGCGGCCCGCAGGACATCTTCGACGCACAGCTCGACGTGCGTGAGCTGCTGCGCAGCCAGAATCAGACGGAGTGGGTCATCATCTCCACCGGCATGTTCATGAGCTACCTGTTCGAGCCCGAGTTCGGCGTCGTCGACCTGCACAACGATGCGGTCCACGCCCTGGGAAGCCTTGATACTGCAGTGACGTTGACCACTCCCGACGACATCGGCGCGCTGACGGCCGAAGTGGTGTTCGCCCAACCGCGCATCCGCAACGAGATTGTGTATCTGGCGGGCGACACCGTGACTTACGGCGAGGTGGCGGACAAGCTGGAGGCGGGCCTTGGCCGCTCTTTCACCCGGTCGGTATGGACCGAGCAGTACCTGCTGGATGAGCTGGCGCGCGACCCGCAAAACATGATGAGCAAGTACCGTGCAGCCTTTGCCCAGGGGCGCGGCATGTCGTGGGCCAAGAGCGGCACGTTCAACCAACGCCGCTCCATTCCGGTAACGGACGTGTCGTCGTGGATTCATGCCAACCTGGCATCTCGCCGCGCCGAATGATGGGGTTTAAGGCGAGCGCTTCTGGCTTCTCAGTTGGCAACGGAATCTGTCCGCAATCAGCGACGATGGCTCGAAAGCCGACTCCCGCAAACTGAAGCTGAGCGACAGCAACGGGTCGATTGCTGGCTGACGCGAACGACCACTGACGGTGAGTTCAGCGGTATACCGCTGATCCGCCGAGCCCGCCGTCAGGCGACAGACCGCTCCCGCTGCACAGCAGTCATCGACAAAGCTCCAGCGCATGTCGGCATCAGGTCATCTGCTGCCACCTCAGAGGGGCTGGTCTTGCTGCTGCACCTCGGTTCATCATTCTCATTTTTACCGGCGTGCAGTAGTAGATCGATCCATAAAAATCATAAAAGTCAAGCGTCAAACCTACGGTCCTTACCGAACGTTTTCAGGATGACTACGACCAGCATCGTCCGTATGGTGCTCGGCCATGGTAATCGACCGTCTCCGACCTTGTAGTTCCTATCCCAAGACATCTTTCAGACAGCAAGGGGCAACACCCCGAGGGCAGGGATGTCTGCCCTCGTCAATCCACAAGACCCTGCAGCCTTGCAACTGCCATCCATGTCCGAGGGCAAGATGAAGAGTCTTGCCGCACGGCTGCTGGCTATGTCGCCCTGGTCAAAGCATCGCAGGCAGCGACAGCCTGCAGAAGACAAGCTGGGGCCTGGCGCAGCGGCCGAATCAGCGGCGACTCAGATGCCCGCCGTAGCCGGTACGGAACCAGGCTGGCTTCGGGTACTGAGCTCTGATCAACTGCTCGCAGTCGTGCGCGCAGAAAAGGCAGTAGATGCCATGTGGCGCCAGTCGCACCAGAGCCGTGAAGTCTGGGAGCGAGATCTTTTGCCGGCCATCCATCGGTATGCAGCGTTCGTGCAATTGATGCCTGCGTCAGAGGCGCACCACCATGCCCATGCCGGCGGGCTGCTCTCACACACCATCGAGATGGTCCTGGCAGCCCTGACCTGGCGCAACGCCATGCTGTTGCCTGGCGGCTCCCAGATCGAGGAGATCGATGCGCAACGTGACCAGTGGAGCTACGTGGTGTTCTTCGCCGCGCTGCTGCACGACATCGCCAAGCCCATGACCGATCTGCGGATCCAGTGGCGTTGTGATGGCATGGCCGATTCGATTCGCTGGACACCTGCAGGCGGCAGCCTGGTCCAGATCACGGCCCGGCGTGCTGCCGCCGAGTACCTGGTCGATTTCACGCCCAAGAGCCAGCGCGACTACAGCGCCCACGGCAAACTGGCGCAGCTGCTGCTGTCTCGCATTGCGCCAGAGTCGGCGCTCGTGTTCCTGGCCCAGACGCCTGCAGCCATGGACGCCCTGGAGAAGTATCTCTGCGGCCAGGACCGCGACAGCTTGGTGGCCCAGCTGGTGCGCCGAGCCGACCAGGCCTCCACGCAGCGCGCTCTGCTTTCGGGTCACAAGGGCCGCTTCCCGACCTCGAAGTCCAAGCCGTTGATCGACTTGCTGATGCAGGCCATCACCAGCATGCTGCAGGCCGGCACCGATCTGCCGCTGAACCGCTCAGGTGGCGCGGCCTGGGTGTTTGAGGGAGCCATCTGGTTCGTGGCCAAGCGGTTGGCGGATTCGGTGCGCGAATGGATCAAGCGCAATGAGCCCGACGAGGCTGTACCAGGGGACTCGAAGAACGATCGGCTATTCGACACCTGGCAGGACTATGGCGTCATCGACCTGAACCCGGCTACCGGGCAGGCTATCTGGCATGTGACAGTGCAAGGAGAGGCATCCGAAGCTGCGGCAGATCGAGGAGGTTATGAGCACGACCTGGCCATGCTGCGATTTCCCTTGGCCAAGGTCTTTTCGCACGAGAGCAAGTATCCGGCGCCCATGCAAGGCAGATTGGTCCTGCGGCAAAAACGCAAGGATGAGGCCGGGGAGGGCGGGGCCTCAACGCAGGCCGTGCAGCTGCAGATTCCTGCGGCAGGTTCTGGTGGTAAGGAGGATGCGGCAGCCCATGCACCCGAAGCTGCAGCACTACCAACCAGTCCACGCGCGCCTGCAGCTGCAGCTGCGCCCAATGCGCCCAGCAAGCAGAAATTGAAGCTTGCGGCAGTCATGCGTGAACCGGCGTTTAGGGCACCATCTGCTGCGGCAAAGTCGCCTGCAATGAAATGCGAAACTGGCACAGCACCTCAGTCACGAAAGATAGATGCAACGCCAGTGAGGCCCCGGGAAACGCCTGCACCCGGACGTGCCCCTGCAACGGCTCCAGCAGAAGCTGGCCCAGCAATCAAGGCAGAACCAGTGCCTGGACCAGTTCGGCAACCTGACAATGCTGCACTGGCAGCGCCTCCGCCGGCGGCGGGATCTTCAATCGATTTTGACCCAGGCGATGCAGCCTACCTGCTCGACCAGAGTGACTTCCTCGATGAGGCCGAAACTGCAGCAGCGATGCGACCGAAGAAAGGCCCACGGCCGCCGAAGCCGGCGCGGGCCAGGGAGGAGGGCGGGGCGGTGCGCGAGCAATCATCAGAAGCTGCCGCAGGCCTGGACGAGGCCCGGGCTACGCCAGAGCCTCCCGCACAGCCTACCGCCCATATCCTTTCATCAGAACCTGCAGCAGTGCCTGCGCCCGAGGCGACGCCACCAATGCCTGTCCTTCCTACTCGGCGCGCCGCGAGCGTCGCTTCGGAGTTCCGGAGCCTGAGCGACGAGCTCGATGACTTGCCCACGGTCGTGGTGCGGGCCAGGAGCGAGCCCCAGGCCCACCGTGCAGACGAGCCCCAGCCGGTACTGCTCTTGCAGCAGCTACCCAAGATCGATGGCCAGGAAAGGCCTGCGCACGAGCCCAGCGAGTTGGCGTTGGACTTCATACGGTGGGTTCAGCAGGGCTTAGTTGATCGTGAGATCAAGTTCAACGAGACGGGGGCAGCCGTGCATTTTGTCGAGCAAGGCATGGCGTTGGTCTCTCCGCTGATCTTCAAGAAATTTGCTCAGGAACATGCCGACCTGGCAGAAAGCCCAACTGAGCTGGCCACGAAGGTACAGCGGGAGGTCATCAAGTGCGGCTGGCACCTGCCGGCAGCCAATCGGACCAACATCGTCGCGTTCGAGATTTACTCGCGCGGCGATGTCAAAGGCCGGCTGTCATGTGTGGTGCTGGTCGAGCCTGGGCGATGGGTTCAGCCCGTTCCGCCGAGCAATCCAGCGCTCAAGATGGTTTAGGGAATTTTCGAAAAGACAATATCAATCAATAGCTTATGAGATTCAACGCACTTTCCAGAAACCAAGAACCGAAGGTGGATCTGGATGCTGTCCAGCGCCTTGGGCTGTGGAGATCGAGGCCATGGCAGCACCGGGCGCTGTATAGCTGGAATGTCGTCTCGGCCTATGCTCAAGGGCAGGTCTCAGTCAGACATCTCTGGGATGCCTTGCGCAATCCTCACCAGGTGATCATGTTGCCGTTGCGGACGCCGAAGCACGGGATGATTTTTGTCTGTCCTGCGGCTGTACGCGAGTACACGGAGATGTGTGAGGCGAACAGCTCAGCCGCAACCGCTAAAAGCGTAGCGCTGGAGTCGCCTGAGCAGCGGTCAGGCGGAGGGGTAAAAGTTCAAACGGTTGACAGTTCGGAGCGCAGCCCATAGAGTCCAACGCGTGCGTCAACGAGGAAGCCTCTAAACATAAATGTCCGCTTAGTTAGTGACTGCTACGACTGTGAGCCTCATCAAAGCTCACTTTTTTTAGCGATCGTTTACTAGATACGATGTATATACTCTAGCAAGCTAAACGCCATTTTCATGGTGTTTTAGATGCAGTTAGAGTATTTTGAGCACTGATTAGTCCCCTGGCCCTTGTTGTTTGGTTCAACCATTCAACGAGGTATCTATGCTCACAATCACCGTGGTCTCCACCAAAGGCGGAGTCGGTAAAACCACACTTGCTGCCAATCTTGGCGGCCTCCTTCACGACCTGGGCCTCAGTGTCTTGCTCATCGACGCGGACATCCAGCCGTCGCTTTCCCGCTACTACGAGCTCAGCCACCAGGCGGAAAAAGGCCTCACCGAATTCGTGAGGTCGGGCGTGCTCACGTCCGACTGCATCTCGCACTGCAAGCTGAGCCCGGCTGGCTACCTCGGCAAGCCGGTCATCAGCCCCGCCCCCAACGCCAAGTTGCACCTTGTCCAGTCGGACACCCGGGATGGTGTACTCCAGGACTGGATGGCCACGCGCAACCCCATGGACATGCTTTTGAGGCTCAACAGGCCTTTGCAGCATGCCGATGTCACCCACACCTACGACGTGGTGATCATCGACACACAGGGCGCTGTGGGACATCTGCAAGACGCTGCAGTGATGGCTGCGGACCTGTTGCTCGTTCCTGTGTCGCCAGATGTGGTGTCCGCACGGGAATTTCTCCACGGAACAGCTGCGCTGATCGAGCGCCACGAATGCGTTGCCAACTTCGGCATGAAGATGCCGCCCATGAAAGCTGTGCTTAGTCGTTCGGAGAAGACGAACGATTGCCGCGTGATGACGGACATCATTCGCGAGAACTTCATCACCATGCGTGGCCGCGTCAATATGCTCAACACGGCTGTGCCATCAACTGTGGCATATAGAAAAGCTGCAACCGCTCAAGTTCCTGTGCACTGGATCGACAGTATCAAAGCAGCTGAAACGATGCACGAACTGCTTTGGGAACTCATCCCGAGCGTCACGGAAATGTACGCGCCTAATCACAAGCGCTTCGTAAATTACGCTGCTTAATCCTCCTTATTAACCAGGAGGTTATATGCGTACACCCGTAACGCTGAATGCAGCGCAGCGCGCTGCCGATTTGCAGCGCAACAATCCATCAGAAACAGGCGTCAGCGAAAAAGCTGATTTGCCGACCGCCAAGCCAGAAGAAGAGTCCAAGAGCATGAACGATTCCGCCACAAAACCGAATAAGCAAGCGCAGCAACTGGAAGCGGCACGTAGGGCGCTTGCTGCCCCCACCGCAACCCCTCGCAACGCGACGGCTGGAGTTGATCCACTTGCGGAAGTGGACGGTGCAGTATCTACCCTTGATCCCGAGGATATTGAGATCTACAAACACAACCCGCGAACTCGCCCTAATCCGAAAAGAGAAGAAATCAAGGCGAGCATGATAGCCGAAGGTCGTATCACGAATACGATCATGGTTACGCGCCGTTCGCCAGCTGAAAAGTATTTTCCCTATGGCGGCGGCAATACACGGGTCTCCATCGCACAAGAACTCAAGCGTGAAGGGGATACACGCTTTAACAAGCTTACTGTCATCACTCGTAAATGGCCTGGTGAAGCCGCTGTCATTTCCGCGCATCTCAGCGAGAACGACAATCGTGGCGATATTTCATTCTGGGAGCGCGCCAAAGGTGTGGCTTCGTATAAATCGAAGTTTGAGGAAGAGAATGGTTGCGCTCTTTCCTCGACGGAGCTCAATAAAGCACTTAAAAAACAAGGACTCAATTACGGAGTTCGCATGATCCAAAATTTTGCATTTGCAGTTGAGCACATGCAATTCATTGGAAACTGGCTACGCACCGACGAAGTTAGCAACGTTTTGAAGCCGCTACTTAGCGGAATATATGAGATTGCAGAAAAATTTGACAGGTCAAAGGAAGTTAGGTCCGCGCTGGAGGAGATTTTCCTCATGCACGGTCAAGACCTTGAAAGCCTGGAGGCCTCAAATGTGGCCAAGGACCCGGCCGAACGCAAGGACGTGGTTGTCGATTTGCAAAGTCTAGTCCTTGACCTGCAAACTGTCGGAGCGAAAGCCATTGGCATAGAGATTGAAAATCTCCCAGCTGCTCTTTCCGCAGTGGTGGCCAATCCCAAAATCACAGCGGAGGAGCTCGCCAGCGTGAAGGCTGCTGCCCCCGACGCGAAACTTAGTGGGCAACAAGCACCGTTGGGGGGAATGTTGGGCGCTGTGGGGGGCGGGGCCACAAATCAACAGCCCGCGGCTTCACGCAAGTCCAGCCAGGTCAAGCCTGCTAATTCCGATGCCGATGCATTGGCTAATTTCGCCAAGCGACTCTCTGACGATATTCTCGCACTGAACGCCGTTGTACCTATTTCTGATTTCATCGTCGTAGAGAGCCAGATGCCTTTGGGATTCATTGTTGAAATTCCCAGTGATGTTCAGATGGTTGACGGCCAAGCACTTGATGAGGAAAAGCAAGACCTGCGCACCGCTCTTTGGTCAGTCCTTGCGGTGTTCACGGGTCAATTCAATCAAGAGCTTGCTAGCCTGTGCTCCAAAGATACCCGCTGGAGCCAAGCATTGAAAACTAGCGAAGCCGAAATGCGAGATGTATGCGCTGCTGCTGGTCTTGCATTCAAATCAGGCGTTTTATATACACACTCTCTTCATTTTGCTCGGCTGATGGGTTCTCCCGTTGCCGGGACTCCGTTTGTGAAATTTCTCGGCACTGTTTCTGAATATTTTGCTGCCTATCCTGCAAAAACACAGATTCCGTACAAACCTTTGTTTTCCTAATTTTTGGTGTGTGCAATGACAAGTCGCAGTGTTCCTCTTGATATCCGCGGTAACGAGCAGTTCAATTTTATTGTTCTGACCGAAGTTATTCGCGTTATTGAAACGGAGGCTGGACTCGATCAGTTGTTGCTGCTAGGACTGACTCCGGAGCTAATTGATACGCTCCGGACTCGCCAAACACGCGATTTGATTGATCTTGCCTCGCGTATGCGAAGTATTCGTATAAATCTCTCGGTGAGTGAGATCTCCGGTCACCTGGACGGAATTGATCGTCAGCGTCGTGATGATGAAATGTGCGAGTATTTTGTCCGCAACGGCGCGACCAGATCGCTGGTCACAAGATTATTTAAGCGCTCCTCCGACGAAGTTCGGAGATTGCGTGATTTGCTGGGTGGTGCCAGTGTTGGGAGAACAAAGCTCCCAAAAGAACACGATGTTGTTGACCATATTCACATCGTTTGGCATGAAATAAGACGTAAAGCTGGTCCCACTGAGAATTTGAGGGACTGGCTTTACGCGCTTCATCAAAAATTTCCAGACTACTCTATAGATTCACTTCATACGTGCGTGAAGGAATATGAAAGCTTCTATGGAAGTGACGATTCCAATTCAAGCACTAAAGCACTAGGTAATCACTGATTCGGTATGACGGACGAAAACTATCTCCAATCTGCAATGCTTCTTGACCTGGTCGGTCAGGCGCCTATAACTATTAATCGGGCATTTGTTGATCTGACCGGTAATGTTCTCGCTGCTCTCTGGCTGTCCTATGCAGTTGAGAAGGGGTTGGATAGAGATAATGGGCACTCCTTTGTCCTGGAGTTATCCGCCAGTGATGTGGAAAAAGATACGGGCATAACACGTCCTCAGCAGCAGACATGCCGCCGCACACTGGCCGCAATGGGTCTGCTGACCGAAGAGGGCGGCAAGGGCCGGACGCTGAAGTATCGCGTGCATCTCGACCGGCTCATGGAGCAGCTGCAGAAGCAGGCACAGCCCCTTGCTGCCGCCATGGCCAAAGGTGATTTGGGGATTGAGCTTGCGGCGGCCGACAGGCCTGCAAGTCCGGACTGAGCAGGAGTCACTCAGTGCGTCTTCAACCACTGCTTGCTGAGCATGCACCCATGTCGGGTGGCGATGACTCCGGTGCAGTCGAAAGCTCCGGGCCTGTTGCCCAACAGATCATCCTTCATCTCGAAGATCGCGGCTTCGTGCCATTTCACCCCGCTCTTTCCGAAAGGTTTGGGCACAAGGCAGCCATCTTTGTTGGCATGGCTTTGTACTGGACACGCCATAGCCTGCGCAATCATCCACAGCGCGGCGGATGGTTCCACATGTCCATCGCCCAGTGGCAAACCTCAATCGGTCTGACCAGGACTGAGCAAGCCACCGTGAGAACAGAGTTGATGGAGGCCGGGGTTCTCGAAGAACTGCTGATCGGTCGCCCCAGCGTACTGAATTACCGCATCAACGTTAAAGCTCTCACCGCAGCGCTGGGAGGCACAAAGCACGGGCCTTCAAAGCCCAACCTGGAGGCGGTCGCATCGTGGATGCGAAGCTGCCGTGTCTACTACAAGCCCCTGGCCGACATCGCTAGCAACATCGCAGCAGGTCTGTACCTCTCATATCTTCTGCAGTGCCATCGGGATCAGTTGAGGGCCGGCCAGCTGGACAACGGCTGTGTCTCTGCATCTCAACTCGACATCAGCGAATCCCTGGCACTTGGAACGAAGGTGCAGCGAAACGCCCGAGACCGCTTGAAAAAAGCCGGTCTCATCCAGGAGTGCGGGTCAGGTGGTGCACTTGTCCGGCTCAACTTTGAAGCGCTGCTCCTGTGCTTGCGTGGCCAGGCCATCAAGCCTCTGAAGAAATCGGCGCGTAGTGCAGACCTGGCTGTTGGTGCAGCTCCTGCCACGACCGGCGAGCCCCAAGTTGCCTCTACCGCGTTGCCTGAGCGTGCCGCTGCGTCTGGGCCTGGTCTGGACTTGTCTGGTCTGGGAATTGGGCTGCAGCAACTCACCCTGACTCTGGAAGGAGTCACAGCGGCTCGCCCGCCAGCGCCGAAGCGTTCTCGTGATTTGCTCCTCCACTTCCTGGAGGACAGCTTTCCTGCACCTGTCGGAAATCGACAGGTTGGCAAGGAGAATGATGCCTCCCAAAAGTCACTGGTATCAGCCATAAAACGGAGTAGCGACAACGACTTAGGCGATCTTCCGAGCCCTCTTCAACGGGCGCAGGCATCAGGTCTGAAAAATGCCGTTTCCTGCATCCTTGGGTCTTCCGAATCTGCCGTTTCCTGCAACGGACACCCTGGAAATCTTGCCGAAACCTGCAAGCTAGATTTGCCCTTTCCTGCAACCTATATACAAGACGTTATTTCAATAACTACTACTACATCAGAGGTTGCTCAAGAACTTGAAGGTAGTAGTAGTGGTCTTGAGTTTGCTCCGGAAGAAGGAGAAGTCGGTCTGCAGGAGGAAAAAGCCCAGCTTGTTTTCCCTATCGCTCTGTCAGCATCTCACCGCGAAGCTGTTGAGCGCGTCCTTCACGGACTGGCTTTTCCTGACCAGCAAGAACTGCTGGATGAATTGCAAGGGCAAATGGCTCGCGGCAAAGAGATTCGCAGTCCAGCCGGATGGCTGCATGGAATCGTCACGAAGAAGGCTCAGGGGCAACCCGTGGCGTTGGTCTATGCAGCCGAAGTTGCGCAAGCTCGCATGGAGACCATGACACGCGAGAAATTTGATGAACTTGGGGAACGGCTTGGACTGCCAGCAGAGCCAAATCAGCGGTTTATGCAGAACATCGAGATGAACGAGGTGTTATCAAAACTGACGCCGGGTGTGGTTTACATCATTCGCTCTACGGGTTCGCTCGTTCAGATTGACGGCTCTACAAATGTTTTGCGTGTGAAAAGGGCTGATCAGCAGGCCTGGTTTGTGATGCTGAACGCTGGCCCTCTGGTTCGGGCTTTGCGGACGAACGATCTTTTTCCAGCCGAGGAATGATTTGATGAACTCGATTTCAATTCAAGTCAACGATCTGAAGGCTGACTCGGCATCTCCTCAGTTTGTCCGCGTAACGCGACTCGGGTCACCGCGCAAGGCTTGCCGAGTAGTCCGAAACGGCCCACTGCGCAAGGCTTGCCGAGTAGTCCGAAACGGCCCACTGCGCAAGGCTTGCCGAGTAGTCCGAAACGGCCCACCGCGTAAAGCGAGTAGCTCTCTGTGGTGATGGCCAACTCTAATAAGTGCATTTTTTTGGACTCCAAATATTCGACTCTAAGAAATGAGATGAACATGAAAGCTAATTCACTATTCCTCCATTTGGTTCAACGGCTGCACAACTATGTTGACGCAGCAGTCCTGTGGGTACTTCTGAAAGAGGAGGCGGATGTTAAAGAGTTCGCCATGACTGCCGGCAAGATGGCGGATCAGCAACTGTGCGGGACGGTGTCAGTCACGACAGTAAAACGCGCAATTGATCGACTCGCGGGAGCAGGCTACATCAATGTGCGTGTTCATAAAAATACCAAAACGCTTGTAACCGTCCATCGCGAAGCGGTCATGGATCTTCTTCGGCAGAGCCTGCCTGAAAGGCTGCCCGCCGTTAGCAAGAAGGAGTTCGCATTTTTGGAAGCTTGGAAAGCAGACTGCACGAACTGAGCTTAGAAGGACGAATGTGCATTTGCTCAAGAAGCAGTTGAATCTAGCGGGCCTACTATTCTTTAGATGCGGTTGCCTGGCTTTGCTTCTGCTTCTGCAGATGCTGGTCGTCAAGGGATTTATGGCTTATGTGGAATTACTGCCCTGACTGATGGGTAAATTGTTTATTAACACTGACTGGGAGAAGAAGATGGCGACAAACCAAGGCAAACAACAAACCAAGCGCAGCAGCGGCATTGATGCCATAGACCTACAGAACATCTTGGGCACACGAATCGTGTTCGAGAAAGAGGACGGATCGCCTTTCGCTGATGGCTACTCCATTCGTGGCGAAGAAAACGTCCTCGCCGAATACATCCAAGCTGGTGCGTCTGAAAGCGATCCTCGCTTCGATCGCTATGTCGAACTGCTTGATCGTCGGGAGCGTTTGGCGCAAATGCAATCCGAGCATCAGGAGCGCAGAGGTGCTGATCCTTTGGTGCCTATCTCCGATGCCCAAGCCATTGATGATCTGGGAATGCTGATCGATGACGGTGTGGACCAGATGACCATCCACACGATCGAAGCGCTGCGCATGTTCTACGGCCGCGCCCGTGAGCCTGGCTCGAAGGTGAACCCCATCATTGGTGGCCGGCGAATAGCCGCATCTCTTCGCAATTTGTGGCTGCTGACGGCCAACAACAATCCCTATGCCGACTGGGCGCTTGTTCGCTACGAACGCGGCCTGCAGGAGGTTCAAGAGCACCTTCGCGGGGCAATTCAGCAGTGCGAGGAGCGCATGCAGCAGCAGCGCAAGCTGGGGCTCAACTACACGGTTGCTGCGTCATCGAATCCCGTCGCCGTGAATCTCGGCTTCAAAAGCCCATATGGCTATGACATCTCGACGCTCATCGTGCAATACGACTATTTCGTTCGTTTGCAGAAAACGCTGAATCGCAAGAGCCTGCAAAGCGATTCGCAAATGCGGGAGTCCCTGAGCATTGCATCCCGGGCAATCCTAAAAGTGTTCTACGACACCGCTCGTTTCTCAAGGTGGTTGTCGCGTAGTGAGATGGCAGATCTCAACCGAGCAGACTGGGTCGGTGCTGACGAGCAAGCACGTAAGCGCATTGAGTTTGCCATGCAAGTCTTCGGGCCTGTACCGGCAGTGATTTACAAGGTCGAAGTTGCACCTTCGCATTCGCGTCGTCGCTATTCGCTCTCGGAGGCTGAGCGTGCAGTCTTGCACCAGGTCGGCGCGCAGCTGGAGGCCGATGAGCAGGCTCAGCGTCATGACGAGGCCGATGCGTCTACTGATGCTCCGGCTGAACCGACGAGTAGCACAGAATCTGCGTGATTTAAATATCGGGGGTATTGGTATGAAAGGGGATGGTGTGAAAGGGCAGGTGTTGAAAGGGCAATCACAGCATGCCGGCGATGAACGCATCGTCAATCATGTGGTTTGGGCAAGGCATACCGCAGTGAATCAGGACTGTCAAAATCAGGTTGACGTAAAGGCCCTTACGGGTAGGGGCGGGCTCGCCGCCCTGCGCCAAGGTGTTGCCAGTCTTGATGCGGTGGCTGACAAGATGCGCCACCTTTCGGAGCAGTCCAAAACGGTCAAGGGCGTGGGCGCATATCTGGTGGTGCACCAGCGCAGTTCGCGCGGCTCCGTGTTTTTGCGCTGGCGTCAGCGGCTTGGCGCAAACCGGCATCTAAGCTGGGATGAGCTCGAAGAGATTGCCTCAATGCTGCCTGGTGATCTTCGCGCCTGGTGTCTGCGCGCATCCCGGGAGGCCCAACGACTCAACGAAGAGCACCTTCAACTGCGCTCAAAAATCAAGATAGCGCGCAGGTCTTTGGAGCTCTCGGAGCCCCACCTTTACCCTCGTTCCAGCTTTTCTCCTTAATCGATTTGCCCGGCAGTGGTGCAGCTGGGCAACTCTTCATCTCGCACTATTGGAGCCATATATGCAAAACATTTTTATCGGTAAAGGTAATCTCGGTCAGTCGCCCGATCTGCGCGTTATTGCCGGAGCCAACGGCGACTTCGAAGTAGCGAGCATGCGCATCATGTTTGGCCGCTACGCCCGTAACAAAACGACAGGGGAAGTCGAGCAGGTTGGAGGCTTCTGGCGGGAAGTTGAAATCTATGGTCAGAAGGCCCGGGATGCTGCCCGCCTGCTGCGCAAGGGCAGCCGTGTCCTGGTGTATGGCGAAGAGCGCGACTTCATGGCCAAGGACGCGGCTACGGGTGCCGAGGTGCAGGTCATCAAGGTCGTCGCTGAAGACATCGCGCTTCAGCTGTCGCGGGTGAAGTCAATCGAGTTCGAAACCGCGACTCGGCGTGCTCCCGCCTCTGGCGATCCGCAGCCTGAAGCTGAGCCAACTACGGTTTGAACCTGACGGCGCGCTGTTTCCGTTCCATCCATCGATCACAGTGCGCTATGCCGTCACCTAGGCTTTTTTGTAGACGGTAGCCAACACTGCTGTCCGAAAGTCGGGCGTACCAAGCTTGGCATGTGGCTGGGCATCGAACACAATCTGCCGCTTTTAACAGGCTGTGAACACGATGAAGCTGCTGCATGACTTCCTAATTATTGCTGTCCCATTGGCCTATATTATTCTTATGTTTGGATTATTTCCGCTTGGGATTTTTGTATTGTTGGTGGAAGCCAAAAACAGAAGAAAATTCATCCGAGATGTGAAGGAGAAAATAAGCAATAAAATTGATTTAAAGAGTGTTGAAATTCAACGAATAGCAAAAGCAAGGGGGCTCAAGGACGGGGCTGCGACAAGCATGCTCCGTAAAATATGCTCTGACTCAAGAGACCCAGCCCTTCATGAAAAGCTGTCCTTACTCTGCGAAAAGATGGAAGCCATAACTCCATATTCCGATCTTCCAGAAGATGTGCGGGATTCTCTTCTCCGTATGAGGGAGTTTCTAGATACTAACGGCTTTGCTAAGGACCAGCGATTGATGGAGCCAATAATCTCGAACTTGTCAGCCCATGTGGATTTAGAGAATGACTATCTTCGTTCGAAGAAAATTGCAATCTTCATGAATTTCATCGGATTTGTGTCATTTGTGTTTGGTCTGTGGGGTGTTTATGTTGCAATGAACAGTCCGACCATCAATCAGATCAAAGAGGTCGTCGAGTCTGCAATTGTTAACGGGTCTACGAATCTTCCGGTGGAGAAATGATCGATGTTCAAGAAATCAGAGATGGATTGCCAAGAGATTTGCGTCCTGGACGACGCCCAGTTCTATGTCGTTGTCGTCAAGAGTGCAGGCCAGCGTGAAGAGGACGCTTCTGCATTTCTGCTGATGCGCGAGACTGGTGCCGCCAAAGATCCATGCGTTGGCAGCGCGATACTAGAGCTCGACGGTGCCTGGAATACTCGAATTACTGTCACATACGATGAGGTTTCTGAGACGGATTCCATACATATCGGCGATTTCGATAGCCGTGTTGAGGCCATTGTTTTGATGTGGCGCCGACGGCATGAGTCAAGCTATTTTCCGGCACAATAATTAATTTCTCCTAGTGACGCATTTGCGACCGCCAGCCTATATAAGCTGTCACAGGAGTGGGTGGTGAATTTAAGTTGTTGCAACGATTTCCATCGTAGGCCACTGGTTCAAGATGGCCGTTTGGTTGAGTCCAATTGGGATGATTTCTGTAATGCCATATTTGAGAGAAATATCATTGAGTATGGCGCATCATTTGATCAATTTATTCTGATGGCCTGCGAAGAGTTTGATCGCGCGATAGCTCTTCTCCCTGTGTCAGTCCATCCGCAAGCAATAAAAATAGCCAGAAACTGGGGTTATGAATCGGCTGAAAATCGTCGTTCGAGAATAGATGAATTGAAAGAGCGTGGGCATTACCCCATTGAGAAGCGCCCGAATATAGACAAAGTGGAGTGGGTGATCTGATGACTGATCGTCAGATCAAACCTGTGCATATCGGACCAGTCACCATCACGCCCCCGGACCTGCTTTTGCAGGCTGCCTTTGACGGGCTCAGGGTGGGCTTGCAGCTCACGCATGTGCCAGGTTTGAAGCGGCCCTTGGCAGCCTACGATGCCTGGTGGTGTGCAGCACGGCGCATGTGGATGCTGGATGTCAATGATCCTGCACGCGTCGAGCAGATCCTGCAGCACGCATACGCCGGTCAGTTCGTGGACCTGGAGCGCCTTGATGTGACGCTCCGGGCCGCAATGGCAGCGCCGCAGCACGACTACTTCACGCAACTGCTCGACGTACAGGTCTTCCCGCTTGCGAAGGGTGATCTCAGCCGCGGCCGGTATGCCGTCAGCTTCACATACGACCCGCTGTGCGTGCGCGCCATGCGCTCCCTGGGCGGCTACTTCCACAAGCATGCATCCGCCTGGCAGGTCAGGGCCACACCGCAGGAGATCCAAGAGCGCTTGAAATCGATTGCTGGGGTGGAGCCCGAGTTCGTGTTTGTGCACGAGCAGCCTGTCGTCATTGAGGAACTGGCGAGCACCGGCAACCAAGGCTCGCCCATCAGCGTACCGTCCGCGCCACCCCCCAGCGGTGGTGGGTCTGGCACAAGCGAGGAGGAGGGCAGTGGCTTCCTCTCGACGGAGCGCGGCCATGTCGCGGATTTGCCCTATGACGCTGTGGCCCTGGCCAGTATGGTCGCGTGCGGCACGCTGCGCGACTACCAGGCCGAGGGCGTGGTCCACATGTTGCGCCAGTCGGGTGCGTGCATGGGCGACGATATGG
This sequence comes from Delftia sp. WSY_7, assembly GCF_043104845.1. Lineage (NCBI taxonomy): Bacteria > Pseudomonadati > Pseudomonadota > Betaproteobacteria > Burkholderiales > Comamonadaceae > Delftia > Delftia sp. WSY_7. The sequence continues at coordinate 17,146 of NZ_JBICLB010000028.1, read as the reverse complement.
GCCTGGGCAAGAGCCGCCAGACTGTGGTCGCATCGCGCATGGCCGCCGGCACCGGCCGGGTGCTGATCGTGTGCCCTGCCTCGCTGCGCCTGAACTGGGAGCGCGAGATCCGCATGATCTACCCGGACGCCCGAATCGGCATGGTGGGCGAGGATCGCATGGCCACGCTGCAGGGCTGCGATTGGGTGATCGGCAACTATGAGCGCATGGGTGGCCTGGTGCGGGAAACAGGGCTGGATTTCGCTGTGATGGCTGTTGACGAGGCCCACTACCTCAAGGAGTACCAAAGCGGGCGCACGCGCAACGTCTTCCTGCTGGGCGCGCGCATCGAGCGCTGTTATGTGGTCACGGGAACGCCGCTGTTGAACCGGGAAGTCGAGATGCACACGCTGCTGCGCATTACTGGCCACGAGCTGGGGCACCTGACGTTGGCGGATTTCCGCAAGCGCTTCGCCGGTGCGCCCGAGAAGCGTGCGGCCCTGGCCGAGGCGATCAAGGGCTGGATGATCCGCCGCAGCAAGTCGGTGCTCAAAGACCTGGGCAGCAAGGAGCGGCAGATGCGCTACCTGTCGCCGGCGGAAGGCTTGGATGCCTACAAAGAGATCTACGGCGACATGAGCCTGCAGGCGATGCCCAAGATCGTGCGGCTGCGCAAGGCCCTGGAGACGCTCAAGATCCCGTTCCTGGTCGAGACTGCAGAGGCCCTGGGCGCGGACGACAAGCTCATCATTTTCTGCGAGTACATGAGCACCGTGGAGGCGCTGAAACAGGCCCTGGATGCGATGGGCATGCGTAGCGTCAGCCTGGTAGGCGCAGACAGCGCAAAGCGGCGCCAAGCCGCTGTTGATGCCTTCCAGACAGATGCGGGAATCAAGGTGTTCATCGGCACCACCATGGCAGCCGGCGTGGGCATCACGCTAACGGCCGCGAACATCGTGGCCTTCGCGTCCATGCCCTGGACTCCAGCGCTGATGCGCCAGGCTGAAGATCGGGCCTACCGCCTGGGGCAGAAGAGGGATGTCCTGGTGCTGGTGCCTGTGATTCCTGGAACCATCGACGAAGGCGTTCTCGCGCTGCAGGAGAACAAGCGCACGACCGAGGAGGAGGTCATTGAAGCCGCCAAGACAGCGCTTCCTGCAGAACAGCGGCCTATGCTTGTTGAGGTTCCTCCTGAAGTGGTTGAGGAGGAGGCTGCGCTGGCAGTGTGAGGCGATGCTGACGGACGTTCGCGGGCAAGGTGCTGGTCACCACGGGCGACATGGACACCGTGGTGCAACTTCTGGGGCACGCCAGCATCGACTGCTCGCAACGGTACGTTGATGTCAACCAGGATGTGCTGCATGCGCTGTATGCAGATGTCGTTTGACTATGATATAGATGCGCGATGCGCCACACGCTACAATTTCGACCATGATCAAGAGCTTCAGGCACAAAGGGCTGCAGCGGTATTTTGAGTCAGGGAGCAAGGCGGGCATTCAAGCTGCACACGCCCCTCGGCTGCGTTTGCAACTGGCGGCCCTCAACCAGGCAACCAAGCCCGAAGATATGTCGGCTCCTGCTTGGGGGCTTCACCCATTGAAAGGTGGCCTAAAAGGGCATTGGGCCGTCACCGTGAATGGCAACTGGCGCATGGTTTTCACCTTCGACGGAACCGACGCTGTATTGGTGGACTACCTGGACTACCACTGAGAGAAAGACATGACCAAGATGCACAACCCTCCGCACCCCGGCGAAGTCCTGCGCGAATACCTTGGAGAGGTGACCGTAACGGACGCGGCCCAGCAACTCGGCGTGAACCGCGTCACGCTGACACGCATCGTCTCCGGGCATTCGGGGATTTCCCCGGACATGGCATTTCGCCTGGCAAGCGCGTTTGGCACGAGCCCTGAACTCTGGGCTGGGATGCAGATGCAGTACGACCTTTACCGGGCCAGCAAGGCGAAGCGTCCACGCATTCACCGCATCACTGCTGCTCCCGCGTGATGGCCACCAAGAAGATCACCAGGATGGGCAGTCTCACGGTATACAGTTCATGGTCGATCAACAGGGCAAGGTGCTAACTGCCCGTCGGAACAAGTAGGAAAACACCGTGACAACAAATTTCGACGCATGGGCAGTCTTTATCTTGAGCGGGGCCGTTCTGTTCGCAGGAGTTGGCCCAGGTCCTGCAGAACTCAATCGCGCAATTGGCGTGGTCGCTTCGATGGTCAGCTTCATGATTGGATTTATACAAGCGAGGAATGCGGCCCCGTCTTGCTTGCTGTCGTTCCTAGTGAGCGCTTCCGGCCTGGTTGTCGCATTTACTCAGTTAAACGGATAGATCACGGAAATAGAATTTATGAGGCGAGGCACGCTTCATAAGATTGGGCGCGCAGGCATAAAAAAAGACTACCTTGGTAGTCTTTTTTTCTAGCCATCATATGGTGTAGGCAGAACGGTCTTTGCCCTTGATCCAGTCTGGCGGCTTACCGCGACCAGTCCAGGTCTTGCCAGTGGAAGGATCTCGGAATTTTGGCTCGCCGGCTGTAGTCTTGTATGTGCGCTTTGCAGTGAAGATGTCATCTGCAGTGAGGCCGTAGTCCGCTACAAGGCTTCGAATTTTCGCAACCACATCACTGACTTCCTGTTTGCGAGCGGCTTCAATCTGGGCTTCCAGTGCCTCGCGCTGGGCGAGAAGTTCTTTGTATGAGTTGCTCACGGTTGTTCGCCTAAAAAGTTAAAGAAGCCTTAATGATAACAATATTTCAGATGTGCTGAGGATATTAATGTGTACTGTGGTTAATACGTATTAGATTGATCCTGCACTACAAGCTAGCGAAGCGGGCTCAGCGCCGCTACAATCGTCTCGTGAACGCTCTCCGAGCACCACGTAGCGTCTGAGCCCTTGTGAGACGCGCGCCTGCAGCTGCAGGCAGGGCACATTTCTTCACCTTCCCACCGGGACCAACGAGTCCCAGCTGGGGGTCGTTGTCCTTCACTCGAAATCAACGACATGTCCTCATCTACTCGCAAACCCCAACAAGCCGCATCCGCCTTTGTCAGCGCCTCCCAGTGGGATGCAAAGCATCTGGCAGATATGGTTTCGCGGGTTCAAGATCCCCTGGTCGCTGATATTTTGATTGGTCTGCTCGAGGAGCATCCCGATCTGAAGATGCAGTATCTGGGTGTCTATACCAAGGCCTGGGAAACTCTGCGTCGGGCAGAGCAGATCCGGGAAAAAGCCTATGAGGCCGGCCAGAAGTACGCAGATCGGCGCCGCAAGGTGTCCATGTGCGTGACCTGGTCAGTGAGAGTGTTGCGTGATTTCTATCGCTTGGTGCGACAAGAAATCCAAAAATCTCGCGCTGAGCAAAATGAGAAGCAAGCAGCTAAACCTGCACCTGCACCTGCCAAGCCGAAAGGCGAGAACGTGATCTGCCTTCCAATGGTCCAACGGCCTACTGGAACTGACCGCTAAGCCTTTGGGCTTCAAACAAATCCCATCATCGAGCATTTGCTTGGTGATGGGATTTTTACTTGTGTGATTCTTTATAACGCGGGAGAAATAATGATCAATGCTGAAGAATTGTCCAAGGGGCTTATATCCAAGAATAGCAGTGCTAGAAAGGCGCAGGCAACTGCTATCATGCGTCTGATTGGTGGGCTGCGAAACTTTAAAAATGGTGAGTTTGAGTTGGACGTCAAAGAATCCATGGCAATTTATGATGCAATCGCCGTGTTGGAGAAGGGCGCCCAGGTTCTAAAAAAAACAGCAAAGCTGAAGCTTGAGCAGGAGCAAATTAGAGCTAAGCGTCACGCTGCAGTGGAGAAAGCTGTAAATGCTAGCGACTTTGCTAAGCTGAATACTGTTGGCGAGCATATCGCACTTTTAAGCCTTATAGACTTCCATAAGATTGCCTGGTTCGGTGATGACAGGATGTATGCTTTATATGTTTATCGTGAATGCCATCAGGAATGCCTGAAATCCATGGTTGATAGCATCGCGTACAGGGCTGAGCCAATAACCGAACAGCTGGATAGAGCATGGAGCACTTTTCAGGAAAAGCTCCCCTCTCTGAAACAGAAACATGCAGCCTTGATCCTGCGGATCACTGAGTTGCTGGAGGAGGAGAGTGCACGGCAGCAGGCAACTGTCAACCGCATTTGACCAGCTGAAATCTGTCTGTTAGTCTTCTTCCCGTGAACCGCCGCAAGGCACACAGTGACTGAGCTCTTTCTAGTCACAGCACGGTCTCCCAAGGACCATGTAGAGCATTTTTCGCAACCCGGATGGGGACCAGCTGCCCCATCCAGACCTCGCGGTCCGGTGCGTGCATCTGCGCTCCCTTTCCACATTCTTCTGGAAACTTTGGAGATCACCATGCAAGCAACGAACGCACAACGCGAGTATTTCAACCTGCACACCACCGGTGTCGGCTATCTGAGCCGTGTCCGTTGGGTTACGCCGCAAGGCCGTGGCCGCAAGTCTGAGCCTTTCCTCGCATGCGCTATCAGTGCGTTGCGTGGGAGCTCTGATTCGTCCGACACGACCTACTTCGACCTCCGCGTGAGCGGTGCCGAAGCGATCGGCTTGATCGAGAGCATGAAGCAAAGTGTGGACGAACGTCGCAAGGTCACTGTGACCTTCCGCATCGCCGACACCTACCCTCATGTCTACGAGCGCGATGTGCGCGACCAGCAAACCGGACGCCCCACGGGGCACAAGGAAATGGCCGCGCTCATCAAGGGCCGCCTGATTCTCATCTATTCGATTTCGGTCGATGGGGAGTCGGTGTACAAGCGCAGCGCAGATGGTGCTGAGCCTGCAGGCGAAGATGCTCCTCGTGAGCATGAACCGCAGGGCGAAGGCTTCTACCAGGACGAGTCCTGGCCTGAAGACCAGCAACAGCATCAGCCTCGCCAAGCTCCACAGCATGCGCCGCAGCAAGAGGCCCCCCGGGGCGCTCAGCAGTCGCGTCCTGTGGATGCCCAACGGCCAAGCACTGCCCCTCAAGGGCACGCTCAGTCGCGTCAAGCAGCCGCTCCGGCTGCCCGCGGCCATGGCCCCTCGGCATACCCTCGTCGTCCAGCACCGCATAGCGGAGCTGGTTACCGAGAGCCTGCCGGTCAGCGATAAGCTGAACTAGCGCCAACCAGCCCCTGTCCTGCATCGCAGGCCAGGGGTTGTTTTTTGGCCCAGATTTACAAGTTTTGCGCTATGCTCAAGGCTTCCAAGCGTTTGCAGGTATCGCTTAAACCTGTGGCCACTTTGTGGCAAGGCATGTGAGCTCCTGAGACATGCACGCCCTCGGGTTGGAGCACTTTGATTTTGCGCACCATCTCGTTGACGCACACACTTCGCCGGTGTGCGAGATCACACAGCCGGCTGACTGGAAATCTCCCGGAACATCCAACCAGCACTCCATGCGTTCACGTGTGGAGTGTTTTTTTTCACCCGTGGGGCCTTGCCCATGGGCTCTGGCTCCGTCTTTTGGAGCAAGAGCACATGATCAAGCTCTCCGGCATCACGCTGAGAGTCAAGAAAATTCGCGGGGGTCGCAACGGCGACTTTTGCGTGGGTGAGTTGTTCACCGACATCGGTGAGTTCCGCGTCTTTGACCAGCTGCTCGACCAGTTTGATGACGGCGTCTACAAAGGCACGGCTTGGGTTGAGCGCATCTTCCTTAAGCAGTACATCCACTTCAACAAGTCCATCACTGAGATCCGCGCCGTGCTGCACGATCTTCAGATCGATGACATGGAAGAAAGGCCTGAAGAACCCCATCTTGTTGAAGCTGACCCGGCGGACGAAGAGCCGGTTGCAGTCCCGCCGCCGCCTCCTCGGTCGGCATCAGCAACCGCCAGCTCGACTCCTATGTCCGGGACATCAAGTCCGGGCTCGGCCCAGTCCAGAGCGAATGTGGAAGAGCTCAAAAAGCGCATCCAGAAGCGGCTGGCCAGAGTGGATCAGGCGCCGACCGCTATGACGGTTTCTGACCCCGTACCTGTTGAAGATCCGCAGTCAGCGCAAGAGGCGCAGCTGCAGGAGCTTTTCGGGGAGCTTTGGCCGCAAGTGCACAGCCGGGACGCTGTGAAGCTCGACCCGACCGTGGATCGTCTTCGCCTGCGTCAGCAAGTGGCAGCCCTCAAGGACCTGGGCTACAGGATGGCAGACATTCAGAGCCAGACCTGGCATCCGATCTGACCTGACACATCAGCCCGCATCGCGGGTTGTCTCTTGCGCATCTGGCGGTGCTCAATAGACAGCCTGCAGGACCCGACAGGGTAGGGGGCTCTCAAATTGGGGTGGCTGCGACCTGATGCGCAGCGGCTTTGCGATAGTGCAGCCACGGTGAAAGCCAAGCCGTGCCTGTGACCGCGCCTTTCCTCGGTCGCCTGAGCTCCACCTGGTGACCGGCCAGCCACTGGCGGCCAGGAGCATTGTGAAATCTGTGGAATCCGATGGGTTCCCTCAGCAGCTGCAGCTGCGGCTGCTGAGGGAAACCATCCAACCATTCAGTATGGTTTCGAGCACATTGAGCCCCGCAAATGTGCAAAGCAGTTCGCTGCTTGGGCATTGCCATCATCACCACCCTTCGCGGGCACAAGAGCCCGTCAGGGAAGGCGTGCCCGCTCTTTTTTCGGGAGGAGTAGACTCATGGGCATGCGCATCAAACTGAGCGTCTTTGAAGCACTGACCGAGGCTGGCGTCACGCCAGACAAGGCCCGTGCCGTGGAGCGTGAGCTTGAAAACGCCATCCAGACTGTCCAGGATGCTGTGCGTGCAGAGATGCGCGACCAGGTCATGACCAAATCGGATGGCGCCGAGCTGAAATCTCAGATCGCCAACGTGCGAACTGAAATCTCGGCATCTGAGACTCGTCTCAATGCCCGTCTCAATGACCAGCTGCGCTGGATCATCACTACGCAAATTACGGTTGTCGGGCTCGCCATCGCGGCGGTCAAACTTCTGTAGTTCACCTTCTCATCCACCCTCGGGGACCATCGTCCCCAAGGGCCGGTTGTCCCCATTTCTTTGGAGTCAACCATGACTAACCCTCAAGCTCTTCCTGTCTGGACGGCCGAGCAGCGCGCGCGCACGCACCAAGCGTTCAACCGCTGGATGCAGGCCTGCACGGAGCAGGAATATGAAAAGCTGATGGATCTGCGCGAGCAGGTCGCGCCTGGCGAAGTCTGTTCGATCGTCAAGCTGGTCCAGTCGTGCTACGCACGTCCGGAGCTGCTTGCTGGTCTGCCGGCCGGCCTGGTTCAACTGATGCGAGAACGGAATTTGCCGCAGCCTTTTGCTGTCGCATCCGCTGCCGCAGGATAGGAAGCGCATCACGCGCATCGAGCTCCTCGAAGATGTGGACCAGGTCCAATTCTTCGACGGGGCTTCCTTCAATCACTCTCAATGTGGGGCGCGTTTCGGTCATCCGAAAAGTGTCTCACGATTTCAACCTTCCCCCCAACCCGGATGGGCCGTGTCCCGTCCGGGCGCGCTCGTCCATTTCCCCCTCTAAGGAGAAATGTCATGACGCAAACCGAAATCCCAAGCGCATCCAAGGCAGATGAAACCGTTCAAGTTGGTGCTCTTGCCCGCGCAAGCGGAAAGGAGTATCCGATGGGGATTCTGCAAAGTGCTGCGGGCTTCTATCTCGGGACCTATTCCGACAGTGGTCCGTTCACGCGCGAATCCATGCAGTACTGGCCTACCCGTGAGAAGGCCAAGAAGGCATGGGATGAAGGGCGCTGGACACAGCGCACCTATCTCTGACCACCAACCCAGCTCACAGGTCATCCTGTGGCTAGGGCTTTCAACACTTCAACTCAACTTCAACCCGGATGGGCCGTCCCGTCCGGGGGCGCTCGTCCATTTCCCCTCAAGGAGAAATGACATGTCGCAAGTTCAATTCGCAACGTCCGCAAAGTCTGAAATCGCGCCCTTCGGCCTGCTCGCAGCCCAACGCGGAAAGTTCCTGCAGCTGCAGGTGCTGTCCAGCAATGGAGACTTCTACCTCGGTACGAGGTCTGAGCATGGTCCATTCACGCGGGAGTCTGATGAGTCCTGGAACAGCGAGCGTCAGGCCATCTCGGCCTGGAACTCCGGAATGTGGACCCAGCTGTGATCTACCAGGCAAAGCTTGCTTTGCCATCCACCAACCAGCCAGCACCAGGGATCTCCCTGGGCTGGCTTTCTTTTTTTGGGGAGAGCAGGCCATGGCCCTGATCTTCGCGCGCCTGGCGCGCAACTACATCAAGGCTGGGTACTTCCCGACCGATGAAGAATCGATTGCCCGCATCGCCAATCTGCTGCGCATGCCCGATCACGGCAACGTTCGCATGCTGGATCCTTGCTGCGGCGAGGGCACGGCCCTGGCCGATGTGCGCCAACTGCTGACCGTTGCTCGCGGTGCGGCCGCCGGCGCCGAGGCCTTCGGCATCGAGCTGGACCGCGACCGTGCGCGGCACGCCAAGGAGATCCTCGATCGCGTGTTGCAAGCCGATGTCCACGATGTCATCGTGCGGCCGCGCAGCATGGGTCTTCTGTTTCTCAACCCGCCATACGGCTACGGTGTTTCTGACCAGGCCGCACAGCGATCCCTGATCGACGACCCGGAGAAGGCCGAGCGACTGGAACGAACGTTCCTGCGCAAAACCGTGCCCTACCTGGCCTACGGAGGTGTGCTGGTCTACCTCATTCCGCACTACGCGCTCGACGACGAGATCCGCGGCTACCTGGTGCGCAACTTTCAGGATCTGCGCGTCTTCATGGCACCGGAGCGGCGCTTCAAGCAGTGCATCGTGATCGGCACCCGCTGCCGGCCGACGCATGCCACCAAGGCCGCTCTGCAGCCGCTCGTGGACGCGCAGGACTCGGAGGAGGGCGCACCCTTGTTACCGGACTCGTGGGAGCTGGAGCCTTATTTGATCCCTGCGCTGCAGGGGGATCTGGAGCTCGACTTCCATGCCGTGCAGATCGATGAGGAGCAGCTGGTCGATGAGCTGGCCAAGTTCTCCCACAGCCTGCTGTGGGAGGGCCTGCAGGCTCACTTCGCTCAGGCGACTGGCGCATGTCGGCCGCCACTTCGTGACCTGACACCTTGGCACCTGGCCTTGGCCTTGGCCGCTGGCCAGGTCACGGGAAAGATCACGGCCGGCAACGGCCGCACGTTTCTGATCAAGGGCGATACCTACAAACGCAAGGAGCGCAAGGTCAGCATCGACGTGGACGAGAAGGGCAATGCCTCGCAGTCCACCGTGCTGCTCGACCGTTTCGTTCCCGTCATCAACGCCATCGAGCTCACGCCCGATGCGCGCCTTGGGCAGATCGTCAAGATCGCCTGACTTCTTTCAACCCCATGGGGCACCAGCCCCTCGGGTCGGCTGCCTCGCATTTCAAGGAGGTGGCCGTGCCACAGCAAACCAATGTCGAGTTCCTCACCGAGCTCATGGAGTTCTCGAAATTTGGGCCCATGGTTCAGGCTTTCGTGATCCAGGCTTTGCACGAAAAGGCGGATGAGATCGCCAGCGAGCCACATCCCGAACGCTATGACTGCGCGCTTTTTGAGGGTACGTACTGGCAAGCAATTGCCAAGGACGTGGCTCGCCAAATGGCCGAGAAATATGGCGAATACCACCGCGATCAACCCGCAACGGACTGATCTGCATCCTCGTCTCTACCGGGTCCTCGTGCCGGGTAGGGCCATCCTTCTTTTTTCACCCGATGGGGACAGTCCCCATCGTGGGGCCGTCCCTGCAACACAGGAGATGACCCATGGAAATTGAAGACCTGGTGCGGCCCGCCGCCACCATCCCACAGACCACACCCTTTTTTCACGCGAGTCGCTGTGTCACAACGATCGGCGTGGACGATCTCATCTGCAAAGGTGAAGTCGATCCGCACGAGCTGCTGCGCCGGCACCAAAGCGGGGATTGGGGGGAGATCCACACGCTCGATCGTGCGCTCAACCAGCACGCGCTGGTCGATCGCGCCATGGTGATGTCCGTCTACAAGGTGGGCGATCACACGATCTGGGTCATCACCGATGCAGGGTGGCAGACAACCACGTTGTTGCTGCCCTACGAGTATTGATGATGTCCGCGATCGAGACCCTCAAGCAGATTGCAGCGCTGGATCGCCAAGGCCTCACGGCCCTGGATGAATCCATGCTCGATCTGCTGGCAACGCTTCCGGCCCTGGTGCCGGGCATTCTGAAAACCTTGGACCTGGCCAGCGATGCGCAAGCTTCGCTGGAGAACGTCCTGTGCCATCTTGGCACCCGCATGACCGCCGCCGATCTTCGTGCGCGCGACCTTGTGGCCACCGAGCTCCTGCAGTCCCTGCAGGTCCTCTCGGGGCAGCCTGGCAGCAGGCTGCACTGACATCTTTCATCCACCCACCCGGGGCAGCAGCCCTCGGGGGAGGCTGTCCCATTTATTTGGAGATAGCCATGACGACACTCACCCAGTCCTCCTGTGCGGAACTGACTTTTCAACAGTGGGAGGCGGCCGTGATGGAACTTTTGCGGTCGCAGCCGAAAGGCACGGCCCTGAAGCTTGGTCAACACGGAGCCATCCTTCTTGTGCTTGATGAGCTTGCGTATCTTGAGTCAGGTGATTCCATCCGCGATGCCGGCAGCTGCGAGGCCTCAGCCTGGGAAGGGCAGAACTTGGTCTCGGGCATGCAAGCGCTGGCCGAGCGTACGCTTTTCCAACGCTGTTCGCCGCAGGAAGTGGAAGCCGACGAACTGGAGATCCTCCAGTTCTTTTTGCAACCGCTGCCACACCGAAAGGTCAGCTACGACGACTTTGCACGCTACACCAGGATGCTGCTTATGAAGCATCCAGCGGGTACGGCGCTGCATGTGCCAAACCACCTGGACTATCTGCTTGTCGGGGGCCTGCTCAGCTGCATTGACAGTCAGTCCAGCATCGACGGCATATGCCTGCGTGATGCCGGCAACTGGTCGTCGATGGAGGCGGACTTGCAAGCGCTGCGATCGCCGAAGTTCTTTCAGCGCTTCTGCGCAGAGGAACTGGAAGCCTACCTGCAGGATGGACACCCCGAGGGGCATCTTGCGCCGGCGGCCACTGTCGATACCGTACGCATGAGCTGCCGGGAGTACGAATGCGCCGTGAAGGAGCTTCTGGTCAATCAGCCCAAGGGCACAGGCCTCAAGGATGCTCGTGGGGCCATCTTTCTCATCAACGGCGAGCTGATGCACGTCGCGGAGGGCAAGGAGCTCGATGATGCAACCGACTGCGATCCCGAGGCCTGGGGCGACACAGATCCAGCACCGGACCTCGAAGCCCTGGCGCGCGCTGAGCTCGTCCAGGTCTTCTCCACTGCGGACGTGATCGCTTTCGAGCGCTTGCGTTTGAACTGACCACCTTTCAGCACTGCTGAATTCAACCAAAACCGGCGACAGCCGGTTTTCCAGAGCCTGCCAGGGGTGGGCTGCGGAAAACCGTTTGAACCATTCAGAACGGTTTTAGGTGCGCTGAGCCTTGCAAGCGCGCAGGTCGCAAGACCAGGCATTTTTCCAACCACCCCTGCGGGCCTCGTCCCGCAAGGGCGGCGCTCGCTCTCTCAATCCAACTTGAAGGAGCATTTCATGCGTACTCACTACAGCCACTCCACACGCGATGGCCACAGACTCGTCACGATCATCGACCTGGGCGGCGCCAGGGAGCTCGACATCAGCACCCGCAAGGGTCTTGGCGGCTCACTGGAGTCCCGTGCATCGGTCCACCTTTGCACCGGGAACACTCGCCGCCATGTGATCGGCTTCAACGGCGAGGGCGACTTCAATCGTCTCTTCCTTTCAACCACCCCCAAGCGTGTCACCGAGAAGGTGGCCCGGGAACAGCACGCACAAATCCTGGCCCAACTCGAATCCGTCAAGCTGGCCGTGGAAATGCACTATGCGGCGCAGGACCGCAAGGAGCCTGCTCATGCATGACCTGGAAGTTGCTGCCCGCGGCGTTGTGAACACCTGGGAGCAGGGCAATCTGGCCCAGGCCGTTTGCGCTCTGGACAAATGCCTGCAGGACCAAGATCGATTCCGTCGGGAATTTGCTTGGGCCGTCGACCAGGCCCGCCAGCTGCATGGCAGCGATGACTCCTTCGCAGATGTGTCGCCACTTGTGGCACCGGCCGATGAAGGCGTCTATGTCTCGGTCTGGTTGTGGGTGCCGAATCCCACCTGACCATTTCTCAACCCATGCGGGGCACGCCCCGCATGGGGCTGCTCCGTCTTCTCTGGAGCATCTCTTGACACCACACCGCAGCCTCTACCGCATCGAGGGCTACGCCGACCTCTGGGTCGATGCCTGCCTGCGCAATGACGAAGGCGAGCTCATGTTCCTGTCGTTCTACGGCCGCGATGCCTCTGCCATGCAGTTCATAGCGGCCGCCGAGCTCGGCAGCCAGGCTGAATCCGGCATCAGCCGGTTCGCCCTGGTCGGCGCCGGCGGCGAGCGGCAGTTGGTGGACCTCGGATCTACCGACCGCCTGGCCAAGTTCAGCGGCCGGCTGCCACGCCAGAACCTGTTCGGGCCGCTGAGCCATCTTTGGCTCTACGACAAACGCCTGCGCGCCCTGGACCAAGCCAATCGCATCGGCTGGGTGCTGGCAACCAGCGGTGACATCGATGCGCGAGTGTGGAGCCTTGTCAAGGAACTGGCGCCCATCGCCTTGCTGGATACCTGGCAGCAGCCTCTGCTGGCCTGGTGTCAAGAAAAAGGCGCGGTGCACGAGCTTGGCCAAGGTCTCTATCCGCGCATCGGCGAACTCCGCGCGCTGCGCGTGAGCATCACCGACCACTTTATCCGGCACGTCAGTGCCGGCGTCCGCGAGCGTCAGCTCGTCGCCTGAACCTCTCGCCTGAATTCGAGCCAGGCCATGCGCCAGGCCTCGGGCACACCTTTCCACCCAACCACCAGGGCGCACCGCTGTTCTTCAGCGGTGCGCCCTTATTTTTTGGAGCAAATCATGGAAGTTTCCACACCCACCACACCCGTCCTGGAGCAGGACACTACTACCGTTGCACCTGTTGCAGCATCGGATGCCACGGGCGAATTCGGCCAGATCGAGGGCGAGGACTTCCTGGCCGATGTGATCAGCGAGACCATCCCGCTGGGCGATTTCATCCGTGAGTTTGGCCAGGGCCTGCTGGACCAGGTGCGTGCCCAGCATCCACCTGTCTACATGCCCGAGCGAGACAGCCAAACAAGCGTTTGGAAGGATCGCCAACAGATCCTGCAGGGGCTCAAACGCAAGCCGTTCGCCGCGCAGTCGGAGGCCGTGCAGGCCATCGTCAAGCTGTTGGCCGACCGGGGTGAGCCCGCGGCCGTGCTGAACGCCGAGATGGGCACGGGCAAGACCATGATGGCCATCTGCACCGCCGTGCTGCTGCAGCACCTGCAGCAGCGCAATCCTCGGACACTGATCATCTCGCCGCCCCACCTGGTCTACAAGTGGCGGCGCGAGATCCTGGAGACCGTGCCTGGTGCGCGCGTGTGGGTGCTCAACGGCCCGGACACGCTGCGCAAGCTGCTGGCCCTGCGTTCGCGCCTGGGCCTGGAATCCAGCCAGCCGGAGTTCTTCGTCCTGGGCCGCGTGCGCATGCGCATGGGTTTTCACTGGCGGCCGGCGTTCATCGAACGCAAGCTGCTGATCGAGGGCCAAGTGTTCTCTGCGGCGTGCTGTCCCAACTGCATGCGGCCGCTCGAATCCAAAGGCGAGGAGGGTGAGACGCTGCCGCTGTCAGCCCCCCTGGCCAAGCAGCTGCTGAGCGAGCGCCGGCGAAAGTGCGACAGCTGCAGCTCCACGCTGTGGACGCTCATCCGTAGCGGGAAGCCCATCCAGTCCATGTACGACCTGGTGCTCGACGCGCTGCAGCAGCTGCCGACCATCGGGCCGGTGGCAGCCAAGCGCCTGCTCAAGACCTTCGGCGAGAAGACTTTGGCTGCCATGCTTGAGGACAACGTCTACGAGTTCGTGAACTTGATGGACGAGAATGGCGACCTGGTGTTTTCCGACCGACAGGCCAAGCGCATGGAGCGGCGCCTGGCCAACTTCGAGTTCTCGATAGGGCAGGGGGGCTATCAGCCCACCGAGTTCATCAAGCGCTATCTGCCCAAGGACTACTTTGGGCTGCTGGTGGTCGATGAGGGCCATGAGTACAAGAACGAGGGCTCGGCCCAGGGGCAGGCCATGGGTGTGCTGGCCAGCCAGTGCTCCAGGGTGCTGCTGCTGACGGGAACGCTCATGGGCGGCTATGCAGACGACCTCTTCCATCTGCTGTGGCGGATCAACCCCGCTGCGCTGATCGAGGACGGATTCAAACCCTCCAAGAATGGCTCCATGGCTGCCGCCACTATGGGCTTCATGCGAACGCACGGCGTGCTCAAGGACGTATACAAGGAGTCGGCATCGACCTCCCACCGCACGGCCAAGGGCAAGCAGCTCACGGTGCGCACATCCAAGGCCCCGGGCTTCGGCCCGGTGGGCATCATGCGCTACGTGCTGCCCATCACGGTCTTCCTGAAGCTGCGCGACATCGGCCAGAAGGTGCTGCCGGCCTATGCCGAGTCCTTCATCGACGTGCAGATGCAGGAGGACCAGGCCGAGGCATACCAGGTCATGGCGCTCAAGCTCGTGCAGATGCTCAAAAAAGCCCTGGCCATGAAAGACAGCACGCTGCTGGGCGTGGTCATGAACGTGCTGCTGGCATGGCCAGAATGCTGCTTCAGGACCGAGACCGTCAGGCATCCCAGGACCAAGGCACTGCTTCACCTGCAGGCGCCGGTCTTCTCGGAAACCGAGTGCACACCCAAAGAGCAAAAGCTGATCGAGCTGTGTTTGGAAGAGAAAGCACAGGGCCGCAAGGTGCTGGTCTATTCCATCTACACGGGCACACGCGACACCACCGCCAGGCTGCGCATGCACCTGGAGGCCCGGGGCTTGAAGGTCGCCGTGCTCCGCGCCAGCGTGGACGCATCGAAGCGAGAGGACTGGGTGGCCGACCAGGTCGATCGCGGCGTCGATGTGGTCATCACCAACCCTGAGCTAGTGAAGACGGGCCTGGATCTTTTGGAGTTCCCGACCATCGTCTTCATGCAGTCCGGCTTCAATGTCTACACGATGATGCAGGCGGCCAGGCGCTCATGGCGCATTGGTCAAAAGCACGACGTGCGCGTGATCTTCCTGGGCTACGCCGGCACCAGCCAGATGGATTGCCTGCGGCTCATGGCCAAGAAGATCACGGTGTCTCAGTCCACCTCGGGCGACATGCCGGAGTGTGGCCTGGACGTGCTCAATGACAATGAGGGCGAGAGCATCGAAGTGGCCCTGGCCAGGGAGTTGCTCGCAGCCTAACAGCGTACTGTGCGCAAGTACAAAAGCCCCGACAGAATCATTCTGCCGGGGCTTTTTTATAGAATTTATTTGACTTGTCTTAATTGTTTGAATAGCATGCTGTGAACTTATTAAACAGCACTGGATTAATGTTCAATGATTTTCAATAAGATTCCAATAATACCCAGCTCATCATGGTATACCGAGAAAAGCAAAGAGTCAGGCGTACAAAACTCATGCAATTATGCCGACGTTCGTAAATGTCATAGATACTATGAAAGTATATATCTACTCACAAACGTAGGAGCGATAGCTGGATTGGACGATGATACAATTAATGAATTAGATAAACATTGGAAAGATAAAACGCTCGTACCGCTGATAGAAGAGGATAGAACTTCAATCTCAAACGAAGCTGGAAAAGTAGATCATTTGTCTAATTTCTGCCCGGAAGTATCGGGCAGATATTACAGATACTATGCAAGTTTTATGTCTAAATATGTTGATCATATAGATCAAGACTCTGGACATCGAAGGGCAGAACGGGATGGTTTAATCGACGATTGGCGATATGTTTGGCAAACTGTTGTTCCATGCCACTACTTAGACTGTACTGTATTTGAGAAAGTTAAGAGTTTTAATGGAGACACCGGATGGAGGTTTGACAATTTCATCCATAAAAATATAAAATCCCAAATTGCGCGAATGGAAGTGTGCTTGGAGAAAAATGACTTTTCTGGGGTGTTGCACGCGTCGGCAAACGTATTGGAAACCTTAGCCAAGGATATTTTAAATGATCCAGTGCTAGGAGATAAAACACTTGGCTCATTTTTGCAAAAATATGAGAAAGAATCTGAATTGCCAGAAGAAATCAAGAAAGTTGCCGGAACGATTTATAGACTGAGAAACGAGACTCCCACGGCTGGGCATGGGAGTCTCAAAGAATCAAATATTAGCATGTATGATGCTATTGTAATATCCGCAGCTACTAAATTCATTGTTGAAGTTGAATACAGAAGCCGCGCCATATCATCAACTACCTAAGTGATAAAATACAAATAATCAACCATGATGGGTAAATATATCTCTCAGTTCTTTTATGCTGGCTGAGTCATGAATCAGTGACAAAGCACTTGCAATATCGATCTGCTTGTGTTTTAGAAGATATTTCAAACTCTGCACAAATGGTGAGCTGCCAACGCCAATTCGCCTTTGCTGACTTAGAAAGTCTTTTTCGAAGCTCTGAAGCTCTGTGCCATCACTTTGTGGCGACAGCATTTTCTCAACCGTTTCCGCCAGCAATGTCACACCATTTTGCTTCGCTGTGAAATCCATAATTTCAAAAGCGAGCGATTTCGCGTGAGAATTAATGGTTGGCAGCAAGGCTTGAGCCAAGACTCCTACTACATTTGTCGCAAAAGACAGTTTTTCGCCCTGCGTATCAAGAAAGCCCAGCGCTTTTCGGATTGCGCCCATGGCATTGGCGGCGTGGATAGTGCCGAACACCAGGTGACCCGATTCACCGGCGCGCACGGCAGCCTTCATAGTCTCTGCGTCGCGGATCTCGCCGATGCTCAGGACGTCCGGAACATACCGTAGCGCTTGTTCAACTGCGTTGGCATAACTGTCTACATCGTTTCCCACCTCTCGGTAGGTAAAGCGCGACATCCGAGCCTTGTAGATGAATTCAATGGGCTCTTCGATGATGACGATGTTGGAAGAGCGTTGCTTGTTAACCTGGTTGAGCATTGCTGCAATGCTCGTGCTCTTTCCTGCACCAGTGCGGCCAGTTACCAGAACCAG
>NZ_JBICLB010000027.1:0-1225 GCF_043104845.1 Delftia sp. WSY_7 | reverse complement strand
GTGTAGAAGGTGGGTGGGAAATAATCCCAAGGGATTTTGTTAAAAGCCTCGGTTTCCGGGTTCCAGTTGGATTCTTTTGTAACAACAGTGTCTTCTGTCAGCATTTTCATTCTTTTATTTATCATAATATTTGGCGCCATCTCAACACCTATGCCAAAACCCCCAGGAGTCTCTATTTTTCCGTTATGAACTTTTAAAAAAACTTGATCATTACCCAATATTCCTATTCCATTTACATTCTTAAATGGTCTACCGGAGATTAGATGTTCCCTCAAATCTAATTCAGATAGACTGTTTTTGTAAAAAGTCAGTACGCTACCATCACCTTGACTATCCGTGGGTGAACCATGCTCTATTCCACCCTCTATCCAATCAATGGCCTTTCGCTGTATAAAATCGTGAATTACACAATAACGGCCATTGCCTCTAATAGCCGCTGCTATGGGATAATAGCCTCCGAGATATTTAATCGCTTTGCACCCTTCCGGTAGGGGGGAAGTATCGCTAGGTGGGTGACGACGCTCCGCCCATTCTTCTGTTGTTAGCTGTTTTTTTTGATTTGAATGACATTCAATCAATAGTACGGAATTAAGCATCAAGAATAGAGTGATCATACCTCTTTGCATACGCTGCTCCCCGGAAGGCAAACCCCTGGGTATTTTTCTTCCTGCCCGATAAGATCTCCTAGGAAAATCTCTCTATTGATTTGCGCCTGATCTTTATCATATTTCTCGCTCATCTTATCAAGAAAATTTATTTCTTTATTTTCTTTGTCATTCTTTCCTTTTGGATTTAATTTTCCATTGGCAATGAATCTATTAACGGATTTTTGCAGGAAATCAATCTTCTTAGGAAAGTCTTTCCCTTCCTCTCTAATTGCATTGAATCTCTCTAGCACATTCCTGATCTCCTCAAACCCCAGCGCAGGCCTAGTTCCATACGCCGTTAAAAACTCATAAACCGCCTTCTCCCCTTGCAGCGATCGATACTCCCGCTTGTCCCAATAAGGCACTTCTGGATCAGGCATATTCCCCAGTATTGGCATGTCCTCGTCATAGGTGTAATCCGGCTCGGACCCCGCAAACCCATGCCCTATGCCCAGCTTCGCGCTGATGGCATCGAACGGCCGGTTGTCCTTGTCCCGGTGGCTGAAGGTGTCCAGGTAGGAGTGCAGGAATTCGCCCAGGAACTGGTATTCGGCACAGGGCTGGGCCGGGTTGCCCAG
>NZ_JBICLB010000026.1:0-336 GCF_043104845.1 Delftia sp. WSY_7 | reverse complement strand
CACCGTGGTGAGGGTGTTGGCATCGTCCAGCGGCTTGGTGATGGGGTTGTCATCCACGTACTGCGAAGCCAGCGCCGTGATGCGCGCAGGTTCGTAGTCCAGGCCGGCGGCCAGGGCCAGGAAGAAGACCATGTAGTAGTGCATGTCCTCCTGGTACAGCCCGGTGGGATCGATGCGGTTGAGCGGGTCGCCGCCGGCATACAGGTAGGCATCGGGTCCGTCCGGGTAGCCCAGCGGGTCCGGCTGCAGGTAGCGGCCGCTGGCCGGGTCGTAGCTGCGGTGCCAGTTGTCGTGCAGTCCGCTTTCCTCGTCGAAGTACTGGCCCGGCAGGCGCAG
>NZ_JBICLB010000025.1:0-132313 GCF_043104845.1 Delftia sp. WSY_7 | reverse complement strand
TCTCAACACCAGCGATCTGCATCGCTCTCTTCAGCAGAGCCTTGCATTGTAGCACGTTTTTTAACGGTCTTGCAAAACTCTGGAAGCTTCACTTTTCAGACATTTGCGTGTCATCGAGTGCAGGGGCGCAATTCTAGCACCAAAACTTGGCGGATGACTGGCGTCATCCGCCAAGTTTTTTCAAGCCGCCGCCAAGGCCTGTTCCAGAGCGTCGACGAAGAGGCTGGCCACGTCGCAGCCGGTCTGGTCATGGATCTCCTGGAAGCAGGTGGGGCTGGTCACATTGATCTCGGTGATGCACTGGCCGATGACATCGACACCGGCCAGCAGCAGTCCACGCTCCATGAGGAGGGGACCGATCTCTTCGGCCATGGCCTTGTCGTGCTGGCTCAGAGGCTGGGCCACGCCCTTGCCGCCCGCTGCCAGGTTGCCGCGCACTTCGTTGCCCTGGGGAATGCGTGCCAGGCAATAGGGAACAGGTTTGCCGCCGATGACGAGCACACGCTTGTCGCCCTCGGTGATCTCGGGCAGGAATTTCTGCACCATGACGCTGCTGGCACCGCCCTGGTTCAGGGTTTCGATGATGCTGCCCAGGTTGCGGCCGTCGGCGCCCACGCGGAAGATGCCCATGCCGCCCATGCCGTCCAGCGGCTTGAGGATGATGTCCTGATGCTCTTCATGGAAGGCGCGGATGTCCTGCGCGCTGCGCGTGACCAGGGTCGGGCCGATGAATTGCGGGAATTCGAGGATGGCCAGCTTTTCCGGATGGTCTCGCAACGCCCTGGGCTTGTTGAAGACCTTTGCGCCTTCGCGCTCGGCCTGTTCCAGCAGGTGCGTGGAGTAGAAGTATTCGGAATCGAAGGGCGGGTCCTTGCGCATGAGGATGGCATCGAAGCCCGCCAGCTCCTCCAGGCCTTCCTTGGAGATTTCAAACCACTGCCGGGCATCTCCCGTGAGCTGGATGTGCCGCACCTGGGCGACGACCTTGCCGCCGCGCTGCCAGGAAAGCTGCCTGGGTTCGCAGGCCACGATGGAGTGGCCGCGCCGCTGCGCCTCGCGCATCATGGCGAAGGTGGTGTCCTTGTAGGTCTGGAACGATTCGAGCGGATCGGCGACGAAGAGGATTTGCATGGGTTGTGTGCAGAAGGCGGCGGCCCGTGCCTCGCCTGTATGGGAGGCGGAAGTGGGGTGCCCGGGCCTGGGCCGCGTATCAGTCAGCCCGTGCACGTCGGTAATGTTGCACAAATAGCGCCAGGCTGCCCGCGACCACGCCCCAAAACGCCGAGCCGACTCCGGCTATCACCACGCCGCTGAGCGTCACCAGAAAGGTGATCAACGCAGCCTCCCTGTGTTCCTCCCCCTTGAGAGCTGTCGCCAGGCCGCTGCCTATGGAGCCCAGCAGGGCCAGTCCCGCTATGCAGACCACCAGTTCCTTGGGGAAGGCGGTGAGCAGTCCCGTGACCACGGCGCCGAAGATGCCGATGACTATATAGAAGAGGCCACAGATCGCCGCCGCCGTGTAGCGGCGGGATTTGTCCTCATGGGCCTCGGGGCCCATGCAGATGGCAGCGGTGATGGCACTGAGGTTGAGCGCGTAGCCACCGAAGGGGGCCAGCACCAGGGTGGCGATGCCCGTCATGCTGATGATGCGGGAGATGGGCAGGTCGTAGCCCGTGGCACGAATGACGGCCACGCCGGGCAGGTTCTGCGAGGCCATGGTGACGACGAACAGGGGCAAGGCCAGGCTCACCAGGGCGGGCACCGAGAACTGCGGCATGGTGAAGACTGGCCAGGCAAGGCCTGCATGCACGGCGGACCATTGCATTTGCCCGTTGAGCGCCACCCAGGCGATGGAGGCCACCAGCGTGGCGATGACCGCATAGCGCGGTGCCAGGCGGCGCGACAGCAGATAGGTCAGCAGCATGACCAGCACCAGGGGCAGCGCATCCCTGGCGGCGGCAAAGGCCTGCATGCCGAAGTTGGCCAGTACGCCCGCCAGGAGGGCGGCAGCGATTTCCATGGGGATGCGGTTCATGACGCGCTCGAACCAGCCTGTGGCTCCCACCAGGATGATCAGCCCCGCGCTGATAATGAAGGCGCCAACGGCCTCGCCCATGGAAAAGCCCCCCGCAAGCCCTGCCGTGGCAAGGACGGCTGCGCCTGGCGTGGACCAGGCGACCATGACCGGCATGCGCAGTATCAGCGAGGGCAGCAGAGAGCACAGGCCCATGCCCAGTCCCAGCGCCCAGATCCAGGACGTGATCTGCTCGGGCGTGGCATGGAAGGCCTGGGCGGCCTGAAAGACCAGGGCCACCGAGCTGGTGAAGCCCACGAGCACGGCCACGAAGCCGGCTGCGAAGGCAGAGGGACTCAAGTCACGGAAAAAGCGCATCGCGCGATTCTGTCACCACAGCCGCCGACCGTGCGATGCGCTGGCGACGCCTACAGCTCGATCTTGGAGCCCAGCTCCACCACGGAGTTGCTGGGCAGGTGCAGGAAGTCGGAGACACGGCTGGCGTTGCGGTGCATCTGGGCAAACAGCTTTTCGCGCCAGGGCGCCATGCGGTGGCTGATGCGCGGGATGATGACATCGCGCGACAGGAAGTAGCTGGTCTCCATGGCGTCGAGCTGGCAACCCCGGGGGCGCAGCAGGGACAGTGCCGCCGGCACGTCCGGTTCGTTCTTGAAGCCGTAGTTGATGATGACCTGCCAGCAGTCGCTGCCCAGCGCCTCGATCTCGGTGCGCTTGTCCAGGCCCACCCAGGGAATTTCATGGTTGCGCACCGTGACGAAGATGTTCTGGTTGTGCAGCACCTTGTTGTGCTTGAGGTTGTGCAGCAGGGCGTTGGGTACGGTGCCCGGTTCGCCGGAAAGAAAGACGGCCGTGCCCGTCACGCGCGCCGGCGGATGGCGCCAGACCGATTCGAGGAAGCTCTTGAGGTCGATGGCATCGGCCTGCAGCTTTTCGTGCAGCAGCTCGCGGCCCTTGCGCCAGGTCATCATCAGCGAGAACACCGTGCCGCCAATCAGCAGCGGGAACCAGCCGCCGTCGAACAGCTTGAGCAGGTTGGACGAGAAGAAGGCCAGGTCCACCAGGAAAAAGAATCCGGTGGCCGCGATGCACAGGGCCAGCGGGTAGTTCCAGCGGTAGCGGATCACGAAGAAGGTCAGCGTGGTGGTGATCAGCATGTCCAGCGTGACCGCAATGCCGTAGGCGGCCGCCAGGTTGCCGCTGGAGCGGAACAGCACCACGGCCAGCGCAATCGCCACGAACAGGCTCCAGTTGACCAGGGGCATGTAGATCTGGCCGGTCTCGCGCACGCTGGTGTGGCGCACTTCCAGGCGCGGCAGATAGCCCAGCTGTATGACCTGGCGCGTGACGCTGAAGGCGCCCGTGATCAGGGCCTGCGAAGCGATGACCGTGGCCATGGTGGCCATCAGCACCAGGGGCAGCAGCGCCCAGGCCGGGGCCATCATGTAGAAGGGATTCTTCACGGCGGCCGGGTTGGCCAGCAGCAGCGCACCCTGGCCGAAGTAATTGAGCGTGAGGGCAGGCATGGCCACGGAGAACCAGGCCAGGCGGATAGGCTTCTTGCCGAAGTGGCCCAGGTCAGCGTAAAGCGCCTCCGCCCCGGTCACGCACAGCACGACGGCGCCCAGGATGATGAAACTGGTGCCGGGGTTGTCCCAGATGAAGCGCACTGCGAAGTGCGGGCTGATGGCCGCCAGGATTTCGGGATGGCCCGCGATCTGGTGCACGCCCAGCGCTGCGATGGTGGCAAACCAGACCAGGGTGATGGGGCCGAAAAACCGACCGATCCCCGCCGTGCCGTGCTTCTGGAACCAGAAAAGCAGGAAGAGGATCACCAGGGTCAGCGGGATCACGGCCTTGGTGAAGTGCGGAGAGACCACTTCCAGGCCTTCGACGGCCGAGAGCACGGAGATGGCCGGCGTGATCACGCCATCACCATAGAACAGCGAAGTGCCGAAGATGCCGATGAGCAGCAGCACGTTGCGCAGGCGGGGCTTGTCCTTGACGGTCTGCGAGGCCAGGGCCAGCATGGCGACCAGGCCGCCTTCGCCGTTGTTGTCGGCACGCAGCACCAGGACCACGTACTTGAGCGAGACGATGACCGTCAGGGTCCAGAACAGCAGCGACAGGACGCCGTAGATGTTCTCCTGGGTGAACGGCACATGGCCGGAGCCGAAGACCTCCTTGACCGAATACAGCACGCTGGTGCCGATATCGCCATAGACCACGCCGATGGCGCCCAGGGTGAGCGCGGCCAACGAAGATTTGGTTTTCTGCACAGGTCTATGCGCCGTCCCGTGGGGAGATGGCTTCAGTCAATTGAAATGCCGGCATTGTCCGCTGTCCTGATGACGAGCGCATCGGACAGCACCCCGATCAGTCGTAGATTTCCGCGTTGGGGTTGGTCGCCTCCAGCTCATAGCTGGCCGCCAGCATGGCGACCCGGGCCACCACGCCGTACATGTAGAAGCGATTGGGCATGCTGGCACCCGGGCGGGCGCCGATCTGGGGCAGCTGGGTGCTGTGCTGGAAGGCCAGCGGCACGAAGCCGGCACCGGGCGCGTTGAGGTTTTCGTCCACATCGCGCTCGGGATGCATGCGGTAGAAGCCGCCGACCACGTAACGGTCCATCATGTAGACCACGGGCTCGGCCACGGCGTTGTTCATGCGCTCCTGGGTGAGCACGCCTTCCTGGATGATCACGTCGTGCACGGTCTGGCCGTCCTTGATCATGCCCATCTTGTTGCGGCTCTTGCGCGGCAGCTCGGCCAGTTCCTTGGCGTCGCGCACGGTCATCACGCCCATGCCATAGGTGCCGTTGTCGGCCTTGACGATGGCAAACGGCTTTTCCTTGATGCCGTACTCCTTGTACTTGCGGCGCACCTTGGCCAGCAGCACATCGACCTGTTCGGCCAGGCCTTCCATGCCCACGCCATTGGCGAAGTCGATGCCTTCGCTGCGCCCGAACAGCGGGTTGATCAGCCAGGGATCGATGCCCAGCAGCTTGCCGAAGCGCTTGGCCACTTCCTCATAGCTCTGGAAATGGCGGCTCTTGCGGCGCACGCTCCAGCCTGCATGCAGGGGGGGCAGCAGGTATTGCTCGTACAGCTCCTCGACGATGCCCGGGACGCCGGACGACAGGTCGTTGTTGAGCAAGATGGTGCAGGGATCGAAATCCTTGAGACCGATGCGGCGCTTGCTGCGGATCACCGGCTCCAGCGTCACCGTGTCGCCATGCGGCAGGGTGACGGTGGTGGTCTTCTTGACATCGGGGCTGATGGAGCCGATGCGCACGTTCAGACCGGCCATGTTGAAGATGCGCTTGAGCTGCACCACGTTGGCCAGGTAGTGCGTGTTGCGCGTGTGGTTCTCGGGAATGATGAGCAGATTGCGCGCTTCGGGGCAGATCTTCTCGATCGCCGCCATGGCCGCCTGTACGGCCAGCGGCAGCATTTCGTCGGTCAGGTTGTTCCAGCCCCCGGGAAAGAGGTTGGTGTCCACGGGTGCGAGCTTGAAACCGGCGTTGCGGATGTCCACCGAGCAATAGAAAGGCGGCGTGTGTTCCATCCATTCGAGCCGGAACCAGCGCTCGATCGCCGGCATGGAGTCGAGGATGCGCTGCTCAAGCTCGTTGATCGGGCCGGTCAGGGCCGTGATGAGATGTGGAACCATAAAGACCCTCTGGGTACGACGGTGGGGGGCAATTGTAGAGATTGGACCATGGTCTAGGTGTTTTCCCCAGTCTTTGCAGCGTCAGCGGCGCCAGAAAGCCGGCGAAAGCAAGGCCATGAAGCTGAGGATTTCCAGGCGCCCCAGCAGCATGGCCAGGGTGCAGACCCAGGTCTGGAATTCGGTGAGCACAGCATAGTTGGAGGACGGGCCCACCGCGCCCAGGCCCGGCCCCATGCAGTGCACGCTGGCCAGCACGGCGGAGAAGGCGGTCACCGGGTCCAGGTCGGTGAGCAGCAGCACCATGCTGAGTGTGATCACGGTGGCGCCATAGACCAGCATGAAGGCCAGCACCGAGAAGATCATGCGGTTGTCCACCACGCCGGTGCCCAGCCGCACGGGCTGCAAGGCGCGCGGATGCGCGAGCCGCGTGAGTTCACGCCGCGCCTGCTTGAGCAGGATGAGCATGCGCACCATCTTGATGCCGCCGCCCGTGGAGCCCGCACTGGTGGCCACACCCGACATCAGCAGCATGAGCACGGGCGCAAAGACGGGCCAGCTCAGGTAGTCAACGGTGGTGAAGCCCGTGGTCGTGGCCACCGAGACCACGTGGAAGATGCCATAGCGCAGCGCCTCGACAGGCCCGTACACGCCCTTGGCCCACAGCAGCAGCGCGACGATGAGCCCGCCGCCCAGCAGCACGGCCAGCGTGGCGCGCATTTCGGGGTCGCGCCAGAAGCCGTCCCAGCGGCCCTTGCGCATGGCCACGAAGTACAGCGCGAAGTTGCAGCTGGCCAGCAGCATGAAGACCAGGGCGGTCAGTTCGATCAACGGCGAGTCGAAATACGCAAAGCTGGCGTCATGCGAGGACAGGCCACCGAGGCTGACGGTGGCGAACATGTGCATCAGCGCATCCAGCGGCGACATGCCTGCCGCCCAGAAGGCCAGCAGACAGGCCAGCGAGAACACGCCGTACACGCCCCACAGGCCCTTGGCGGTCTCGGTCACGCGCGGCGTCAGCTTGGTGTCCTTGATGGGGCCAGCGGCTTCGGCACGGAACAGCTGGGCGCCCCCCACGCCCAGCAGGGGCAGGATGGCCACGGCCAGGATCAGGATGCCCATGCCGCCCAACCATTGCAGGAAGGTGCGCCAGACATTGATGGACACGGGCAGCGCATCCAGCCCCGTGAGCACGGTGGCGCCGGTGGTCGTCAGGCCCGAGACGGCCTCGAAATAGGCATGGGTGAAGCTGATGCTCAGCCCCACATGACCCATGCCCAGCACCAGGGGCAGCATGGCGCACAGCGGCAAAACCACCCAGACCAGGGTGACGAGGATGACGCCGTGGCGCGGCTGCAGCTCGCGCCGGAAGTGGTCCAGGCCTATCCACAGCGACAGCCCCGCCGCCGCCGTGATGCCGATGGCCCAGGGGTAGATGCGCCAGATGCCGTCGTCGGTGAACCAGGACACTGCAAAGGGCAGCAGCATGGACAGCGCAAACATGACCATGAGCATGCCAAGCACGCGCAGGACGGGTAACAGGTCGCGCATGGTGTCGGCTCAGAAGAAGGTGGCGCTGACGCGAAACAGGTTCTCCACGTCCCGTACCAGCCGCTTGTGGGGCAGGAAGAAGATCACGTGGTCGCCGCTCTCGATCACGGTGGTGCTGCGCGGGATGATGACCTCGGGCTCGGCACCGGCCGCGATTTCGTCGGCCGGCACGCCTTCGGGTATGCCGCGCACGATGAGGCCGATGTGGGCATCCTCGGGCACGCGCAGGTCCTCGACCTTGCGGCCGACCACGCGCGAGCTTTTGCGGTCGCCGCGCGCCACGATCTCCAGCGCCTCGGCCACGCCCCGGCGCAGGCTGTGCACGGCCTGCACGTCGCCGCGGCGCACATAGGCCAGCAGTTCGCCAAGCATGGCCTGGGCCGGCGACAGCGCAATGTCGATCTGCGTGCCGTGCATCAGGTCGGCGTAGGCACGCCGCGTGATCAGCGACAGCACGCGCCGCGCGCCCATGCGTTTGCCCAGCAGGCTGGCCATGATGTTGTTCTCATCGTCGTCGGTCAGGGCCAGGAACAGGTCCACGTCCTCCACGCTTTCATCGGCCAGCAGGTCCTCGTCGGTGGCATCGCCGTGCAGCACCAGCACCTCGGCCGGCAGCAGCGAGGCCAGGTCCTGGCAGCGCTGCTCGTCGGGCTCGATGATCTTGATGTGGAAGCGGCCCGGCACGCGCGACAGCTGCAGCGCCAGGCGCTGGCTGACCTGGTCACCGCCGGCGACCATGATGCGGTAGACCGGGCGCGAAGGCCGGCCGGCAGGCTGGTGGATGGCACGCAGCACCTCGGCCACATGCTCGCGTGCGGCCAGGATGAAGACCTCGTCGCCGGGCTCGATGCGCGTGTTGCCGTCGCAGCGGACGAAGCGGTCGGGCTCGTCCAGGAAACGCCGGTAGATGGCCACGATGCGCATGGCCAGCTCGGGCATGCAGTCGCGCAGCTCGCCGATGTGCTTGCCGACGGCGGGGGCGCCGTCGCGCGCGCGCACCGAGGCCAGTGCGGCCCGCCCGCCCGCGAAGGCACGCACCTGCATGGCTTCGGGAAACTCGATGAGCTTGCTGATGTAGTTGGTCAGCGATTCCTCGGGGCAGATGATGCGGTCGACGCCAAAGCCTTCCTTGCCCAGCAGCGCCTCGTCCTCGCCAAAGCCCGAGGAGCGCACGCGCGCGATGCGTGTGGGAATCTCGAACAGGACCTGGGCCAGCTTGCAGCACACAAGGTTGGTTTCGTCGAGCGCGGCGCAGGCGATCAGCAGGTCCGTGTCCTTGGCGCCAGCCTCGGCCAGCACATGGGGATCGATGCCGCTGCCCACGACGCCACGCAGGTCGAAGCGCGACTCCAGCTCGCGCAGGCGCCGTGCGTCGGTGTCGATCACCGTGATGTCGTTGCGTTCGGACACCAGGCTTTCTGCCACGCTGTAGCCCACACGGCCGGCGCCAAGAATGATGATTTTCATGGATTCATTGCAGTGCTGCGGTGCCGGCGCCGGGCATTCCGGCGCGCAGCACGGCTCGGTCAGGTGCGGACTTCGCCTTCACCCAGCACCACGTATTTGAGCGAGGTCAGACCTTCGATGCCCACAGGACCGCGCGCATGGAACTTGTCGGTGCTGATGCCGATTTCCGCGCCCAGGCCGTACTCGAAGCCATCGGCAAAGCGCGTGCTGGCATTGACCATGACGCTGGCCGAGTCCACTTCGCGCAGAAAGCGCTGGGCGTGCATATGGTCGCGCGTCAGGATGGCGTCCGTGTGGTGGCTGGAGTAGCGGTTGATGTGGGCGATGGCCTCGTCCACGCCGGACACGATCTTGACGCTGATGATGGGCGCCAGGTATTCCTCGCTCCAGTCCTGCTCGGTGGCCTCGGCCAGTTGAGCACCGGCCACAGACTTCAGGATGGCCAGCGATTCGGGGCAGCCGCGCATCTCCACACCCTTGGCGGCGTAGATGGCGCCGATCTTCGGCAGGAATTCGGCGGCCACGCCGCGCGCCACCAGCAGGCTTTCACTGGCATTGCAGGGGCTGTACTTGTTGGTCTTCGCGTTGTCGGCCACCTTGACGGCCATGGCGATGTCGCAGGGATCATCGACATAGGTGTGGCAATTGCCGTCCAGGTGCTTGATGACGGGCACCTTGGCCTCGCGGCTGATGCGCTCGATCAGGCCCTTGCCGCCGCGCGGGATGATGACGTCCACGTAGTCGGGCATGGCGATGAGCTGGCCCACGGCCTCGCGGTCCGTGGTCTGCACCAGCTGCACGCCGTGCTCGGGCAGGCCGGCTTCGGCCAGCGCCCTGGCGACGAGGGCAGCCAGCGCCTTGTTGGAGTCGATGGCCTCGGAGCCGCCGCGCAGGATGCAGGCGTTGCCGCTCTTGATGCTGAGGCTGGCCGCCTCGATGGTCACGTTGGGGCGGCTTTCGTAGATCATGCCGAACACGCCGATCGGCACACGCATCTGGCCTACGCGGATGCCGCTGGGCATTTGCTTCATGCCGATGATCTCGCCGATCACATCGGCCATGGAGGCCAGCTGCTCACATCCCTGGGCACAGGTTTCCAGCACCTTGGGCGTAAGGCGCAGGCGGTCCACCATGGGAGCGGACAGGCCGTTGGCCACGGCGCGGTCGAGGTCACGGGCGTTGTCGGTCTGCAACGGCTCCACGTTCTCCCGCAGCAGGCGCGCCAGCGCCAGCAGGGCGCGGCTTTTGACGGCAGCCGAGGCTCGGGCCATCTGGGCGGAGGCCACTTTGGCCTGAACGCCCAGGTTGTGGGTGTATTCGACGATATTGAGCGCGTTCATTCCGAGATTCTCGCCGAGTTGCGCCCATTTGCGCACCGAGAGCGGGCATGCCCCGCGCCAACATGCGGCTGGGATGCGGCTGGGATGCGTCCTCGCACGGCCAACAGAGGGCAAACCCCGCGTTCCGGCGGCCGGCAGGATGTCGCGGCCACCCTACACTGCTGCCCAGTACGCAGAGGTTTTCCCGCCATGTCCACCAGCCACGACACTCTTCTCGCCGCCCAGCAGCTCGCACAGTTGCGCGCGGGCTTCGCCCAACTGGCACAGCAGCAGCTGCCGGCCGCCGTGCTCGGGCAGCAGGCCAGGGCTTCCTCGGAGTTGCTGCAGGCCCTGCCGCCGCGCTACGGCGAAGTGCTGCTCAATCTGCTGGACCGATTGGAGTCCAGCGCGCTGTTCAGCGAGGAAAGCTGCTCCTTCAGCCAGAAGGACCTGCTGGACAACCTCGAGACCTGGGCCACCAAGGCCCAGGCGCAGCTGGAAAAGACGAGCTAGGAACGGGGTACGTCAGCCCTTGGCGCCGGCCTGGGCCAGGTCCATGGCCAGGCGGCGCAGGGCCTGCCAGCCGTCGCGTGGCCAGCCCTCGAAGGCCAGGCCCTTGACGATGCCGTCCACCGCGTGGGCCGATTGCAGCAGGCGCGCGGCCTGGGCGTCGGTGATGCGCGGCAGCAGGCGCTCGAACAAACGCTCCTTGACGCCCCAGACGCGCTGGGCGCGCAGGGCCATGGGCAGGGGCTGACCTGCGGCCATGGCGTCCTTGACGCGGCAGATGGAGCGGATGTCCTCGGCCAGGGTCCAATGCACCAGCACCTCGGCCGTGCCCTCGGCCTGCAGGCCGTCGAGCATGCGCGAGACGCGCGCCAACTGGCCGGACAGCACGGCCTCGGACAGCTTGAACACGTCGTAGCGCGCCACATTGAGCACTGCCTGCTCCACCTGCGCCTGGCTCAGCTCGCCGGCGGGGTGCAGCAGGGCCAGTTTCTGGATCTCCTGGTGTGCGGCCAGCAGGTTGCCCTCGACGCGGTCGGCAAAGAACTGCAGCGTGCGCTGGCCTTCCTCGCCGGGTGCCACGCGCTGGCCCTGGGCTGCCAGGCGCTGGGCAATCCAGGCCGGCAGCTGGCCGCGCTCTATGGGATCGATCTGCAGCGTCATGCCCTGGGCTTCCAGCGCGCTGAACCAGGCGCCGGTCCTGGTGGCCTTGTCCAGGCGCGGCAGCATGACCAGGGTGAGCGTGCTGTCATTGCCGCGCGCCGCCTCGGCGATCTGCTGCAGCGCGGCGCCGCCGTCCTTGCCGGGCTTGCCCGAGGGAATGCGGATCTCGATGATCTGCCGATCGGCAAACAGCGACAGCGAGCCACCGGCCGCCAGCACGGCGCTCCAGTCGAAATGGGCGCCGGCCACGGTGTAGCTGCTGCGCTCGGTGTAGCCCGCGGCGCGCGCGGCGGCACGGATGGCGTCGGCAGCCTCCTGCTGCTGCAGCGGCTCGTCGCCGTGCAGCACGTAGAGCGAGCGCAATCCCTTGGCCAGATGGCCGCCGAGCTGGTTCAGGGCAAGCTGCATGGGGCTCAGGTCAGGCTCTTGACGGCCGACAGGCGGCGCAGCAACTGCTGGACGATGTCGGTACGCATGTCCTTGTAGAGCATGGCCTCCTCGGCCTCCTTGGACAGCGCATTGGTTTCGTTGTACGTCACGTCGCGCTGCTGCAGGATCTCGGTCTCGGGGATCGGCTCGTCTCCATTGGGCGTGCGCAGCTTGAAGCGCACGCGCAGGCGCAGCTGCAACTCGCGCACCTGGCCCAGCGCGTTCATGCCGACGATGACCCGCTCCTGCCGCTCGCTGATGATCTGGAAGATCGCATCCGCATCGTCGGGCGATGCCGGATCGCGCAGCACGGTCAGCTTGTCGCTGGCACTGGCCAGGTTGCGCGACAGCTCCCGCGCCACCGGAGAGCCCCGGCCCGCCTGGATGTAGAGCGAGCGGAACACGAAGGTCGGCACCCCCCGCAGGCGAAAGCCGCAGGCCCCCAGCAGCGGAGCCAGGGCCAGGGCGGTGAGCAGGGTACGTTTTTGCATATCAGTTCTCCAAGGCGCTTGCGCCACTCACAGCCCTTGCAACGGTCGCGCCCAAAGCGAGGGACACCGAGCAAGGGCCGCCCCGCAGCGAGGGTGTCGTCCCCCCGCGAAGCGAGAGGGGGAAGGCGCGCAGCGCCTCAGGGGGCATGCCATGGCCTAGACCACGACGTTGACCAGGCGGCCCGGCACCACGATCACCTTCTTGGGCGCCGCGCCATTGGTGAACTTCTGGCATTCCTCGTTGGCCAGGGCAATGCGCTCGATCTCGGCCTTGTCGGCCGTCGAGGACACGAGGATGGCCCCGCGCAGCTTGCCATTGACCTGCAGCACCAGAGAGATCTCGTCCTGCACCAGGGCCAGGGGATCGACCTGGGGCCAGGGCGCGTCCAGCACATCGCCCAGGTGGGCGGCGTAGCCCAGTTCGCTCCACAGCACATGGGCCAGGTGGGGCGTTGCCGGGTAGAGCACGCGCAGCAGGATGCCGAAGCCTTCGATCAGCGCCACCTGGGCGCCCGCGTCGTCGTGGGACTTGAAGTCCTCCAGCGCGTTGATCATCTTCATGGCGCCCGAGACCACGGTGTTGTACTGCATGCGCTGGTAGTCGTACTCCACCTGCTTGAGCACGGTGTGGATCTCCAGGCGCAGCGCCTTGGCGGCCTTGCCGAATGCCACGTCGTCCAGCGACTTGGCGCCGGCCATGTCCATCTGCGACAGTTTGGCGCCGAAGTTGTAGACGCGGCGCAGGAAGCGGTAGCTGCCTTCGACGGCGGCATCGTTCCACTCCAGCGTCAGCTCGGGCGGCGCGGTGAACATGGTGTACAGGCGCGCGGTGTCGGCGCCGTACTTCTCGATCAGCTCCTGCGGATCGATGCCGTTGTTCTTGGACTTGGACATGGTGCCCACGCCCTCGTAGTCGATGTCCGTGCCCACGGGCAGCAGGCCGTCGGCGCTGTCCACCTCGGCCTTGAGCCTGGCGCCCACGATCTTGCCGGTCTCGTCGAACACATGCTCGACATCCTTGGGCCAGAAGTACTCCTTGGCACCCTTGGCCGTGCGGCGGCTGTAGATGTGGTTGAGCACCATGCCCTGGGTCAGCAGCTTGGTGAAGGGCTCATCGACCTTGACCAGGCCCAGGTCGCGCATGACCTTGGTCCAGAAGCGCGCGTACAGCAGGTGCAGGATGGCGTGCTCGATGCCGCCGATGTACTGGTCCATGCCGCTGCCGCCGGTGGCGGCATGCTGGTCCCGCATCCAGTAGTCCGTGCCCTTGCCCACCATCTGCTCGCTGTTCCTGGCGTCGCAATAGCGCATGAAGTACCAGGACGAGTCCACGAAGGTGTCCATGGTGTCGGTCTCGCGGCGCGCGCTCTTGCCGCAGCAGGGGCAGACCACGCCGGCGTGGAAGGCTTCGCTCTTGACCAGGGGGTTGCCCGAGCCATCGGGCACCAGGTCCTGGGGCAGGACCACGGGCAGGTCCTTGGCAGGCACGGGCTGGGCGCCGCAGTCCTCGCAGTGGATGATGGGAATCGGCGTGCCCCAGTAGCGCTGGCGGCTCACGCCCCAGTCGCGCAGGCGCCAGGTGGTTTTCTTCTCGCCAAGGCCCTTGGCGGCCAGCAGTTCGGCCACCTTGTCCACGGCAGCCCCATGGGGCAGGCCGTCGAGTTCGCCGGATTCGATGCAGACAGCGCGCTGCTTGTCGCCGTACCAGTCGGCCCATGCCTCGGTGCTGAAGGTCTCGCCTTCGACCGCGATGACCTGGCGGATGGCGATGCCGTACTTCTTCGCAAAGGCGAAGTCGCGCTCGTCATGCGCGGGCACGCCCATGACGGCGCCGTCGCCGTAGCTCATGAGCACGTAGTTGCCGACCCAGACCTCGACCTGGGCACCCGTCAGCGGATGGGTGACGAACAGGCCCGTGGGCAGGCCTTCCTTTTCCTTGAGCGCGAGTTCGGCCTCGGTGGTGCCGCCCTTCTTGCATTCTTCGATGAAGGCCGCGAGCTTGGGCTGCGATGCCGCGGCATGCTGGGCCAGCGGGTGCTCGGGCGCCACGGCGCAGAAGGTCACGCCCATGATGGTGTCGGCGCGCGTGGTGAACACATACAGGCGCCCGTCCTGGATGGGCTGGCCGTCGGCGCCACGGATGTCGTGGGTGAAGGCGAAGCGCACGCCCGCGCTCTTGCCGATCCAGTTTTCCTGCATCAGGCGCACTTTTTCAGGCCAGCCGGTCAGCGTGGCCTTGTCGCCGCCCACCTGGACATGGTCCAGCAGCTCCTGGGCGTAGTCGGTGATCTTCAGGTAGTAGCCGGGGATTTCGCGCTTTTCGACCGGCGCGCCCGTGCGCCAGCCGCGGCCGTCGATGACCTGCTCGTTGGCCAGCACGGTCTGGTCCACCGGGTCCCAGTTCACGATCTGGGTCTTGCGGTAGGCAATGCCCTTTTCCAGCATCTGCAGGAACAGCCACTGGTTCCACTTGTAGTAGTCGGGATCGCAGGTGGCCACTTCGCGGCTCCAGTCGATGGCCAGACCCATCGCCTGCATCTGCTTTTTCATGTAGGCGATGTTGTCGTAGGTCCACTGCGCAGGCGGCACCTTGTTCTTGAGCGCCGCGTTCTCGGCCGGCAGGCCGAAGGCATCCCAGCCCATGGGCATGAGGACGTTGTAGCCCTTCATGCGCAGCTGGCGCGCCAGCATGTCGTTGATGGTGTAGTTGCGCACATGGCCCATGTGCAGCTTGCCGCTGGGGTAGGGCAGCATGGAGCAGGCGTAGAACTTGGGCTTGGCCTGGTCTTCGGTCACGCGGTAGGCGTCGCGGGCGGACCAGTGGTCTTGCGCTGCGCGCTCAACGTCGATGTGGTTGTATTTCTCTTGCATGGTGCTGCGGCCCCAAGGGCCGGACAAGGTGGCCGGACGAGCCGGATGGCCGGAATCAACCGACGATTTTAGGGCCCCGGCCCGCCGGTGCCGCAAGCAGCCCACAAGCCCGCAGGCGGTACTGCGCCATCGGCACCCGGTTGCCCGGCCGCCGCGCGGGGAAAAGCCGCGCTGCGTATGCTTGGCACCCTCTGTGGCAGTGCGCCGCAGACGTTCCGCCATCGCCAGCCCGGACTTGCGCAGGAACGGATACGGACATCCCGGGCATGCCGCCATCGCGCGGCAGGTTTTTCCGCGCCCTGGAGTTTTCTCTTGCTGAACTGGTCTTTGATTTCCGGCTGGGATCCCGTCATGCAGGCCCTGGCTGCGCTGTGCGCGCTGGTGCTGCTGGCCCGCTCCGCGGGTTTTGTCGTGCAATGGCTGCTGTTGCGCGTGCTGCCGCGCATGCGCAGCACGCTGGTGGAGATGGAGTGGGCCCAGGTGCTGCTGCACGACAGCGTGCTGCAGCGGCTGGCCAAGGCCGTGCCTTCGCTGGTCATGCAGTCCGGCGTGCAGGCCATACCGCAGCTGCAGCCGCAGTGGGCCACCCTGATCCTGAACCTGGCCATCGCCTGCACCATCTACCACGTGGCCCGCGTGATCAGCGCCCTGCTCAATGCCATGAACGAGGCGCACGACCTCAAGGAAGAGCGCAAGGCCACGCAGGCGCACTCGATCAAGAGCTATGTGCAGCTGGGCAAGCTGCTGGTGTTCCTGATCGCCATCGTGCTCATCGTCGCCACCCTGGTGGACCGCTCGCCGCTGCTGCTGCTGTCCGGCCTGGGCGCGGCCTCGGCCGTGCTGATGCTGATCTTCAAGGACACCATCATGTCCTTCGTGGCCGGCGTGCAGCTGGGCTCCAACGACATGCTGCGCGTGGGCGACTGGATCGAGATGCCCCAGGTCGGCGCCGACGGCTTCGTGATCGACATCGCGCTGCACACGGTCAAGGTGCAGAACTGGGACAAGACCATCACCACCATTCCGACCTGGCGGCTGATGAGCGACAGCTACAAGAACTGGCGCGGCATGTTCGAGTCGGGCGGGCGCCGCATCCGCCGCTCGCTGCACATAGACGCCCACACCATCCGCCTGCTGACGGCAGAGCAGCGGCAGAAATTGTCATTGCTCGAGCCCCTCAAGGACTATTGGAGCAGTGATGGCGGCCTGCGCATGGCCGATGCGCCGGCGGGCAGCGAGATGGCAGCGCAGCATCTGAGCAATCTGGCCGCGTTCAAGGCCTATGCATACGCCTACCTGCTGCGCCATCCGCACATCCACAAGACACCGAACATGTTCCTGCTGGTGCGCACCATGGAGCCTTCTCCCATGGGGGTGCCGCTGGAGCTGTTTTGCTACACCAGCACCACGGTCTGGGTGGAGTACGAGGCCATACAGGGCGCGATCTTCGATCACCTGATCGGCATGCTGCCGCTGTTCGGGCTCAGTCTGTACCAGCGCTCCTCGGACCATGGCCAGCATCTGCGGCTGGCGGGCAACGAGCGGTGGCCCGAAGGACAGGATTAGGTTCGCGGGCGCAGGCCCGGCGGCGCTTGAGCGCCTGATGACTTCAGCGCCCGGCGCCGGTGGGCCCCAGGACGGCTGCGGGTTTTCCATCCTGGTTTCGCGCCGGCTCGGCCACGAAGCCTATGCGCGTCAGCCCTGCCGCGTGGGCCCAGCCCATGAGTTCGGCCACGCGGCCATAGGGCACGGCCTGGTCGGCACGCAGTTGCAGTTCTGCCTGGGGGTTGCGCGCGCCGAGCTGAGCGAGGCGCTCACGCAGCGCATCCGCCGTGGCGGGCTGGCCCTGCATCCAGAGCGCGCCCTTCGCATCGACCTCCAGCAGCAGCGCATCGTCCTCGCCCGCGGCGGCCATGGGCTGGGTGCCCTGGGCCTGGGGCAATTGCACGCGCAGCGAGGCGGCCAGCATGGGTGCCGCGAGGATGAAGATGACGACGAGCACCAGCATCACATCCACCAGCGGGGTGACGTTGATGGCGTGCATGGGCTGGGAGGAGCTTTCCTTGCCGCTCAGTCGTCCAAAGGCCATGTGCGATCCTGGCGAGCCGCCCCGTCAGGGCGCTTCCATGGGGCCGGCAGGCAGGCCGGCGACGGCCATGCCGTCATCGTGCGGCGCCTGCTCGGCCGGCTGGGTGCCGAACATGGCCTGCAGGTCATGGGCAAAGCCTTCCAGCAAGGCCTCCATCTGGGCCGCAGCCCGGCCCAGCAGGTTGTAGGCCAGCACGGCCGGCAGGGCCACGGCCAGTCCGGCCGCCGTCATCACCAGGGCCTCGCCCACCGGGCCGGCCAGTTGTTCGATGCCGATCTGCCCGCTGCCCGCCAGCGTGGCCAGCGCGTGGTGAATGCCCCAGACGGTGCCCAGCAGGCCGACAAAGGGCGCCGTGGCGCCCACCGTGGCCAACAGGGTCTGGCCCCATTGCAGCTGGTGGCTGGCCGATTGCAGCGCCTGGCGAAGCCCCCGCGTCAGGCGGACGGAATGCGCCGCGCGTCCCGCAAGCGCCAGGCCGCTGCCCATGGGCGCCAGCGCCTGTGTCACGGCCTCGGCCATGGGTGCCACCAGTTGCTGGCGATCCCCCTCGCCCATGCGGGCCTGGCCCGAGGCCAGGTCCGGCGCGCTCCAGAAGGCCGCAATGGCCTGGGGAACGCGGCGCCGGCTGGCGGCCATGAACCAGACCTTCCAGACGATGACCACCCAGCTGGCCACCGACAGCGCCAGCAGCAGCAGCGCCGTGCCGCGCGCGACGGCATCGCCTTGCTGCCACCAGAGCCAGAGTGGACCGCTCATGGTCTTACCTTGCCCGTGCTGCGAGCCTCGTCACAGGCCCAATACGGCGTACATGTCGTACTGGCCGCTGGTCTTGTCCGCCAGGAAGCGCGCGGCACGCAGGCTGCCCTGGGCATAGCCGGCACGGCTGCTGGACTTGTGCGAGATCTCGATGCGCTCGCCCGTGCCCGCAAACAGCACCGTGTGGTCGCCGATGATGTCGCCACCGCGCACGGTGGCAAAGCCGATGGTGTTGTCCTCGCGCGCACCGGTGTGGCCGAAGCGCTCGTAGACGGCGCGGTCGGCCAGCTTCGTGCCCTGGGCTTCGGCGATGACCTCGCCCATCTTGAGTGCGGTGCCCGAAGGCGCATCCACCTTGTGGCGGTGGTGGGCCTCGACGATCTCGATGTCGTAGCCGCTGGACAGGGCCTTGGCCGCCATCTCCAGCAGCTTGAAGGTCACGTTCACGCCCACGCTCATGTTGGGCGACAGCACCACGGCCGTGCGCTGGGCGTACTCGGCGATGCGGGCCTTTTGCTCGTCGCTGAAGCCCGTGGTGCCGATGACCAGCCTGACGCCCAGTTCGGCGCAGATGGCCAGGTGCTCCAACGTGCCCTCGGGGCGCGTGAAGTCGATCAGGCAGTCGGCCTTGGAAAGCGCGGCGCGCACATCGCTTTCGATGACGATGCCGCTGGCCAGGCCCAGGAAGGCCGAGGGATCGGTGCCCAGCGCAGGGCTGTCGGGACGGTCCAGCGCGGCGGTCAGCGCAAGGTCATCGCTTTGCGCGATGGCCTCGATCAGCATGCGGCCCATGCGGCCGGAGGCGCCGGCCACGGCCACGCGCAGGCGCTGGTTATTGCTGGAGGAAGTGGCGGTCGTGGCGTTCATGTCGGGAAAGAGATGCAAAGGCTCAATGCGTGGAAAGTGGACTGCCCGGGCGCACGGCAGGCACCGCGGCAGCCGCCATCCACGGAAAAACGCCCGCATGCCTTGCGGCGCGCGGGCGGCGATATCAGCGGGCGCCGGGCTCCAGTGGCGGATAGCTGGCCGCCGCGGGCGGCGGCTCGGCGGCCACGGGCTCTTCGACCGGCTTGGCAGCGGGGAACTTGGACAGTTGCTCCTCGCTGGCTTCCAGCTGAGGAATCTTGCCCAGCTTCTTCTTGGAGCCCAGGCTGGCGACGAATTCGGCCTCGGTGGGCATCTCGTCGCCTTCGGAGCGGGCGAACAGGTCGCCGTTGAAGAAGACGGTCAGCTTGCGCACCTGGGAATCGACGCCGGGACGCTTGATGGTGAACACATATTCCCAGCGGTCGGCGTGGAATACGCTGGTGACCAGCGGCGTGCCGAGGATGTCACGCACCTGCTGGCGGCTCATGCCGGGCTGCAGGGCCTCGACCTGTTCGCGGGAGACGAAGTTGCCTTGGACGACCTCGACCTTGTAGGGAGTGACGACATTGGCGACTCGGTGCGCGGCGCCATCGAGGCTGCTGCAGCCTGCCAGCGCCACCCCGATCAA
Organism: Delftia sp. WSY_7; assembly: GCF_043104845.1. Taxonomy (NCBI): domain Bacteria; kingdom Pseudomonadati; phylum Pseudomonadota; class Betaproteobacteria; order Burkholderiales; family Comamonadaceae; genus Delftia; species Delftia sp. WSY_7. The sequence goes on along the minus strand of NZ_JBICLB010000025.1, from coordinate 112,974 downwards.
CAGCATCAGGGCCGCACTGGCGCGGCAACGGGCTTGAACATGCATTGGTATCAGCATAGGGATATGATCGTGGATCATTGTAGCGGCTGGTCCCCGGGGCTTGCGATCATGCGACGCCCCTGGCACCAGGGCCATTTTGTTCGCCGTCCCGCACCTGCCGTGGTGGCAGCCCAGCGGGCAGTCTCTGCCAAAGACCCAGACATGAAGAACATCGACGAACTCAAGAGTACCGGCCTGAAGGCCACGCTGCCCCGCCTGAAGATCCTGGAGATCTTCCAGACGGGTGCGCAACGCCACATGACGGCCGAAGACGTGTTCCGCGTGCTGCTGGACGAGCGTTCGGACATCGGCCTGGCCACGGTCTACCGCGTGCTCACGCAGTTCGAGCAGGCAGGCATCCTCATCCGCAGCAATTTCGAGAGCGGCAAGGCCGTCTACGAGCTCAATGAAGGCCAGCACCACGACCACTTTGTCTGCACCAGCTGCGGCAAGGTCGAGGAGTTCTACGATCCCGATATCGAAAAGCGCCAGAACCTGATCGCCAAGGCCAAGGGCTGGGTGATCCAGGACCATTCGATGGCCCTGTACGGACAGTGCGCTGAATGCGCGAGCCGGCCCAGCAAATAAGGCCGGGTCCCTCAGAAAAAGCGGAGTGTGAAGCACTCCGCTTTTTTTTGCCTTTTACTTTTTGCTACCGGCGCTTTACAGGGCGAAGCACATGGGTGGAGGATGCTGGCGTCCAATGGATGCCCCCTACCCACCGAGACACCATGCGCCGCACTTCGCCGTTCGCCATCGCTCTCACTTTCTCCGCCATCGTCCTGGCCACAGGCTGTGCGCCCTTGCAGGCCCCGCCGTCGTCCGCAGCGGCCGCGCTGCAGGGAGTGGCCGAGGCACCGCTCACCGCCGCGCAGCGCCAGCAATGGCTGGACCGCGTCACCTGGGGCGCCACCGACAGCGAGGATGCGCAGCTGCAGCGCCTGGGCCTCAAGGCCTGGCTGGCACGGCAACTGCAGCCGGGGCCTCAGCCGCTGCCTGCGCAGGCGCAGCAGCGCATTGATGGGCTGGGCATCAGCCAGCGCCCCATGGACCAGGTGCTGCTGGAGCTGGGCGACCAGCGCAAGGCCGTGCAGGAAGCCGCATCGGCCGATGAAAAGGCCGCGCGGCAGCAGGCCTACCAGCGCACGCTGAACCAGCTGGGCAGCGATGCCCAGAAGCGCTTCGTGATCCGCGCGCTGTACTCGCCGGCACAGCTGCAAGAGCAGATGACCTGGTTCTGGATGAACCATTTCAGCGTCAGCCTGCGCAAGGCCGATATCCGCGCCTGGGTGGGCGACTACGAGGAGCAGGCCATACGCCCGCATGCGCTGGGCAGTTTCCGCAGCCTGCTGGAGGCCTCGCTGCGCCACCCGGCCATGCTGCGCTACCTGGACAACGCCAGCAATGCGGCGGGCCGCATCAACGAAAACTACGCGCGCGAGCTGCTGGAGCTGCACACCATGGGCGTGGGCAGCGGCTACACCCAGGCCGACGTGCAGGAGATGGCGCGCATCCTGACAGGCGTGGGCATCAATCTGCAGCCGGCCGGCACGCCGCCGCCGCGCATGCGCGGCGGGCGCCAGGGCGACTACCTGCGCTCGGGATTCTTCGAGTTCAATCCCAACCGGCACGACTACGGAGCCAAGACCTTCCTGGGCCAGCCCCTGAACGCACGCGGCATGGCCGAGGTCCAGGAGGCGCTGGACCGCATCGTCGCCGCGCCGGCCACGGCGCAGTTCATCGCGCACAAGCTGGCGGTGTTCTTCATTGCCGACGATCCGCCGCCGGCCCTGGTGCAGCGCACGGCACAGGCCTTCACGCGCAGCCGGGGCGACATCGCAGCCACCGTGGCGGCGCTGCTGACCGATCCGGAGGCCGCGCGCTTTGGCCGCAAGTTCCGCGATCCGCTGCACTACGTGCTGGCCGCCACGCGGCTGTCGGTGGACCAGCGCGTGGCGGCCGACGTGGCGCCCGTGCTGGGCTGGATCAACCGGCTGGGCCAGAACCTCTACGCGCATGAGACGCCGGACGGCTATCCGCAGATGCAGTCCGACTGGGCCAGTTCGGGCCAGATGGCGGCACGCTTCGAGGTGGCGCGCCAGATCGCCACGCGCAGCGCCGTGCTGTTTCGCGCCGACCCCAAGGAGGCGCTGGAGAAGCCGCCCTACCCCATGCTGTCGGAACGGGCCAGCGTGCGCCAGCGCCTGCCCCAGTGGAGCCAGGCCACGCAGGCGGCACTGGCCCAGGCCCGCAATCCGGCGGACTGGAATACCTACTTCCTGTCCGCACCCGAGATGATGTTCCGCTGAACCCCGGAGACTTTCCATGCAGCGACGCCACTTCCTGACCATGGCATCGGCCCTGCCCTTTGCCGCCCACCTGGGCCGGCTGCAGGCGGCCGCCCTCCAGCCAGCCACGCCGCGCCTGCTGCTGGTGTTTCTGCGCGGTGCCTATGACTGCAACAGTCTGCTGGTGCCCACGCACAGCGACTTCTACTACGAGGCCCGTCCCAGCATTGCCATCCCCCGTCCCGGCGAGGCCGGCGGCGCGCTGGCGCTGGATGGCCGCTGGGGCCTGCACCCGATGCTGGAGGACAGCATCCATCCGCTGTTCCAGGCCGGCCAGGCCTGCTTCGTGCCCTTTGCAGGCACGCACGACCTGTCGCGCAGCCATTTCGAGACACAGGACTCCATCGAACTGGGCCAGGGCCTGGACGGGCGCCGCAGCTACCAGTCGGGCTTTCTGAACCGGCTGGCCCAGGTGCTGGGGCAGGACGGGCGGGGCCCGGTGTCGCCCATGTCGTTCACGCCCCAGTTGCCACTGCTGCTGCGTGGCAGCCTGCCGTCCGCCAACATGGCCCTGGCGTCCGTGGGCAAGGGCGGGCTGGACGATAGACGCAGCCAGGCCATTGCCGCCATGTACGCAGGCACTGCCCTGGCCACGGCCGTGCAGGAGGGCTTTGCCGTGCGCGATGCAGTGCAGCGCAGCGTGCAGGAAGAGATGGACCAGGCCGGGCGCGACGCCATCAGCGCGCGGGGCTTTGCGCTGGTGGCACAGCGCATGGCGGCCCTGATGCGCGATCGCTTCGACCTGGGCTTTGTGGATGTGGGCGGCTGGGACACGCATGTGGCCCAGGGCGGCGCCACAGGCGCGCTGGCCGGACGGCTGGACGAGCTGGGCCGGGGCCTGGCCGGTTTTGCCCAGGAGATAGGTCCCGAGGCCTGGCGCCATACGGTGGTGGTGGTGATCAGCGAATTCGGCCGCACCTTCCGCGAGAACGGCAACAAGGGCACGGACCACGGCCACGGCACGACCTACTGGCTGCTGGGCGGCGGGCTGTCCGCGCGCGCGGGCGGTCGCATCGTGGGAGAGCAGGTCGAGGTCAACCAGAAAAACCTGTTCCAGAACCGCGACCATCCCGTGCTCAACGAGTACCGCGCCGTGCTGGGCGGCCTGTTCCAGCGCATGTATGGATTGAGCCCGGCCCAGCTGCAGCGTGTCTTCGAAGGCGCGACGCCTCGCGACCTGCAACTCGTCTGACTACGGCAGCGCCTGCGGCGGCACTGGCACGCCGGACAGCTTGTCGGGATTGCGCAGCGTGTAGATGCGGCGGATCAGGCCGTCTTCGACCAGCAGCGTCTGCACGGATTCCAGCTCGCCGTCGATGCAGCGCAGCAGGCCCGGCAGGCCGTTGATGCGCGCCAGGTGCAGGGTCTGGCGCTGGCCGTTGCGCCGCATGCGGCGCGTGGTGGCGAAGTACAGCAGGGCCAGGCGCCGGCCGGTCTCCAGCACGCGGCCGAACGAGGGCACCTTGCCGCCGCCGTCGCTGATGAGTTCGGCATCGGGCGCGAACAGCGCCTGGATCTGCGCAAAGTCCCCACCCTGCACGGCCTGCGCAAAGCGCTGCAGCAGCGCGGCATGGGCCTCGGGCGGCGCCGCAAAGCGCGGGCGGCCGGCCTGCACATGGCTGCGGGCGCGGTGCACGAGTTGGCGGCAGGCGGCCTCGCTGCGGCCCAGGGCCTGGGCCACCTCGGCATAGTCGGCATCGAAGACCTCGCGCAGCAAAAAGGCGGCGCGCTCGTCGGGCGTGAGCTGCTCGAGCACGAACATCAGCGCAGTGGACACGTCGTGGGCACGCTCCAGCAGGTCTTCGGCCGAGGGTGCGGACTCCTCGGCCCAGGGCTGGACCAGGGGCTCGGGCAGCCAGAAGCCCTGGTAGTGCTCGCGCTCGGCGCGCAGGCGGCGCAGCCGGTCTATGGCCAGGCGCGTGGTCACGGAGACCAGCCAGGCCTCGGGCTGCTCTATGCCGGCGCGCTCGGCGCCATGCCAGCGCAGCCAGGCCTCCTGGACCAGGTCCTCGGCATCGGCGCGCTGGCCGAGCATGCGGTAGGCCAGGCCGAACAGGCGCGGGCGGTGGCGCTCGAACAGGGCCAGGGGATCGTCGGTGGCGGAGGAGGTCTGCATGCCATCAAGACGCGGGAGCGTGGCGTTGTGTGACAGACAGGGCCGGCATGGTGCTCGGTGCCTTGGTGACTCAGTGGGGCTGCGGAGCCTGCAGCACGCTGGGATCGGTGTGGATCAGCTCCAGCGGGTAGCGGCGGCCGGCCAGGTAGTCCTCTATGCTTTGCATCACCAGCGGACTGCGGTGCTGGGCGGTGCAGGCCTTGAGTTCGTCCAGCGTCATCCAGACCGTGCGGATGATGCCGTCGTCCAGCGGCTGGCCGGCCCGGAAGTCACCCAGCTCGCCCGTGAAGGCAAAGCGCAGATAGGTGATGTCGGAGCCGGTGCGCGTGCGCACGAAGCGGTTCAGGTAGACGCCGACCAGGGCCGTGGGCACGAAGTCGTGCGCCGTCTCCTCATCGACCTCGCGCACACAGGCGGTGATGGGCGACTCGGCAGGGTCGAGATGGCCGGCGGGGGTGTTGTAGCGCACGCCATCGGCCGTGTCTTCTTCCACCAGCAGAAAACGGCCATCGCGCTCAATGATGGCCGCCACAGTGACATTGGGTTTCCAGCGATCGGGCATGGCGCGCATTATGACCAGAGGCGGCCGGCCCGTCCCCGGCCAAAAACCCCATCACCGCGCCTTGCAGACCACCACGCGACACGGCGCCCTGTAGCACCCTGTAGCGCCCCGTAGCACCGCCCTACAGCGGCCGGGCCATGTACAGCGCACCGTCGCCGTAGCTCACCAGGCGCTGCTGCTGCAGCGGGTCGGTCAACGCCTGCACGGCATAGCCATGGCGCTCCCAGTAGCCGCGCGAGCCCTGCACCGACACCAGGGCCGTGTGGCGCAGGCCCTCGGCGCGCGCCCGCTCCCACAGCGGAGCCAGCAGCGCACGGGCCAGGCCCTGGCCTGCGGCCTCGGGGTGCACGGCCATGTCGTGCAGGTAGAGGGTGTCGGCCTGCTCGACGGCCTCGAAGTCACCGTGCAGCGGCGTGATCTTGGCCATGAGGCTGCGGTAGGCCGCGAGATAGGCGCGCACACGGCCGCCCTGCTCCAGTGCCAGCGAGCAATGGGCCGTGCCGGCCAGGCGCCGCGCAAAGACCTCGCCGCTCTCGGCATAGTCCTCGCCATAGCAGGCCCGCTGGATGTCCAGCAGACCGGGCAGGTCGGCGGCGGTCAGTGCGCGGACATGGAAGCGGTCAGCGGCAGGCAAGGAAGAGGATGGAGAAGGCGAACAAGACATGGGCAGGACAGGCAGGTGCCGGAGACAGGCCGCCCAGGGTAAGCGATTGCCCAAGCCCCGGCGCACCCTGCCGGAATCGGTTCCCCGTCAATCCTTCCAGCGCTCGCGTATGTCTTCCAGCTGCGGGCGCAGGCCGATGAACAGCGGCACCAGGCGCGGGTCGAAGTGGGCGCCGGCCTGCTGCTCTATGTGATCCATGGCGTCGTCTACCGTCCACGCGTGCTTGTAGGGGCGTTCCGTGGTGAGGGCATCGAACACGTCGGCCACGGCCACGATGCGCGAGGCCAGCGGGATGTCCTCGCCCGCCAGGCCCTGCGGATAGCCCGTGCCGTCCCATTTCTCGTGGTGGGTCAGCGCGATGCTGTAGGCCATCTGCAGCACCTGGGAATCGTGCTCGCCGATGATCTCGGCGCCGATCTGCGGATGGCGGCGCATGACCGTCCATTCCTCGGCCGTCAGCGGGCCGTTCTTGAGCAGGATGGCATCGGGGATGCCGATCTTGCCCACATCGTGCATGGGCGCGGCGTTGAGCAGGTCGTCCGCCCATTCGTCGGTGCAGCCGGCCGCCAGCGCCAACGTCTTTGCGTAGTGGCTCATGCGGATCACGTGCATGCCCGTCTCGTTGTCGCGGTACTCGGCCGCGCGGCCCAGGCGCTGCACGATCTGCAGCCGCGTGCTGCGCAGCTCGTCGAGCTTGACCAGCGACAGGTGGTTGCGCACCCGCGCCCGCACCACGGGCGCGCGCACGGGCTTGACGATGTAGTCCACCGCGCCCGAGGCAAAGCCCAGGGCCTCGTCCTGTCCGTCCGACAGGGCGGTGATGAAGATCACCGGGATGCGGGCCGTGTCGGCCTGCGCCTTGAGCTGGCGGCACACGGCGTAGCCGTCCAGCTCGGGCATCATGATGTCCAGCAGGATCAGGTCCGGCTGGTGCTGGGCCAGCTGCAGAGCCTTGCGCCCGTCCGTGGCGAACGAGAGCCGGTAATCCTCGCCCAGGATCTGGCGCAGCACATGCAGGTTGGTCGGGTCGTCATCGACCAGCAGCAGGCGCGGGCGCTTGTCCGTTGCCAATAGATTGGGCGCATTCATGCTCTGTCTCCATCGTTCGAGGGCAGTTGCTGCTGCAACTGCTGGGCGCATTCCTGCGCGCGCTCGAAGTCGAAATTATCCAGTGCCTGCTGCAGCGGCTGAAGCTGTTCGGCCGTCAGCATGCGCACGAGGGCCTGCATGGCCTGCCCGTCCAGCTCCCCGCTGTGCAAGGCGGCCACGATGCGCTCCAGCCAGGGCCGGGCATCGGCAGGCAGGGCGGGTGCGCCCGCCTGGGGCGCCGCATCGCCGTCGGCCTGCGCCCACGCATGGCCCTGCGCCTGGCCCGGCGCCTCGCCCGATGCCGCCCCCTGCGCCTCGGCCATCGGCATGGCGGCCGGGTGGCGCTGGCGCAGCTCGCGCGCTACGGCATCCAGCGCCTGGTGCAGCTGGTCGATGAGGGCGAGCAGCTGCGGCTGCCCGGCGCCCTCCTGCGCCAGGCCTTCCAGGCGCGATGCCAGCCGGTACACGGCCTGCAGGCCCAGGTTGCCGGCCGCGCCGCGCACGCGGTGCGCCAGGCCGATCAAGGCCTCGGGTCCGGGGCGCTGCAGGGCACGGCGCAGGCGGTCGGCCAGGTCCAGCTGTTCGTTGAGGAAACGCCGAATGGCGGCCACCAGCGGATCGACCCGGCCCCACAGCGCAATGCCCGAGGCCCAGTCCACCGTGACATCAGGCAGCCCCGGCTGGGCGCTGGCGGGCGCGGGCGGCCTGGCCTCCTTGAGCGCCACCTGCAGCGACAGCAGGCGTGCGATCTCGGCCTGCAGCCGCGCCATGTCCAGCGGCTTGGAGGCAAAGCCGTCCATGCCGGCGGCGGTGGCGTCGCTGCGGTCCTTCTCCAGCACGCTGGCCGACAGCGCGACGATGGGCACGGGCCGGCGCTGCAGCTGCCGCTCCCAGACACGGATGGCGCGCGCCGCCGCCAGGCCGTCCATGCCCGGCATCTGCAGGTCCATCAGCACCACGTCGAAAGGCGGCTCCTGCGCCTGCACGCAGCGCAGCGCCTCGGCACCGTCGTGGGCCAGCACCATCTGGTGGTTCTGGCTGGAGAAGTTGATCTGCAGCAGCTCCAGGTTCTCGGGCACATCGTCCACGGCCAGGATGTGCAGCGGCGGCAGGCTGCGGCTGGCCGCCCCGCGCTCGGACAGCGGGCTCTCGCCGACCGGCAGGGGCAGGCGCACCTCGAACACCGTGCCCACGCCCACCGTGCTGTGCAGCTGGATGCTGCCGCCCATGAGTTCGGCCAGCTGGCGCGAGATGGTCGTGCCCAGGCCCGTGCCGCCGAAACGCCGCGTGGTCGAGGCGTCGGCCTGGGCAAAGGGGTCGAAGATGCGGTGGATCTTCTCGGCCGCGATGCCTATGCCCGTGTCATGCACATCGAGCTGGAGCACGCCCTGCTCGTAGCGCACGCGCAGCAGCACATGGCCGCGTTCGGTGAACTTCACGGCATTGCCCAGCAGGTTCACCAGGATCTGCTGCACACGCATGCCGTCGCCGCGCAGCGCGGCCGGCGTGTGCGGGTCGTAGTCCAGGCGCAGGTCCAGGCCCTTGCGATCGGCCGTGATGCGCAGCGATGCCAGGATCTGCTGGCACAGCTCGCGCACCGAGAAGTCCTCTATCTCCAGCTCCACCGCGCCCTTGTCGAGCTTGGCCGTGTCCAGGATGTCGTTGAGCAGGCGCAGCATGGAGCGCGCCGCGTAGTGCACCGTGTCCAGGTAGCGCGCCTGCGTGGGCTGCAGCGCGGTTTCGCGCAACGCCTCGGTGAAGCCGATGATGGCGTTCATGGGCGTGCGGATCTCGTGGCTCATGTTGGCCAGGAAGGTGCTGCGCGCGGCGGCCGCGGCTTCGGCATGCTCCTTGGCCAGCACCAGCTCCTGGGCCAGCTTGCGCTGGGCGCTGATGTCGGTGAGCAGCTTGACGATCTTGTAGGGCCGGCCGTCGGCACCGCGTATGGGGTTGTAGGTGGCCTGCACCCAGATGCGCCGCCCCTCGTGCCCGCAGCGCAGGAACTCGCCGGCCTGGAACTCGCCCTCGGCCAGGCGGCGCCAGAACTGCACATGCTCGGGCGAATGCGCATAGCCGGGCTCGCAGAACATGCCGTGGTGGCGGCCCGCGACCTCGTCGAGCCGGTAGCCGAACAGGTCCAGGAAATTGCGGTTGGCGCGCAGCACATGGCCGCGCAGGTCGTACTCGATGGTGGCCAGCGACAGGTCGATGGCGCGCACCGTGCCCTCGAACTCGGCATTGCGCGCGCGCGCCGCCGTCTGGTCCATGATCACGCCGTCGATCCAGGTCAGTTCGTCCTGTTCGTTGAAGACGCCGCGCCCGGTCTCGGACACCCAGCGCGTGCTGCCGTCGCGGTGCAGCAGGCGGTAGTCGGCGTTGTAGGTCTGGCGCCGCGCCAGAGAATGCGCCACCGCAGCCTCCAGCCGGTCGCGGTCCTCGGCGTGGATGAGCCGGTCCCAGCCCGTGAGGCCATCGGTGAAATCCTGCTCGGTCCAGCCCGTCAACTCCTCGATGGAGCGGCTGAGCAGCAGCGGCGTCCATTTGCCGTCGTACAGGCAGCGGAACGTGGTGCCGGGCACGTTGTTGATCAGGGTGCGGTACTGCTCCTCGCTGCGGCGCAGCGACTGCAGCATCTGGCGGCGCTCGCGGATATCGGTCACAAAGCCCACGTACAGCGGATCGCCGGCAATCGCCACCCGGCCCACGGCCAGGCGCACGGCGATCTGCGTGCCGTCCTTGTGCATGGCGTTGATATCGCGGCTGGAGCCCAGCAGGCCCGCAAAGCCCGTGGCCAGATGCTTTTGCAGCGAGCCGCCATCGCCATCGCAGCCCGACGCGGGCATGAGCAGGCTGGCGCTGCGGCCCACCACCTCCTGCGCCGTCCAGCCCAGCAGCCGCTCGGCCGCACCGTTGAACGACACGATGCTGCCGCGCCCGTTGATCATCACGATGCCGTCCACTGCCGTCTCCACAACGGCGCGCAGGCGCGATTCGCTGCGCTGCACCTGGCGGTAGATCTGGCGGTAGCGCAGCGTCATGTTGACCGCGAACACCAGACCGAAGATCAGCACCACCATGCCGACGATGGAGAACACCAGCAGCGCATGCGTGGGCGACTCCACCTGCGCCAGCACATCGATCTCGGGCTTGAGGCGCAGTGCATACAGGCCCGCATAGTGCATGCAGGAAATGGCCAGGCCCATGACGATGCCGGCCACCAGCGTGGGCCACAGCCGGCCCGTGTTGCCCAGCCTGAAGCGCACCCACAGCGACAGCATGGCCATGCCTGCCGCCACGATCACCGACAGCAGCACGCCCCAGGGGTCGTAGAGCATCGAGGTCCAGGTCTGGGCCGCCGCCATGCCGATGTAGTGCATGGAGCCAATGCCCAGCCCCATGAGCACGCCGCCGCCCACCAGCGCCTGCGTGGACAGCTGCGGCCGCACCATCAGCGTCAGCGCCAGCCAGGACGCCAGCATGCTGGGCAGCATGGACAGCGTGGTGATCCAGGGGTCGTAGTCGCCAAAGGTGCAGGGCACGAAGGCCAGCATGCCGATGAAGTGCATGGCCCAGATGCCCGCGCCCAGGCAGAAGGCGCCCGTGAGCACGCCCACGCGGCGTATGCGCGGCGACGCGGCATCGCGCGCCAGCCCGGCAATCTGCATGGCCATCACCGACGTGGCCACGGCCACCAGCACCGACAGCGTCACCAGGCCCGGATGCAGCCACTGGAACCACTGCGGATGCGGCGCCCAGCCGAGCACGAAAATCTGGTCCCAGCTCATGGCGCGCCCCCCGCATGGCACAAGGCCGCAGCACGCAACCGCCGGCCATCGATAGTGTTTATAACTTTGATGATCATTTTCGATTGGCCATAACTATTTCGCACACCTAGCATGGAGTCTCATCCCGAGGAGAGCCCCATGAGCCGCATCCGCCAGACCCTTCACCACCACCGTCGCACGCTGTTGAAGACCGCCAGCTACTACGTCATCCATGTCACCGTGGCAGCGGCCGTGGCCTATGCCGTGACCCGCAATCTCTGGGCCGCGCTGACGCTCAGCCTGCTGGAGCCCACGGTGCAGGCCGTGGCCTTCTTCTTCCATGAAAAGCTGTGGGAGCGCGGCCTGCGCCGCCGTGCCGACGCGGGCGCCGGCACGGCGTCGCCTGCAGCAGCCACTGCGGCTGCGGCCTGAACCCGCCAGGAGCACGAACATGCCCACGCCCCTGCGGTCCTTCAGCGCGGACGCCTCATTCGGCAATTGGCTGACCGAAACCCTGGCAAGGATGGTCGATGGCGGCACGGGCTGAAACCCGGCCCTGCCGTGGCGGCAAGAGAGGTGGACATGGCGGCGCATGGTGGCAAGAACCCGGGAAATGCGAAATCGTTGGTATCAAGGCGCTGCCCGTGCGGCCCATGGCCGGCACGGAATCCATACATGCCTTTCGACCGCATCGGGGCGGACTGAAGCCCCGGCGCCGGTCACAATGCCAAACATTGTCAAGCGCATACGCTGGAAAATATGTGCACAAGCTGTGTGAAAAGCTGTGTATAGCCTCTTCGCAAACCTGTGATTTTCCTCTTGCCAAGGCTGTGGCAAAGCCGTTCATTCACGGTGCACGCCCAGCAGCGCGTCGATGAACACACGGGCTGCACGCCCAGGCACCACGGCACTGCGCCAGACCGCGAAGAAATCACAGAGATAGAAGAACCGGTGGGGGGCCACGGCCTGCAGCAGACCCTGGCCCTCCATGGCCTGTGCATAGTGGTCGGGCAGAAATCCCAGGTAGCGGCCCGAGCGCACCAGCATGGCAATGGCCTCCTGGTCAAAACCCGTGGCCTGGCGCTGCAGGCCGGCCTGGTGGCTGAGCGCCATATTGGGTGACTGGTAGCCCAGGCCTGCAAAGGCATGTGCGCCCAGGCTGTCCCAGTCCAGCCCGCCATGGTCGGCGCCATGCAGCGGATGGCCGGGAGCGCAGTACAGCTGCATGCGCTCGCCGAACAACCGGGCACTGTCCAGCGCGCCCGAACTGGGTGCAGAGGGCAGCACGCCCACCTGCCAGCGCCCCTCCATCAGTCCGCGCTCGATGGCCTGTATCGAGGCCACGTGCAGCCGCAGGTGCAGTTGCGGCGCCTGATCGTGCAGCAGGCCTATCGCCTCGGGAATGCGTGACTGCGGATTGCCCACGGTCTTGTCGAACAGCGCCACGTCCAGCGTGCCGGCCAGCCGGCCATGGATGTCGTCCACCTGGCCCAGAAACCCCTCCACGCCGCCCAGCAGCTGCAGCGTGGCCTCGTAGATGCGGTGGCCTTCGGGCGTGAGCGCGAAGCCGGCGCGCCCGCGCCGGCACAGCGTCAGGCCCAGGCGCTCTTCCAGGTCCTTCATGTGGCGGCTCAGCGTGGAGCTGCCGATGTTCAGTTCCAGCTCGGCAGCCGACATGCCGCCGCACTCGACCACGGCCTTGAACACGCGCAGCAGGCGCAGATCCATGTCGCCCAGCTGGCCCAGCGCCGCACGCGCACGGCCATCGCGTGCCCGGCGGCTCGCAGGGGTCTCCAGAGAAAATTCCGCCATCGCCATTCGCCTCCCGGTGTGCTTGCCGGACATGGCCACCGCTACAGGGGAGCCACTATAGGGGAGCCACGGGGCGGCAGTGGCGACGGATTCCCCCAATGCGCGCACGCCATGCCGCGACCGGCAGGCGCTTGGTCACTTGCAGAAATATGCAAGTAAACCTCGATATCGTGCTCTTCGCGAAATCAAACAGCGCGCTCACAATGGGTCGATCCACATTTCTTCCCTAGGCTCGAGGAGATCGCCATGACCCTGGTTCCCACCGAACAAAGCGCCGCCCCCGCCACGCGCACCGATGCCGCCTGGCTCGAGGCCCACTGGATGCCCTTCACCGGCAACCGCGAGTTCAAGGCGCGCCCGCGCATGATCACCAGCGCCCAGGGCGCCTACTACACCGATGCCGACGGCCGCAAGATCTTCGACGGCCTGTCGGGCCTGTGGTGCTCGGGCCTGGGCCATGGCCGCCGCGAGATCGCCGAAGCCATCGGCCGCGCGGCCCAGCAGCTGGACTATGCGCCGGCCTTCCAGTTCGGCCACCCGGCCTCGTTCGCGCTGGCCAACAAGATCAAGGAGCTGACGCCCGCAGGCCTGGACCATGTGTTCTTCACGGGCTCGGGCTCGGAAGCCGCCGACACGGCGCTGAAGATGGCACGCGCCTACTGGCGCGCCAAGGGCCAGGGCGGCAAGACCCGGCTGATCGGGCGCGAGAAGGGCTACCACGGCGTGAACTTCGGCGGCATCTCCGTCGGCGGCATGGTGGGCAACCGCAAGACCTTCGGCCAGGGCGTGGAGGCCGACCACCTGCCGCACACGCAGCCGGCGCTGGGGTCCTTCCACAAAGGCATGCCTGCCACCGATGGCCGCGCGCTGGCCGACCGGCTGCTGGACCTGATCGCCCTGCATGACGCCAGCAACATCGCAGCCGTCATCGTCGAGCCCTTCTCGGGCTCGGCCGGCGTGGTGATTCCGCCGGCCGGCTACCTGCAGCGCCTGCGCGAGATCTGCACGCAGAACAACATCCTGCTGATCTTCGACGAGGTCATCACGGGCTTCGGCCGCTGCGGCGCCATGACGGGGGCCGAGGCCTTCGGCGTCACGCCCGACATCATGAACATCGCCAAGCAGGTGACCAATGGCGCCCAGCCCCTGGGCGCCGTGGTGGCCAGCAAGGAGATCTACGACACCTTCATGGCAGCGGGCGGCCCCGAGTACATGCTGGAGTTCCCGCACGGCTATACCTACTCGGCCCACCCCATTGCCTGCGCAGCGGGCGTGGCCGCGCTGGACCTGCTGCAGCGCGAGGACGGCCCGGGCCGCGTGCGCGCGCTGGCCCCGTTCTTCGAGCAGGCCGTGCACAGCCTCAAGGGAGCAAAGCATGTGGCCGACATCCGCAACTTCGGCCTGGCTGCGGGCTTCACCATCGAGTCGCTGCCCGGCGAGCCGGCCCGCCGTCCCTACGAGATCGCCATGAAGTGCTGGGACAAGGGCTTTTACGTGCGCTACGGCGGCGACACCATCCAGATCGCGCCGCCCTTCATCAGCGAGAAGGCCGAGATCGAGCGGCTGGTCAGCGCCCTGGGCGATGCCCTGACCGAAACGAACTGAGCATCTCCGGCACATGAGAAAAGCCCCTGGGCCGTGAGGCCGCAGGGGCTTTTTGCATGGCAACGGCAAGGCTGCGAAATCAGTCCAGCGTGATGCCCGCGTTCTTGATCACATCGCGCCACTTGTCCACTTCCACGCGCAGGAACTGGGCCGAGGCATCGGGCTTGAGGCCCGAGGGCAGCACGCCCATGGCGTCCAGCTTTTCCTTGACCTCGGGCGCGGGCAGGGCCTTGGCGATCTCGGCGTAGAGCCGGTCCACGATGGGCTTGGGCGTGCCTGCGGGCACGGCCGCGAGGAACCAGGCATCGGCCGTGAAGTCCTTGAGGCCGGCCTCCGACATGGTGGGCACGTCGGGCATGGACTGCAGGCGTTCGTTGTGGGCCACGGCCAGCGCGCGCACCTTGCCGGCCTTGAGCTGCGCGGCAATGGTCACGGCCGTGAGAAAGCCGAAGTCGGTCTCGCCGGCGGCCAGCGACACCACCGAAGGCGCGCTGCCCTTGTAGGGCACGTGGCCGATCTTGACCTTGGCCTGCATGGCATACAGCTCGGCGCCCAGATGGTTGGGTCCGCCCGTGCCCGACGAGGGGTAGTTGAGCTTGCCGGGCTGGGCCTGGGCCGCCGCCGTCAGCTCCTTGAGCGAGTGGAACGGGCTTTGCGCGCCCACGGTGAGCACCAGCGGGCTGCGCGCCACCAGGCTGATGGGCGCGAAGTCGCGCAGCGGGTCATAGGGCAGCTTGGTATACAGGCCCTTGGCCATGGCCATGCAGCCCACGTCGCCCAGCACCACGGTGTAGCCGTCGGCCGGCGCCTTGGCCACCAGGTCGCAGCCGATGGTGCCGTTGGCACCGGGCTTGTTGTCCACTACCACCGTGGTGTGCATGCTCTCGCCCAGCTTTTGCGCCAGCAGGCGGCCCAGGATGTCGGTGGAGCCACCGGGTGCGAAGGGCACGACCAGGCGAATGGTCTTGGACGGATAGCTGCCTGCGCCCTGGGCATGGGCGAGGGGCACCGCCAGCGTGGCCGCCAGCGCCAGGCCGCCGGCCAGGGCGTGCCACAGGGCTGCGCGGCGCACCGGGGTGCGGGAGGATGCGAAAGGGGTTTGTCTCATGCTGTTGTCTCGTGAGGGGAATGCGTGAAGGCCAAGCGCGCGGCAGCATACCAGCAGCGGGCAGCGCGAAACGCGCGGCGTGGAGCGCCGATGACCGGTGCGGGACAGCTCAGGAGGCCGCGCGCTTGCGTGCGGCAGCGGAACGCGCGGACGTGGCCTTCGCAGGCGACTTTGCCGGAGCCTTCGCAGCCGTCTTTGCGGAGGCCTTTGGGATGGTTTTTGCGGGGGCCTTTGCCGGGGCCTTCGCGGTGGCCATTGCGCTCGCCCTTGCCGTTGTTTTTGACGCAGTCCCTGGCGCTGTCGCTGCGGCCTTTTCCACCGGCTGCACGGCGCGTCGCGGACGCGGGCTGCGCAGGCTGTCGGCATCGAGGATGAGCCGGCCCTGGATGCGGCCCTTCATCCGCTTGACGCTGCTGGCCGCATCGCGCATGTGCTCCTGCATCAATGCGCGCACCTTCGCAGCATCGCGCTCGCGCGCGGCCTGCACGATGCTGCGGTGGAACTGCGCATTGGCCTCGCCGAAGCGCCGGTGCTCGGCCTGCGGAGTACGGTTGGCGAAGACGATGAGCTGGCGGATCATCTCGTTGATCAGCTCGCAGGTGAAGCGCAGGAACGGGTTGGGGTTGGCGGCCGCCAGGATGTCGTGGAAGTTCACGTCCTCGCGCCGCTGGCTCACCAGGTCGTCGCTGCTTTGCGTGGGATCGCAGCAGGCGATGCTGTGCTCCAGGGCCTCGAAATCGGCCTCGGTCAGATGGGGCACGGCGCCTGCCGCCAGCTCGGGCTCCAGCATCTGGCGCACCGTGTAGATGTCGTCGATGGTCACCTCCTGGAAGAACAGGTAGTTCTGCATGAACTGCAGCGTGCGGTCCAGCGGCACCTCCACGACCATGCCCCCGCCCGAAGGGCCCGTGGAGATGGTGATCAGCCCCTGCACTTCCAGCGACTTGAGAGCCTCGCGGATCGTTCCCTTGCTGACCTGGAACTGGGACTGCAGCTCGCTTTCGCGCGGCAGGCGGTCGCCGGGGCTGAGGTTCTTTTCGGTGATCAGGCGCTTGATCTCCTGGGCCACCAGATCCGGGCGCTTAAGCTGCCGGATCGCCAGGGGGGCCGACTTGGGTGTAGCCATTGTTGTGTTCTCCGGAAGGGCACCGGATCGTGTCCGCGCCCAGTCTGCATACGGGTTTGGTGCAGTATGCACCGCCATGGCGCGTGGGCGTTTGCGCCTAGGGTTAGCACGCGCCCTATTCCTTCTATTTATCACTATAAATATGAATCAAGGAGCCTGCACGCACCCGTTTCGACTGGCATGCAACTTGCTCTGAAAAGCGTACCCGGGCCGCAGCGCCTTCAGTCCCCATCACGGAGATCCCATGCAACGTCGTCACCTCCTGCAACTCTCGGCACTGGGCGCATTGCCCGCATCGCTGGGCCTGGGCCGCAGCGTCTGGGCGCAGTCCAAGGACAGCATCCAGTTCGCCTGCCCCGTGCCCATGTCGGGCGCCTTCGCGGCCAACGGCAAGTACGCGGACCTGGGCATGAAGCTGGCCATAGAGCAATACGGCAAGGCGCTGGGCCGCCCGCTGGCCTACACCGTGCTGGACACCGAGGGCAAGCCCGCCACGGCCGTGCGCAAGCTGCAGGAGTCTTCGCAGCAGCAGGGCACGCGCTTTTTCGCAGGCGGCATCCTGTCGTCGGAGGCGCTGGCCATGGGCAAGGAGGCCGAGAAGGCCGGCGGCATCTTCATCACCACCGCAGGCGCCGACGAGATCACGGGCAAGGACTGCAACAGCGCCACCTTCCGCTGGTCGGCACCCACCTTCGGCGCCATCGAGCAGACCGTGCGCCCGCTGATCGAATCCCTGCCCAAGGCCAAGCGCTGGTACACCATCACGCCGCAGTACGTGTTCGGCGACGGCCTGCTCACGGCGGCCAAGAACATCTTCAAGGAAAAGGGCATCGAGCATGTGGGCAACAGCTACCACTCGCTGACCGAAAAGGAGTTCAGCGGCTACCTGACGAATGCCGTGGCGGCCAAGCCCGACGTGCTGCTGCTGCTGAACTTCGGCGCCCAGTCCTCGGACACGCTGCGCCAGGCCATCAGCTTCGGCATGAACAAGAACATGACCATCCTGATCGCCTGGGCCTCGGGGCTGGAGCAGTTCGAGTCGCTGGGCGCCGACCTGTGCGACGGCGTGTACTTCGGCGCCCAGTACTGGCACACGGTGGACACGCCGCTCAACCGTGATCTGGTGCAGCGCTGCAACGACAAGTTCAAGGCCAATCCCAACTACAGCCTGGCCGGCCACTACATCTGCACCAAGCTGATGATCGATGCCATCGTCAAGGCCGGCACGGTCGACCCCAAGGCCGTGGTCGCCGCGCTGGAAGGCATGAAGTACCAGGGCCTGACGGGCGAGGAAGAGGTGCGCAAGGCAGACCACCAGGTGCTCAAGAACTACTACCTGCTCAAGGGCAAGGCCAAGTCCAAGATGAAGAACAAGGACGACTACGTGGATGTGGTCAGCTCCGGCAAGTCCTTCCTGCCCGTAGACCAGACCGGCTGCAAGCTGGTTTAGAGCTCCCCCTGAGGCGCTGCGCGCCTTCCCCCTCTCTCGCTTCGCGGGAGGGGGACGACACCCTCGGTGCGGGGCGGCCCTTCCTCGGTGTCCCTCACTTAGGCTGCGCCAGTTTCATAGGCACAGCACCATGACCGGCGTGCTTCAGAGCCACCGGGCACTTCGCCTCCTTCGTCCATCGTTTCGGACCCTGTATGAGCATCTATCTGCTTCAGACCATCAACGGGATCGGCATAGGCATGCTGTATTTCCTGTTGGCCGTGGGCCTGTCCATCGTTTTCGGCCTGCTGCGTTTCGTGAATTTCGCGCACGGTGCCTTCTACCTGCTGGGCGCCTATTTCTGCTACCAGATGACGCGCTGGGGCATGAGCTTCTGGCTGTCCCTGATCGTGGTGCCGCTGGCCGTGGGCGCGCTGGGCTGGCTGGTGGAAAAGCTCATGCTGCGCCATGTGTATGCCAAGGCGCATGAGTTCCACATCATCGTCACCGTGGGCCTGGCCCTGGTGGTGCAGGAGCTGGTGATCGTGCAATGGGGCCCGCTGGGCGACAGCGTGGCCGTGCCCGATCTGCTGCAGGGCGTGGTGATGTGGGGCAGCTTCGTCTATCCCAAGTACCGGCTGTTCGTGATCGGCTTCACCGCCGTGCTGGCCGTGCTGCTGTGGTGGCTGCTGGAAGGCACGCGGCTGGGCAGCGCGGTGCGCGCGGGCAGCGAATCGACCGAGATGGTGTCCCTGCTGGGCGTGAACGTGCTGCGCATCTTCAGCCTGGTGTTCGCGCTGGGCGCAGCCACGGCGGCGCTGGCCGGCGTGCTGGCCGCGCCCATACGCGGCGCAGAGCCCTTCATGGGCGTGGAGGCGCTGGGCGTGGCCTTCGTGATCGTGGTCGTGGGCGGGCTGGGCAGCTTCGGCGGCGCACTGGTCGGCGGCCTGCTGATCGGCATCGTGCAAAGCGTGATGAGCACGCTGTGGCCCGAGGGCGCGCGCCTGATGATCTACGTGGCCATGGCCGCCGTGCTGCTGCTGCGACCCCATGGCCTGCTGGGCCGCAAAGGATGAAGACCATGACCAGGCATTCCCATCTCCTTCTCGCGCTGGCCATCGTGGTGGCCATGCCGCTGTGCATGCAGTCGGGCTCGCTGGCCAGCGAAGTGCTGATCTTCGGCCTCGCGGCCATGGGCTGCAATCTGCTGCTGGGCTACACGGGGCTGCTGTCCTTCGGGCAGGGCATCTTCTTCGGGCTGGGCAGCTACACCATCGCCCTGCTGCTGACACGCTGGCCCCTGCCCATGCCGCTGGCCCTGCTGGCCGCCACCGCCATGGGCGCCGTGGGCGCGGCCATCGTCGGCTGGGTGGCCATACGCCAGCGCGGCACCTATTTCGTGATGCTCACCCTGGCGTTTGCGCAGATGTTCTACTTCATCGCCTACTCGGCCACGGACATCACCGGCGGCGACAACGGCCTGCTCGATGTGCCCCGCCCCGCCCTCGCGGTGGCCGGCCAGACGCTGTGGCCGCTGGCCACGCCCTGGCAGTACTACGGCTTTGTGGCCGTGCTCTTTCTGGTGGTGTTCTGGCTGCTGCGCCGCGTCTGCGACTCCATGTTCGGCCGCACGCTGCTGGCCGTGCGCGACAACGAGGAGCGCGCCGCCGCCGTGGGCTACGACCTGAGGCTGCTGAAGCTGCAGGCCTTCGTGATCTCGGGCGCAGTCACGGGCCTGGCCGGCGCGCTGCACGCCATGATGACGGGCATCGCCCCGCTGTCCAATGCCGAGTACCACACCAGCGAAATGATCCTGGTGATGACCGTGATCGGCGGCACGGGCAACCTGCTGGCCTCGGTGCTGGGCGCGGCCTTCTACGTGCTGCTGGGCGACTGGCTGTCCACGCTGTGGCCGCGCTGGCTGCTGCTGCTGGGCGTGGTGCTGATGATCGTGAGCCTGGGCCTGCAGCGCGGCCTGTGGGGCCTGGGCGAGAGCCTGTGGGCCCTGGTGCGCCGCAAAGGGCCGGCAGATGCCGCGGCGGCCGCTGCAGAAACCAAAGGAGGCCAGGCATGAGCGCCGCAGCATCTCCCATCCTGCTCGAGGCCGTGGGCGTCGAGAAGCGCTATGACAAGTTCGTCGCCCTGGGCGGCGTGGACCTCAAGGTGCGCGCCCATACCGTGCACTCGGTGATCGGCCCCAACGGCGCGGGCAAGACCACGCTGTTCCACATGCTCACGGGCACCAAGAGCGTGAGCGGCGGGCGCATCGTCTTCGACGGCCACGACGTGACGCGCGAGCCCGACCACCGCCGCGTGCGGCGTGGCATGGCACGGTCCTTTCAGGTCACCAGCCTGTTCCTGACCCTGCCCGTGCGCGAGAACCTGCGCCTGGCCGCCCAGGGCGTGGCGCCCGCCAGGGCGCTGGACTGCTGGAACGCGCCCGTGGGTGCTCGCGCCCTGGCCGACACCGTGGCCAGCGTGCTCTCGCGCCTGGGTCTGGAGCGCCATGCGGACACGCCGGCCGGCAACCTCTCGCACGGCCAGCAGCGGCGGCTGGAGGTGGGCATGGCCCTGGCCGCGCGGCCCAAGGCCATCTTCCTGGACGAGCCGACCTCGGGCATGGGCATCGATGACCTGGACGAGATGAAGCGCCTGATCCAGGGCCTCAGGGATGAGCACACCGTGGTGCTCATCGAGCACAACATGAACATCGTCATGGACATCTCCGACACCATCACCGTCATGCAGCAGGGCCGCGTGCTGGCCGAAGGACTGCCCCACGAGATCCGCGCCGACGAGCGCGTTCGCAGCGCCTATCTGGGCAACATGATCACGGGAGGAAAGGCATGAGCGGTCCCCTGCTTTCGGTCGAGGGCATACACGCCCACTACGGCAAGAGCCATGTGCTGCAGGGCGTGTCGCTGCAGGTGCAGGACGGCGAGCTGGTCACGCTGCTGGGCCGCAACGGCGCGGGCAAGACCACCACGCTCAAGTCCATCGCAGGCGTGATGCAGCCCTCGCAGGGGCAGATCCGCTTCGGCGGCGAGCCCGTGCACCGGCTGGCCACGCACCAGGTGGCCCAGCGCGGCATCTGCCTGGTGCCCGAGCACCGCGGCATCTTCAAGCTGCTCACGGTGGAGGAGAACCTGCTGCTGGGCCAGCGCAAGCGCTCGCCCTGGCAACTGGCCGACATCTACCGCATCTTCCCGCGCCTCAAGGAGCGGCGCGGCAACGGCGGCGGCCAGCTGTCGGGCGGCGAGCAGCAGATGCTGGCCATAGGCCGCGCCCTGATGAACGCGCCGCGCCTGCTCATGCTGGACGAGCCCGTCGAGGGCCTGGCGCCCGTGATCGTGGAGGAGATCGTGGCCCAGCTCAAGACCATCAAGGCCGCTGGCGTGGCGATCTTGCTGGTGGAGCAGAACCTGGAGGTCTGCACCCAGCTGGCCGACCGCCACTACATCATCGAACAGGGTGCGATTGCGCACGAGGCAGGCAATGCCGCTTTCCTGGCCGATGACGCCATCAAGGACCGGTATCTCGGTGTAGGGATCGCCTGATCCACCGCCTTTCGCATTCCCAGGAGTCATTCATGGATCTCAGTACCCCTCTTGCAGCCGCCACCGTTGCGGCCGGGCTGCGCACCGACGGCGCCCGCCTGTGGCAATCGCTGATGGACCTGGCGCGCATAGGCGCCACACCCAAGGGCGGCGTGTGCCGCCTGGCGCTGACGGACCTGGACCGCCAGGGGCGCGATCTCTTCGTGCAGTGGGCGCGCGAGGCCGGCTGCAGCATCCGCGTCGATGCCATCGGCAACATCTTCGCGCGCCGCGCAGGCCTGGACGATGCGCTGCCGCCCGTGATGACGGGCAGCCACATCGACACCCAGCCCACGGGCGGCAAGTTCGACGGCAACTACGGCGTGCTGGCCGGGCTGGAGGTGCTGCGCACGCTGGGCGATGGCGGCGTGCGCACGCGCGCCCCGTTGGAAGTGGCCGTGTGGACCAACGAGGAAGGCTCGCGCTTCGTGCCCGTGATGATGGGCTCGGGCGTGTTCGTCAATGCCTTCACGCTGGAGCATGCGCTGGCCCAGCGCGATGCCCAGGGCGTGAGCGTGGACGAGGCGCTGCGCGCCATCGGCTATGCCGGGCCGGCCGGCCCGGCGCCTGCGGTGGGCGCGTATTTCGAGGCCCATATCGAGCAGGGCCCGGTGCTGGAAAACCATGAACGCGTGATCGGCGTGGTCAGCGCCGCGCTGGGCCAGCGCTGGTACGACGTCAGCGTGCAGGGCATGGAGGCCCATGCCGGCCCCACGCCCATGGAGCTGCGCCGCGACGCCCTGCTGGCCGCCAGCGACCTCGTGGCCGAGGTCAACCGCATCGCCCTGGACCGCCTGCCGCATGCGCGCGGCACCGTGGGATCGCTGGAGGTGTTTCCCAACTCGCGCAACGTGATCCCGGGCGGCGTCAAGCTCAGCGTGGACCTGCGCGCGCCGGACGACGGCCAGTTGCTGGACATGGATGCCGCACTGCGCGCGGCCTGCGAGCGCATTGCGGCCGCGCATGGCGTGACCGTTGGCGTGGAGCAGGTCGTCTACTTCCCGCCCCAGCCCTTCACGCCGCACCTGGTGGAGGCCGTGCGCGCCAATGCGGCCGACCTGGGCTACAGCGCCATGGACGTGGTCAGCGGCGCGGGCCACGATGCCGTCTACCTGGCGCGCGTGGCGCCTGCCGCCATGATCTTCGTGCCCTGCGCCGACGGCATCAGCCACAACGAGATCGAGGATGCCGAGCCCGCCCACCTGGAGGCCGGCTGCAACGTGCTGCTGCGCGCCATGCTGGCGGCTGCGGGCGTGGTGCAGGCAGCGGACGGCGGGGTGCCGGCATGAAGATCCTGATCGCCCGGCTCAACCACGAGACCAATACCTTCTCGCCAGTGCCCACGCCCATCGAGGCGTTTGCGCCCACCTATGGCGAGGCGGCCTATTCGGCCAACAAGGGCATGCGCACGGCCATGGCCGCCTTCATCGACCTGGCCGAGGCGGCGGGCGCCACCCTGGTCACGCCGGTATCGGCCACCTCCAATCCCAGCGGCCCCGTGCATGCGGCCGCCTATGACGAACTCACGCACCGCATCGTGGCGGCCGCGCCGGGCTGCGATGCCATCTTGCTGGACCTGCACGGCGCCATGGTGGCCGAGAACAGCGCCGACGGCGAAGGCGACCTGCTCGAACGCGTGCGCGCCGCCGCACCCGGCGTGCCCGTTGGCGTGGCGCTGGACCTGCACGGCAACATCACCGAAAAAATGGTGGGCAATGCCGATGTGATGGTGGGCTTCAAGACCTATCCGCACATCGACATGTACGAGACCGGCGAGCATGCGGGCCGGCTGCTGCTGGACATGCTGGCCGGCCGCGCGCGCTACGCCGTGTGCTGGCACCGCCTGCCCCTGATGAGCCACACGCTGCGCAGCACCACGCTGGACGGCCCCATGCTGGACGCCGTGAACGCAGCGCGCGCCCTGGAAGCGGAGGGCCTGCCCGCGGTCTCGGTGTTCGGCGGCTTCTCGCTGGCCGACATCGCCGCGCCCTGCGTGAGCGTGGTCGCCACCTGCAGGACCGACGAGCGCGCGGCCACCCAGGCGAGCGTGGACGCGCTGGCCGCCCGGATCTGGCAGCGCCGCGCCGACTTCGTCTACCGCAGCGAGCCGCTGGCCGATTCGCTGCGCCGCGCCCAGGCCCTGGCCGAGGGAGCCGACCGCCCCGTGCTGCTGCTCGACCATGGCGACAACTGCATGTCCGGCGGCACCTGCGACACCATGGACGTGCTGCAGACCGCGCTGGAGCTGGGCCTGTCAGGCATTGCCGTGGGCCCGCTGTGCGACCCCGAAGCGGTTGCCTCGCTCACGGCGGCCGGCGAAGGCGCCGAGGTGGAGATCGCGCTGGGCAACAAGGTCTCGCTGGAACGCATCGGCCTGCACAAGCAGCCGCTGCGGCTGCGCGGCACGGTGCGCGCCGTCAGCGACGGCGCCTACACGGTCAGCGGCCCCATCTACACCGGCCAGCGCTGCCACATGGGCCGCACGGTCTGCCTGGACACGGGCGCAGCGCAGATCGTGATCACCGAGCAGACGCACGAGCCCTGGGACCTGGGCGTGTTCCACTGCGTGGGCATGGACCCGACGCGCTTTCGCTTCGTGCTGCTCAAGTCGCGCATGTACTGCCGGCCCGTCTTCGTGCCGCTGTCGGCCGGCCTGGTCGAGTGCGACAGCCCCGGCGTGACCACCTCGGACTATTCGCGCTTTCCGTTCGCCCGGGTCAGCCGCCCGGTGTTTCCGCTGGACGCCATCTGATGGACGCCATCTGATTGCCCGGCTTTGCGGCGCCGCGCAAGCAAAGACCGCCGCCGCCGCAGGACATTGGGCAACCAGGCATCACAACAGTTTCACAGCAGGGCCCGGCTATTGCCTGTCGGCCTACAATCGGTTCCCCCCTACCTCGGCCGACGGCACGCGGGCTGATCCGCGCGTGCGTTGGCCATGCCTTCGCTGGAGACGCTTGATGTCCGACAACACGGCCCCGACCCCTTCCGATAAACGTGCCCAGCTGCGCCGTGCCGCACTCGAATACCACGAGTTTCCCAAGCCCGGCAAGTTGACCATCGTGCCGACCAAGCCCATGGCCAACCAGCATGACCTGGCCCTGGCCTACTCGCCCGGCGTGGCAGCGCCCTGCGAAGAGATCGTCAAGGACCCGGCCGCCGCCTTCAAGTACACGGCGCGCGGCAACCTGGTGGCCGTGATCTCCAACGGCACGGCCGTGCTGGGACTGGGCGACATCGGCGCGCTGGCCTCCAAGCCGGTGATGGAAGGCAAGGCCGTCCTGTTCAAGAAGTTCGCGGGCGTGGACGTCTTCGACATCGAGATCAACGAGAAGGACCCGCAAAAGCTGGTCGACGTGATCGCCGCGCTGGAGCCCACCTTCGGCGCCATCAACCTGGAAGACATCAAGGCGCCCGAGTGCTTCTTCGTGGAGCGCGAACTGCGCCGCCGCCTGAAGATCCCCGTCTTCCACGATGACCAGCACGGCACGGCCATCACCGTGGCTGCGGCCATGGTCAACGCGCTCAAGGTCGCGGGCAAGAAGATCGAGGAGGTCCGGCTCGTCGCCTCGGGCGCGGGCGCCGCTGCCCTGGCCTGCCTGAACCTGCTGCTCAAGGTCGGCCTGCGCCGGGAGAACGTGTTCGTCACCGACCTGGCCGGCGTGGTCTACGAAGGCCGCACCGAACTGATGGACGAGGACAAGGCCCAGTTCGCACGCGCCACCGAGCTGCGCACCCTGGGCCAGGTCATCGAAGGCGCCGACGTCTTCCTGGGCCTGTCCGCTGGCGGCGTGCTCAAGCAGGACATGGTGGTCAAGATGGCCGCGCGCCCGGTGATCTTCGCGCTGGCCAATCCCAACCCCGAAATCGTTCCCGAAGACGTCAAGGCCGTGCGCAGCGACGCCATCATCGCCACGGGCCGCTCGGACTATCCCAACCAGGTCAACAACGTCCTGTGCTTCCCGTACATCTTCCGCGGTGCGCTGGACTGCGGCGCGACCACCATCACCACCGAGATGGAAATCGCCACCGTCCACGCCATCGCCGAACTGGCCCAGGCCGAACAGAGCGAGGAAGTGGCGGCAGCCTACGTGGGCGAGCAGCTGAGCTTCGGTCCTGAGTACCTGATCCCCAAGCCCTTCGATCCGCGCCTGATGATGAAGATCGCCTCGGCCGTGGCCCAGGCTGCCGCCGAATGCGGCGTGGCCCAGCGCCCGATCCAGGACATGGACGCCTACCGCGCCCATCTGCAGACCTTCGTCTACGCCTCGGGCACGATGATGAAGCCGCTGTTCGCCACGGCCAAGAAGGCCACCAAGAAGCGCGTGGCCTATGCCGAAGGCGAGGAAGAGCGCATCCTGCGCGCCGCGCAGATCGTGGTGGACGAGCGCATTGCGCGCCCCACGCTGATCGGCCGCCCGGCCATCATTGCCCAGCGCATCGAGAAGTTCGGCCTGCGCCTGAAGGAGGGCCAGGACTACGACGTGGTCAACGTCGAGCACGACGAGCGCTACCGCGACTTCTGGCAGACCTACCACCGCATGACCGAGCGCAAGGGCATCACCGTGCCCATCGCCAGGATCGAGATGCGCCGCCGCCTGACCCTGATCGGCTCCATGCTGCTGCACAAGGGCGAAGTGGACGGCCTGATCACCGGCACCTGGGGCCAGACATCGCACCACCTGCAGTACGTGGACCAGGTGATCGGCCGCCGCGCCGGCGTGCAGACCTATGCCTGCATGAACGGCCTGCTGCTGCCCGACCGCCAGGTCTTCCTGGTGGACACCCACGTCAACTACGACCCCACGGCCGAGCAGCTGGCCGAGATCACCATCATGGCCGCCGAGGAAATGATGCGCTTCGGCGTCAAGCCCAAGGCCGCCCTGCTGTCGCACTCCAACTACGGCTCCAGCAACCAGCCCAGCGCCGTCAAGATGCGCCAGACCCTGGAGCTGCTGCGCGAGCAGGCCCCCTGGCTGGAAGTGGACGGCGAGATGCACGGCGACGTGGCCCTGGACGGCAAGGCCCGCGCCCAGCTCATGCCCAACAGCACGCTGCTGGGCAATGCCAACCTGCTGGTCATGCCCAACATCGACGCGGCCAACATCAGCTACAACCTGCTCAAGCAGGCCGCTGGCGGCGGCATTGCCATCGGCCCCGTGCTGCTGGGCGCCGCCCGCCCCGTGCACATCCTCACGCCGAGCACGACGGTGCGCCGCATCGTCAACATGACGGCGCTGACGGTGGCGGACGCTAACGCTAACCGTTAAGCACCCCCTGAGCGGCTTCGCCGCTTCCCCCGTGTGCACGGCGCCCTCTCTCGCTTCGCGGGAGGGGGACGACACCCTCGCTGCGGGGCGGCCCTTGCTCGGTGTCCCTCGTTTTGGCCGCGCGCGTTTTTGAGACAACGGGCGGCATTTGCATTGAATGGAAGGCAACTCAGGCGCAGAGTTGCCTTCTCACTGTTCAATCCCCAGACATTTCCTCGGTCAAGCTGCCTGTTTTTTAGGCAGAACTTGCATTTTGAGGGGTGTTCCGTCACACTAGCGGGTCGAGATTTCAGGGCTTCCCTGGATTTCTGAAAGGTGTAGTTGATGCTGAAGGCAGCCGCCGCCAAGGCGTACCAGTCCGGTCTAGCGCTCATCGTCGGGGCCGCCTTTGTGCTGTCGCCCTCGCTCGCTGATGCGCGCCGCTCGGCGCCCGAGAGCGCGGATTCGACGGCGGCCATGGCCACCGTCACCCTGTCAGAGCTGCCGCGCGAAGGCCGTTCCACCTATACGCTGATCCTGCGCGGCGGGCCTTTTGCCCACGACAAGGACGGCACGGTGTTCGGCAACCGCGAGCGCATCCTGCCGCGCCAGTCGCGCGGCTACTACCGTGAGTACACGGTGCGCACGCCCGGCTCGCGTGACCGCGGAGCCCGCCGCATCGTCTGCGGCGGAGAGCCACAGCAGCCCGATGCCTGCTACTACACCAGCGACCACTACAGCAGCTTTCGCAAGATCATCGAATGACCTCGACCCAGTCTTTGCAGCCAGTTCGACCCTCCGCGTCCGACGCAGTGCGCTGGCAGGGGTCTGCATTTCATCCACAGCCCGGGGACGCCGCAGGCCACGTGCCCGTACCCGCAGGCCACATCCACGTTAGAGAAAGAGCCACGGAGATGGATGCACCACTTCGTAAGATCCCGGACACCCCTTTGCGGAACGTGCGCGCCAACATCGTGCAGTCCATCCGCGCCTACAGGGTGGAGGATCTGCAACAGGCGGCCGAGACGCTGGGGTGCCATTTCCTGTATGCCAACCTGGCCCATGCGCAGACCAAGGCCGACATCCTGGAGCTGCTGGCCACGCAGTTCTTCTTCCCCGCGCATTTCGGCAAGAACTTCGACGCGCTCTACGACTGCCTGACCGACCCCATCCACAAGGCCGGCCCGCAGCCGGGCTTTGTGCTCGTGCTCGACCAGATCCCGACCACGCCCAAGTTCGACAAGGAAGTGCGCGAGCAGCTGCTGGACAGCTTCCGCGACGCGGCCGAGTACTGGGCCGAGCGCAAGATCCCGTTCCGCTGCTTCTACTCTTTCCTGTAAGAGCCGCACATTGATTGCACGGCGCCAGCGTCCCATGCGGGCGCTGGCGCCGTGCGCCACCTGCGTCTAGCTGCGCGTGAACCGGGCTGCAAGTGCCTCGTACTCGGACACCGGCACTTCCTCGGCGCGGCGCTGCAGGTCGAACTCCCCGTCAAAGCCCTTGGCTTCCAGCCAGCGCCCCAGCGTGTTGCGCAGGATCTTGCGCCGCTGGCTGAAGGCCACCTGCACCATCTCCTGCAGCAGCTTCGCGTCCAGGGCCGCCGGCGCCTCGCGCGGGACCATGCGCACGACGGCGCTGTCCACCTTGGGCGGCGGATTGAAGCTCTCGGGCGGCACGTACAGCACGCTCTCCATCGCATAGCGCCACTGCAGCATGACCGTCAGCCGCCCATAGGCGGCCGTGGCCGGAGAGGCCACCATGCGGTCGATGACCTCCTTTTGCAGCATGAAGTGCTGGTCCTCGACCACGTCCACCTGCTCGAGCAGGTGAAAGAGGATGGGGCTGGAGATGTTGTAGGGCAGGTTGCCCGCAATGCGCAGCTTGGGCACGCCCAGGCGCGCAGCGATGGCGCGAAAGTCCACCTTGAGCACGTCGGACTCGACCACGTCGAGCTGCTCGTGCAGGCGCAGGCGCACGGCCAGGTCGCGATCCAGTTCGATCACGGTGAGCCGGCCCAGGCGCTCGACCAGGGGCTGGGTCAGGGCCATCAGGCCCGGACCGATCTCGACCATGGACTGGCCCGGCCGGGGATCGATGGCACGCACGATGCCGTCGATGATGCCGCCATCGGTCAGGAAGTTCTGGCCGAAGCGTTTGCGAGGAATGTGTTTCATAGAAAAAGCAAGGCGGTGCGCCATGGCACCGCCTTCCATTGTGGACTGCCGCAGCCATGGCTGCTTGGGGGGTGTCTTATTGCGGGGGCTCGCGGTACTCGACGTAGGCGCGGCCACGCAGCTCCTGCAGCCAGGTCTGGTAGTCGGTTTCGAGCTTGCGCTCGCGCACCACGTTGCGCACCATGTCGCGCTGCTCGCGCGGCGTCAGCGCGGCCTGGCGGCGCTCGATGAGCTGGATCAGGTGCACACCGAAGCGCGAGACCAGCGGGTCGCTGACCTGCCCGGGCTGCAGCGCATTGAGCACCTGCTCGAACTCGGGCACGAACTGGCCGGGCGAGGCCCAGCCCAGATCGCCGCCGTTGCGCGCGCTGCCGTCCTGCGAGAACTCGCGGGCCAGCGATTCGAAGCTGGCCTGGCCGCTGTCCACGCGGCGCTTGTAGTCGGCCAGGCGCTTGGCGGCATCGGCCTCGGTCATCTGGTCGCCGATGCGCAGCAGGATGTGGCGCGCATGGTTTTGCGTGACCACGGAAGGCATGCCGGCCTGCGACTTCTCCAGCACCTTGAGCACGTGAAAGCCCGCGCCCGAACGGAAGGGGCCGACGATGCCGCCCTGCGGCGTCTGGCCCACGGCCTTGGTGAACAGTTCGGGGTAGCGGTCCAGCGGGCGCATGCCCATGGCGCCGCCGCCCTGGCCGTCGGGCACATCGGAGAACTCCTTGACCACGGCCAGGAAGTCGCCCTGCGTGCGGGCCGCCTCGGCGGCCTGCTTGGCGCGGGCTTCGCGCTCGGCCACTTCGGCGGGGCTGGCATCCTCGCGCACAGCGATCAGGATGTGGCCCAGGTTCACGGCCGCCGGCGCCTTGTCGGCGCCGCCGCTGCGCTGCTCGGCCAGGTAGCGGTCGATGTCGGCTTCGGTCACGCGCACGCGGCCGTCCACATCGCGCTCGCGCAGGCGCTGCAGCGTGATCTGGCGGCGCAGTTCTTCGCGGAACTGCTTTTCGTTCACGCCCTCGGCCCGCAGGCGTGACTGCAGGCCGGCCTTGTCCAGGCCGTTTTGCCGCGCCACATTGGTCAGCGCCTGGTCCACGGCGTAGTCATCCACGCGCAGGCCCGTGTCCTTGGCTTCCTGCAGCTGGGCCTTTTCCACGATCAGCCGCTCCAGCACCTCGCGGGCCAGCAGCGCCTCGGGCGGCATCTGGCCGCCCTGCTCGGCAATGTTCTGCGCCACGCGCGCCATGCGGGCCCGCACCTCGTTGTTGGTCACGGGCTCGGAGTTGACCACGGCCACGATGTAGTCGGCCGAGCGCACGCCGGCATTGCTGCCGCGATCACGCGACAAGGGCTGGTTGGTGGCGTCCAGCGCGCGCGAGACGGAGGCATCGCCGGCCTGGGGCGCCCTGGACTGGCCCGGAACACGCAGGCCTTGCGCCTGGGCTGTGGTGGCCAGCAAGGCCAGCGCCACAGCGGCCGCTGCGCAGCAATGGGTCTGGGAAAGAAAACGCATGGGAGAGATGCCTTGCAAAAAGCGTGTTTGGAGCCTTGGCTCTAATCGTAATTGGTGAAGCGGCTGGGCGGCGTCACCGACTCGCGCAGGTACTGGTAGCGCGGCACATTCTGCTTGAGGCTGCGCTGCGGGTCGGCACCCAGGCTCAGCCGCGAGAAGCCTACGAACTCGATCTGGAACAGCAGCCGGGTGTTGGACTGGGTGATGGAGCTTTGCAGGCGCTCCAGCACCACGCGGCCAATCCAGCAGCAGCCGTCGTACTCCAGCCCGACCACGGTATCGACGAGCTTGCGGTCCTTCAGGCTGTAGTTCAGCCGGCCCACCGTGTACCAGCGGCCGCCGCCCTGGCCACGGCCGGCCCCCAGGTCACGGCCCTTGTCGCCCCAGAGGTCGTTGATGGGCCATTGCCAGCCCACATCGACCAGCTTGCTGGCATCGGTGCGTGCCACGGTGTCGTACTGGGTACGGTAGGCCACGTTCACCGTGCGGTAGGAGCTGGGGCTGTAGCGCGCGCCGAAGGTGGTGCGCACCGGGCGGTTCAGGTCGCGGTTGTACTGGGTCGTGCCTTCGGTGGACCAGGCATCGGTCCAGTTGATGGCCGCACCCAGCAGCACGTCGGACAGCCGGCTGGTGGCAGGCACCTCGCCGGGCAGGATGACCTTCTGGTCGGAGAAACGCACGCGCTGCGCAATGCCGAAGCGCGCCTTCTCCGCGCCCGTGGCCCCGTCGATCAGGCGTGTGGTCGCGCCCAGGGTCAGCAGGTGGTTGTCGGCAATGCGGTCCTGGCCGTTGTAGTCGTTTTCGGAGTAGATGCTCGCGAAGTTGAAGTCGTTGCGCGCCGTGTCGTACAGCGGCAGAAAGCTCTGGTCGCGGTAGGGCGTGTAGGTGTAGAAGGCGCGCGGCTCGAAGGTCTGCAGCAGCTGGCGGCCGAACAGCGTGGTGTCGCGCTCGAACACCAAGCCGCTGTCCACACTGACCGTGGGCAGCGTGCGCGAGGCATTGCGGCTGCCGTTGCTCATCAGGCGGTCCACCTGGTAGTTGCTGGTGTGCAACTGGATCCTGGGCGTGATGAAGGCGCCCGGCGACAGGAAGGGACGGCTCAGCTGCGCCTGCATGTAGCTGCGCTGGCCGTTGTTGTAGGTCATGCCGGCCAGGGGCTTGTCGATCTCGAAGCGCGTGGTGTCGGCCACGAAGCTGAAGTCCAGGCCGTGCGGCAGGTCCAGCGGCGTGTAGCGCCATTGCAGCTGCGGCTTCATGCCGTAGGGCGGGGCAATGGGCGCCGATGCATCCTGCATGGTCTGCCAGTACAGGGTGCGCAGGGTCAGCACCCCGTCGCCACGCGCCCAGGACAGGTTCACGTCGTTGGGCAGCAGGCGCTCGCGCAAGGAACGGGCGGCCAGCGGGAAATCACGCCAGTAGTTGTCGTCGCTGACGCGGTTGAGGTTCATGTTCAACCCCAGGCCGCCGATGGGCGAGCTGATGACGCCCCGGTGCTGCAGCGAGTAGGCCCAGCGGTCACGGTCGCGCTGGCGGTCGCCCGGCATGTAGGCCGCGTAGG
Source organism: Delftia sp. WSY_7 (assembly GCF_043104845.1). Lineage (NCBI taxonomy): Bacteria > Pseudomonadati > Pseudomonadota > Betaproteobacteria > Burkholderiales > Comamonadaceae > Delftia > Delftia sp. WSY_7. The sequence goes on along the minus strand of NZ_JBICLB010000025.1, from coordinate 81,231 downwards.
CCTCGCCCGAATAGGTGGGCTCCAGATAGCGGAACTGGGCGCCCAGGTTGACGCCGCGCTTGCTCATGACCGAGGGATACAGGGTCATGTCGCGGTTGGGCGCGAGGTTCCAGTAGTAGGGCTGCGTGTATTCGATGCCGCTGAGCTTGTCCAGGCCCATGGTGGGGGGCAGCAGGCCCGACTTGCGCTTGTCCGACAGCGGAAAGCTCATGCGCGGCACGGGCAGCACGGTCACGCCCTTGAACTGCAGGGCCGCGCCCTCGGCCACGCCGACTTCCTCGGCCATGTCGATGTGCAAGGTCCGGGCGCGCAGCATCCAGGCCGGCTGCCAGGTGGCTTCGTCATCGCGCTGGCAGGTGGTGTAGGTGGCGTCGTGGACCACGGCATGGTCGCGGTCGATGAAGTCCACGCGCGAGGATTTGCCGTAGGCGCCATTGGCCAGGAAGCGATATCCGGCGTTGTCGAAAAAGCCCTTGAAGGCATCGACCTGCAGGTCCAGCTGCGAGCCTTCGTAGACATTGCCGGCCTGGTTGATGTGCACGGCGCCCGAGGCATTGACGCGGTCGTCGGGCACCTGGTATTCGAGCCGGTCGGCGCGGATCATGGTGTCGCCGCGGCGCAGTTCGGCATTGCCCTCGATCACCGCATTGATGTCCGGCTGGCCGCTGAGCGCGTCACCGCGCACGTAGACGGGCTGCTGGGAGCGGACCGCCTCAGGGTAGGTTTCCTGCATCAGCGTGCTGGGGCGCAGCGGGCGCACCTGCTGCAGCCGGCCTTCATCGGCCGCAGCGGGCTGGGCCTGGGCCAGCGTCGAGCCACCGGCCCATGCGAGAGCCACAAGCCAGGCCAGCGGGCGTACAGCGGGGCGCGCGGGCGCGCGGGCAGCCAGCGGATCGGGGAGCGGCGGTCGGAGGTACACGGTGGTCAACAGCGGCGGGTGGACAAAGGCGCAAGCCTAGCATCACCGCCGGGCATTCGCCGGGGTGGCGGTTTGTAGAATCGCGATTATCCATGAGCCATCCAAACACCCCCACGGCCGGCGTTGTCTGGGCCGACCCCGCCCGCCATGCCGCCTTCGACGCCTGGCTGGCCCCGCTGTCCGCCCGCCACGCGCTGCGCCCCGAAACCCTGCGCCCGGCATCGGCCGATGCCAGCTTTCGCCGCTATCTGCGCCTGGACACCGCCGCCGGCGCCAGCCTCATCGTCATGGATGCCCCGCCGGACAAGGAAGACTGCGCGCCCTTCGCCAAGGTGCAGGCACTGATGGCCTCGGCCGGCCTGGCCGTGCCGCAGATCCTGGACTGGGACGCCGTGCACGGCTTCATGCTGCTGTCCGACCTGGGCGGCCACACCGTCATCGAGGCGCTGGACCCGGAAAAGCCCCAGGACGCGGAAGCCTGGTACCGCTCGGCGCTGGAGGTGCTGCTGGCCTGGCAGACCGCCTCACGCCCCGACGTGCTGCCCGCCTATGACGACGCCCTGCTGCGCCGCGAACTGCAACTGTTCCCCGACTGGTACATCGCGCGCCACCGCGAGACCGTGCTCGACGACAGGAAGCAGGCCACGCTGGCCAAGGCCTTCGACCAGATCGTGGCCCACAACCTGGCGGCACCCAGCGTCTTCGTGCACCGCGACTTCATGACGCGCAATCTCATGCAGCCCGTGACCGCCAGCGGCCCGCTGGGCGTGCTGGACTTCCAGGATGCGGTCTACGGCCCGGTGACCTATGACATCGCCAGCCTGCTGCGCGATGCCTTCATCAGCTGGGAAGAGGACTTTGTCATCGACATTACCGTGCGTTACTGGGAAAAGGCACGCAAGTCGGGATTGGTGGGCGCGCGCAGCCAAAGCGGCTGGGGCGACGATTTCGGCGAGTTCTACCGTGGCGTGGAGTGGATGGGGCTGCAGCGCCACCTCAAGGTGGCCGGCATCTTTGCACGGCTGACACTGCGAGACGGCAAGCCCCGCTACCTGGCGGATACGCCGCGCTTCATCCACTACATCCGCGCCACCTGCAGCCGCTACCGCGAGCTGACGCCGCTGCTGCGCCTGGTGGACCAGATCGAGAACATCCAGCCCCAGGTGGGCTGGGCCTACGGGCGCGTTTGAGGACAGGTACGCCATGCCACGCTTTCACTGCCCCATCGCGCTGCACAGCGGCGACGACATCGAACTGCCGCCCGGTGCGGCGCGCCATGTGCAGGTGCTGCGCCTGCAGCCCGGCGACGGCATCACCCTCTTTCAGGGCCGTGCCGGCGAAGGCTTCAGCGGCGGCGAGTTCGAGGCCACCGTGCTGCGCATGGGCCGCAGCGACGTGGCCGTGCGCATAGGCGCGCACCACGCCGTGGAACGCGAACCGCTGCGCCCCGTGCACCTGCTGGCAGGCATCACGGCCAACGAACGCATGGACTGGCTGGTGGAGAAGGCCGCCGAGCTGGGCGCCGCCAGCATCACGCCGCTGGTGGCCGAGCGCAGCGTGCTCAAGCTCAAGGGCGAGCGCGCCGAGAAAAAGCTGGCGCACTGGCAGGCCGTGGCCGTGTCGGCCTGCGAGCAGTGCACACGCAACCGCGTGCCGCCGCTGCATGCGCCCACCGACCTGCAAGACTGGCTGGAGGGCGGCGCGAAACAGCTGCCGCCCGGCACGCTGCGGCTGCTGCTGTCGCTGGGCGAGGGAACCCGGCCGCTGGGCGAGATCGTGGACGCCATGGCCGAGGATGCGCCCGTGGTCTTTCTATCGGGCCCCGAAGGGGGCCTCTCTCCGGCCGAAGAGGCCCTGGCCCGCGCCCAGGGTTTCGTGCCCGTCACGCTGGGTCCACGCGTTCTGCGCGCGGAAACCGCGCCCTTGGCCGCGCTGGCGGCGCTCACGCTGGACTGAACCGGCCCAGCCACTGCCGCAGCCTTGCGAACACGGGCGCGGCGAAGGCATCGCGCTCGTTGAACAGCTCGTGGTAGGCGCCGTCAAAGCACTGCGCCTGCACCACGGCCGGCGGCGCACGGTCGGAAAAGGCCTGGCTGCCGGCCGGCGCCACCAGCCTGTCGTCCCCTGCCCACAGCAACAGGCTGGGCACACTCCAGCTGCCCGCACGGGCCAGCACCTGCGGGCCGCCCTGCGCCAGAAAGCGCGCCAGCCGTGCGCTGATGCGGTCGTGGCACAGCGGATCGGCGCGGTAGGCATCGCAGACCGCCACGTCGTGCGAGAGATACGGAATCTGCAGGCCGTTGGACACGCGCAGATCGGGCAGCAGGTGCGGCAGCGTGCCAACGAGCAATTTCTGGATCGGCGACAGACCCACATCGAGGGCTGGCGAGGACAGCACCAGCGCATCGACAGGCCGGATGGCCCGGGCCACGAACAGCGCCGCCACCAGACCGCCCAGGCTGTGGCCCAACAGCACCAGCGGCTGGCCGGCCGGTTGCCGGGCGCGCGTGTCGTCCACCACGGCCGACAGGTCGTCCAGAAGCCGGTTATCGCCCGTCAGGCCACCGCGCGGCCCTGCCGAGCGTCCGTGGCCATATTGGTCGTAGCCGCGTACGGCATAGCCCCAGGCATTGAGCCGCTGGGCCAGTGCCGCATAGCGGCCGATGTGCTCGCCCAGGCCGTGCACCAGCAGCACGGTGGCGCGCGCCGGGCCCTCGCCGGCTGGCCAATCGCGCAGTGACAGCTCGGCGCCGTCGCTGGACGCAAGGCGCGTGGCCTGGCCTTGCGAGGCAGATGCAGGAACGGGTGCGGGGGCAGACGCTGCCATCACGCCACGCCGGCAGTGCCGGCACCGGCTTCGGAAGCTGCCTGCGTCCCGGCCATGGCGGCGATCACCTGGGCCACGGCGGCCGTGAGCTTCTTGGCATAGGGCACGTGCAGGAATTCATTGGGACCGTGGGCGTTGCTCTTGGGGCCGAGCACGCCGCAGACCATCATCTGGGCCTTGGGAAAGCCCTGGCTGAGCATGTTCATCAGCGGAATCGTGCCGCCCTGCCCGATGTAGCCGCAGGAAGCACCGAAATGCGCCTGACTGGCGGCGTTGAGCGCGTCCTCGAACCAGCCGTCCATGGCTGGCGCATTCCAGCCGCTGGCACCCGACAGCCCTTGCCAGGTCACACGGGCCTGGTAGGGCGCGTTGTCCTCCAGCAGCGCCTTCATCTCCTGCACGCAGGCGGCGGCATCGACCAGGGGCGGCAGGCGCAGGCTGAGCTTGAAGGCCGTGTAGGGCCGCAGCACGTTGCCGGCATCCTGCAGCGCGGGCAGGCCCTCTGCGCCTGTGACACTCAGCGTGGGCTCCCAGGTGCGCTTGACCAGCGCCTGCACCGGATCGGTGGTGGTGGGCAGGGCAAACAGCGTGGAGCCACCGCAGTCGTAGTGCGCCCAGGGAAAGCGCGCATAGGTCTCCTCGCCGAGGATGGCCGCCGTGGCGCGCATCTGGGCCATGCGGTCGGCCGGGACCTCGCAGTGGAAGCTGGCGGGCAGCAGGCGCCCGGTCTTGCTGTCCTCCAGACGGTCCAGCACCTGGCGCAGGATGCGGAAGGACGACGGCACGACGCCCGAGGCATCGCCCGAGTGCACGCCCTCGGTGAGGATCTCCACCTTCAGCGTGCCGCTGGCCATGCCGCGCAGGCTGGTGGTCAGCCACAGCTGGTCATAGTTGCCGGCGCCGCTGTCCAGGCAGATCACCAGGCCCACATCGCCCAGGCGCGGACGCAGGGCATCGACATAGGGCAGCAGGTCGCGCGAGCCGCTTTCCTCGCAGGTCTCGATCAGGCCCAGGATGCGCGGGTGCGGCACGCCCTGGCGCTTGAGCTCCTGCACGGCCGCGATGCTGGCGTAGACCGCGTAGCCATCATCGGCACCGCCGCGCCCGTACAGCTTTCCGTTCTCGTACTTGGGCGTCCACGGACCCAGGTCGCTGCGCCAGCCGTCGAACTCGGGCTGCTTGTCCAGATGGCCGTACATCAGCACCGTGGGGCTGGAGGCCGCCTTGTCCTGCGTGCCTTCCACCTCGAAGAACAGCACTGGCGTGCGGCCCGGCTGGCGCACGATCTCCAGCGTCAGGCCCGCCACCTTCTGCGCCTGCACCCAGTCGGCCGCATTGCGCAGCACGGTCTCCAGGTGGCCCTGCTGCTCCCAGTCGGGCGCGAACATGGGCGACTTGGCGGGAATGGCGATGTACTCGGTCAGCGCCGGGACGATGCGCTCGTCCCAGGAGCGGCTGATCCGGTCCAGCGCGGCTGCGGGCTGCAGCAGTTGTGAAGGAGTGCGTGCATTCATGGTGGGTCCTCGTGTCAGGGATGGGCGCACCGTTCGAGCGAAGCCAGCGCCGCGATCCGGTCATTGTGCGCCAACGCCATGCAGACCATGAGAGCCCGGCGCCAGCGACTACGATCACGCCCCATGTATATCGGAGAACTCGCCCGACGCGCCGGCTGCTCGCCCAAGGCCGTCAGGCTCTATGAATCACGGGGCCTGCTCGGTGCCGTGGCGCGGGCAGGCAGCTACCGCGTGTATGGACAGCAGGATCTGGTGCTGGTGCAGCGCATCCGCCAGGCGCTGGGGCTGGGCTTTCGACTCGACGAGCTGCATGGCCTGCAGCGCCTGGACCACGCCGACAGCTGGGACGCGCTGGCCCGGCTGCTGCGCGGCCGCCGCGAGCAGGTGCAGGCGCAGATGCAGCACCTTCAGGGACTGCAGACGCAGCTGGCCGCACTGGAGCGTGAGCTGCTCGAATGCCGCCTGGAGCCGGCGGATTCCAGAGAACGCGCCTGCGAAACCGCCATGGCTTGATCCAGGGTCTTGACCCTGCCCCTTGGGGCAAGGCGAACATGGCCGCCATGTCTCCAAGCACCACGCACCCCCATCATCCCCAGCGCATCCTGATCATCCTCGGCCACCCGTCGGCCGGCAGCCTGTGCGCCGGCCTGGCCGATGCCTACGCCCAGGGCGCACGCGACAGCGGTGCCCAAGTGCGCACGCTGCGCCTGGGCGAACTGGAATTCGACCCGCTGCTGCGCGCCGGCTATCGCCAGGATCAGCCCCTGGAGCCTGACCTGCAGCAGGCCCAGGCCGACATCCTGTGGGCCAGCCACCTGGCCTGGGTCTATCCGACCTGGTGGGGCGGCCTGCCGGCCTTGCTCAAGGGCTTCATCGACCGCATCTTTCTGCCGGGCTTCGCCTTCAAGTACCGCAAGGGCTCGATGCTGTGGGACCGGCTGCTGGCCGGCCGCACCGCCGATCTGCTGGTGAGCATGGATTCCCCGCCCTGGTACTACCGCTGGCTGGCGCACATGCCGGGCCATCACCAGATGCGCCGTGCCATCCTGGAGTTCAGCGGCATCCGGCCCGTGCGCATACACAGTTTCGGACCCGTGCTCGGCGCCGATGCCGCACGCCGCCAGCAGTGGCTGGAGCAGGCGCAGGCAGCGGGCCGGCGCACGGCAGCACGTCCGGTCAAGGCCGCGACTTGAGCAATGCGTCAATGGCGGCTCGCCCCACCGACGGGTCGTCGGTGAAGATGCCATCGATGCCCGTGCGCAGGAAATCGTCCATGTCGGCGCGCGCATTGCCACGCCGGGCGCCGTCCTGTGCGGGCGGAGATTTCAGGCTCAGGGGAAGGAAGGCGTTCTCGGGCCGCAGCGTCCAGGGATGGACCAGCAGCCCCGCGCGATGGGCATCGGCCACCAGCGCAGTGGGCGCGGCATTCGCACCCTGCACCACGGGGATCACCATGCTTTTGCTCGGCCCTATGCCGTTGGCGTAGCGCGCAATCTCGGCCAGGCCTGCGGGCGTGACCATGTCGGCATAGCCGGGGCCCGTGCCGCGTGCCACGCTGTCATAGGGCTTGCCCTTGGGCGCCAGCAACTGCACCAGGCGCAGGCTGCTGCGCGCACGGATCCAGCGCAGGTTCTCGACCTCGAAGGACTGCACGAACACCGGCGCCTGCGCATGGTTCCAGCCGTTGTCCGCGAGCAGCTTGAGCAGCGCGGGCTCCAGCGGCAGGCCGATGGACTGGAAGTAGCTCGGGTGCTTGGTCTCGGGATAGATGCCGATGGTGCGGCTCGTGCGTGCGCTCTCGGCTCGGGCCAGGTCGATGACCTCCTGCAGCGTGGGCACCTCGAAACGGTCATTGAACTGCACATTCGCCGGGCGGATCGCCGGAATGCGTTCGCGCGCACGCAGCGTCTTCAGCTCGGCCAGCGTGAAATCCTCCACGAACCAGCCCGTGATCGCCTGCCCGTCGATGGTTTTGGTGGTCTTGCGCGCCGCGAACTCGGGGCGGTCGGCCACATTGGTCGTGGCCTCCTTGAGGCTGCCGTCGGCCGCGAGGATGGCGATGGCGTTCTCATGCCGCGCCACCAGCACGCCATCGCGCGTGATGACCAGGTCGGGCTCGATGAAGTCGGCGCCCGCGCGTATGGCCTCGCGGTATGCCTCCAGCGTGTGCTCTGGCCGCAGCGCCGATGCGCCGCGATGGGCGATCAGCGCGGGCCGGGGCGGCCAGTCGGCAGCGGCATCGCTTCGGGCGGGCGCCTGCGGTGCGGCGCAGCCGGCCACCAGCAGGCCGGCGGCCGCGCCGGCCAGGGCCAGCGCGCGGCGGCGTGGGAGGTTGTCCATGTCTGTCTCCGGGGTCTCGGGGCATCCGATTGTGCGCGCCGGGGATGACACGGGCATGGCCCGCCTGCGCTCAGGCGTGCTCGAAATGGAAGACCGCCGTGCCCGCCATGAGATTGGGCAGGGTACGCACGCTGCGGCCATCCTGCAGGCCGAAGGAGTCCAGTATGCGCAGCCGGTTCCGGGTGGCCAGCACCTCGAAGTCCTTGTAGGTGCCCACGCGGATGTTGGGCGTGTCATACCACTGGTAGGGCAGGCGCCGCGTCACCGGCATGCGCCCGCGCAGCACGGACAGGCGGTTGGGCCAGTGCGCGAAGTTGGGGAAGGCGACGATGCCCGCGCGCCCTATGCGCGCCGTCTCCTGCAGCATGGTCTCGGCATTGCGCAGATGCTGCAGCGTATCGATCTGCAGCACCACGTCGAAGCTGTTGTCCTGGAAGATGGCCAGGCCGTCCTCCAGATTCAGCTGCAGCACGTTCACGCCCCGGCGCACGCAGGCCAGCACGTTGGCGTCATCCAGCTCCACGCCGTAGCCGGTGCAGCCACGCTCGCGCTGAAGGTGCGACAGCAGGGCGCCATCGCCGCAGCCCAGGTCGAGCACGCGCGAGCCCTTGGGGATCAGGCGCGCAATCGCCTGCATGGTGTTCAGCTCGGTCATGCGGCCTCCTTGGCGGCTGTCGTGGTTTCCTGGGCGATGCCGTCGAAGTAGGAGCGCATCACGTTCATGTAGCGGGGGTCGTCGAGCAGGAAGGCGTCATGGCCGTGGGGCGCGTCGATCTCGGCATAGCTGACGTCGCGGTTGTTCTCCAGCAGCGACTTCACGATCTCGCGGCTGCGTGCGGGCGCGAAGCGCCAGTCGGTGGTGAAGCTGACCAGCAAAAAGCCGGCCTTGGCCACCGACAGCGCCTGGGTCAGGTCGCCGCCATGCGTGCGCGCCGGGTCGAAGTAGTCGAGCGCGCGCGTGATCAGCAGGTAGGTATTGGCGTCGAAGTAGCTGCTGAACTTCTCGCCCTGGTAGCGCAGGTAGCTCTCGATCTGGAACTCCACATCCTGCGTGCTGTACTTCAGGTCCAGGCCCTCCCTCAGCTGGCGGCCGAACTTCTGGTTCATCACGTCGTCGCTCAGGTAGGTGATGTGGCCGATCATGCGGGCGATGCGCAGGCCGCGCGCCGGCACCACGCCATGCTCGTAGAAATGCCCGCCATGGAAATCCGGATCGGTGACGATGGCGCGCCGCGCCACCTCGTTGAAGGCGATGTTCTCCGCATTGAGGTTGGGCGCGCTGGCCACGACCACGGCATGGCGCATGCGGTCCGGATGGCGCAGCGACCAGGACAGCGCCTGCATGCCACCCAGGCTGCCGCCCAGCACCGCGGCCAGCTGCGCTATGCCCAGCCGGTCCAGCAGCCGGGCCTGGGCGTCCACCCAATCCTCCACGGTGACCACGGGAAAGTCGGCGCCATAGATCCTGCCGGTGTCCGGATGCGTGTGCATGGGGCCCGTGGAGCCAAAGCACGAGCCCAGGTTGTTCACGCCGATCACGAAGAACCGGTTCGTGTCCACGGGCTTGCCGGGGCCGATCATGTTGTCCCACCAGCCCTCGCTCTTGGGCTGGCCCTCGTACACGCCGGCCACATGGTGGGAAGCGTTGAGCGCATGGCAGACCAGCACGGCATTGCTGCGGTCGGCGTTGAGCTGCCCGTAGGTCTCGTAGGCGAGGTCGTAGTCGCGGATCGAGCCGCCGCCCTGCAGCGGCAGCGGCTCGTCGAAGTGCATGGATTGTGGTGTGGCGATGAAGGACATGAAAAAACCCGGCATCGCTAAAAACGAGGCCGGGTTCTCTGGTGTCGTCTTTAGCTGGATTTATAAAGCGCCCGCAAGCAGAAGCAAATCGGCGCATGAAGAATCATTATGCCAAAACGCCTGCCCCCGGAAGGAACAGGGCCAGCACGCCCAGCACCAGGAAGATCACGGCCGAGATCACATGCACCAGCCGGATGGGCACGCGCTTGACCAGCTTGTCGCCCAGCCACACCACGGGAGCGTTGGCCAGCATCATGCCCAGCGTGGTGCCCGCCACCACCCACAGGTAGGCGTTGTACTTGGCCGCCAGCATCACGGTGGCAATCTGCGTCTTGTCGCCCATCTCGGCCAGGAAGAAGGCCACCAGCGTCGTGCCGAAGACGCCCCAGCGCGAATGCCCGGAGACCTCGTCCTCGTCGAGCTTGTCGGGAATCAGCATCCAGACCGCCATGGCGATGAAGGACAGGCCAAGAATCCAGCGCATGGCGTTCTCGCCAAGATAGCTGGTGATCCAGGCGCCCACGGCACCGGCCAGCGCATGGTTGACCAGGGTGGCCACGAAAATGCCCGCAACGATGGGCCAGGGTTTGCGAAAACGCGCGGCGAGCACCAGCGACAGCAGCTGGGTCTTGTCCCCCATCTCGGCAAGCGCGACGACGGAGGTTGAAATCAGGAAGGCTTCCATGGTGTGGGGATTTATCCGGCCGGATAGAGCACGCATTGACCACGCTCCGACTCCGGCCTTTGGATCGGTGCGCGGTCAATGGTCTCGATCGGTCACACGCAGCATTGCACTGCGCGCCGCATACGCCATAGGCCAGCGAAGGCCCAAGTTTGTTGACGCATGCATCCGGCTGCTGAGCCGAACGATCTACTCCCCAAAGACTGAGCCGGCGATCATAGCAGCCCTCGGATCTGCATGCCGGCCCCCACTGCCGCCAAGGCACTTGCTTATGCGCTGCCGCAATTTCAGGGTAACTCCCAGGGGCATTCTGTGGCGGGCACGACGAATTTTTGCGAAACAGTAATAACGTGCGAAAACTTCTGCCACATAATGGGCGAGCTTTCGTTCGGGCTTCGGCTCAATGAGTGCTAGTGCGTTTGCGTCTCTAACGTTGTCATCCCGTGTTGACTCCCTAGGGCTCCATCGCGTTTTCCAGTTTTTTCAGGAGTCCTCCATGGGCAACAAGCTTTACGTCGGCAACCTGCCGTACACCTTCCGTGACAGCGATCTGGAGCAAGCCTTCAGCGAATTCGGCGCCGTTAACAGCGCCAAGGTAATGATGGAGCGCGACACCGGCCGTTCCAAGGGTTTCGGCTTCGTCGAAATGGGCAGCGATGCCGAAGCACAAGCTGCTATCCAAGGCCTGCACGGCCAAAACCGCGGCGGCCGTGACCTGGTGGTCAACGAAGCCCGCCCGATGGAGCCCCGCGCTCCCCGTAGCGGCGGCTTCGGCGGCGGCTTCGGTGGTGGCGGCGGTGGCGGCTTCGGCGGTGGCAACCGCGACGGCGGCTACGGCGGTGGCCGTCGCAACAGCTACTAAGCTCTCGCTTAGAGCATGCGTTAGCAAAAAAAGGGGCCCTCTGGGCCCCTTTTTTGTTGCCAAACGTTATCAGCTTGTGTTTTCGAGCATTTATCTTTTTGATTTTTGTGCTTCATAATTTAGTTTCGGGCAGACCCGTTCGAACGCTATGTGTTTAGGAAGGTTGGCCAGGCTCTTGTATACAAGGAACCTGATGTCTGTGCGTCCTGAAGCCGAGCGCAAACCAGTGAGCATTGAGGAGTTGAGGAGTTTTTGATGGGCAATAAGCTTTACGTCGGCAACCTTCCCTATGGTGTGCGTGACAACGACTTGGAGCAGGCATTCAGCCAGTTCGGCGCTGTCACCAGCGCCCGGGTCATGATGGAGCGCGACACAGGCCGTTCCAAGGGATTCGGGTTTGTCGAGATGGGCAGTGATGCCGAGGCTCAGGCTGCCGTTCAGGGCATGAATGGCCAGCCATTGGGCGGACGCAGCCTCGTGGTGAACGAAGCACGTCCCATGGAGCCTCGTCCCCCGCGTTCGGGCGGCTTTGGCGGCGGTGGCGGCGGCTATGGCCGTGGTGATGGCGGCGGCGGTTACGGTGGCGGTGGCCGCGGTGATGGCGGTGGCTACGGACGCGGTGACGGTGGCGACCGTGGCGGCTATGGCCGTGGCGACGGCGGCGGTGGCGGCGGCTACGGCGGTCGTGGCGACGGCGGATTCCGCAGCCCTTATGGCTCCGGCCCCCGCAATGGCGGCCGTGGCGGCGGCTGGGGAAACAACAATAACAACGGGGAATGAGTTCCACGGTTCTCAGTGTTACCCCGAATCAAAAAGGCTCCTTCATGGAGCCTTTTTTACGCACAAGATGCGTGCATGAGCATATTCCGAACGGCAATGGGCATCAGGGATTTTCCAAATGCCGATGTTTGCGCTTCCGTCCTACAAGCAGCCTGTCGAATATCGCGTTGGGGAGAATTTTCATCAACCGCCCCACCCAGGCCATTTGCCATGGAATGATGACCAGACTGCGGCGAGCTTCAATGGCACGCCAGGCCCTTGCGGAAAACTCCTGCGGCTCCAATAGGAATGGCATGCCATAGCGGTTACCACGCGTGAGGGGTGTATCCACATAGCCAGGAAGCAATGTCGTGACTTTTACGCCACTACTGCGCAATTCACCGCGAAGGCTTTCGCAATAGGCAATGACTGCAGCCTTGCTGGCGCAATAAGCGCCGTGTCCTGGCAGGCCGCGCAGCCCGGCCACACTGGAAATTCCGACCAGTTGCCCGCTTCCACGCTGCACCATGGGTGCGATGAAGGGGTGGAAGCTGGCCACAACCCCCATCGTGTTGACGGCCAGCACCTGCTGCATGGTGTCGATGTCCTCGCGCATCGAGGTGTCCACGCCCCAGCTGACGCCAGCATTGGCGATCACGACATCGGGCAGGCCCTGCTGCTGCTCGCAGCGCCGGGCGGCGGCGATGATGCTGTCAGGCACGCCCACATCAGCCTCGTAGAGGGCGAAACGCGAGGAGTCCAGGCCCTGTTGCGCAGCCCACTGCGCCATCACGTCGCCGCGCCGAGCCACCAGCGCCAGCGACCAGCCTTGCTGGTAGGCGTGCCAGGCCAGGGCCTGGCCTATGCCGCTGGATGCGCCGGTGATGAAGGCCAGGGGTGCCGGGCTGCGCGAGGATGTCGTCATGGCTTGTTCTCCATCGGCATGCCTGCGCTTGCGCTGGCGCCTTACTTGGTCCTGGAAGGCTGCAGGGTGCCGCGCACGCGGCCCTGCAGTTTCATGACCAGATCCAGGTTGCTGTACTGCATGCTGTCGGCCGTGAAGCGGTCCTTGCCACGGGTCAGCACCACGGGCTGGTTGGAACTCACGCGCTCCTCGTTGGGCCAGGCGTGCAGGAATTCGCCCTGGAATTGCAACTGCGGCTGCGGCTGTTTACCTGCTGTCACAAATGGCTCGCGCGTGACGATGGCATTGCCGAACATCTGCACCTCGGAACCATCGGCATTGCTCAGCGCCCGGTTCGCACTGCCGCGCGTGATGCGGCCTTCGGGCGAGACCGCGAACATGCGGACGTTGTCGATTTCAAGCGTGTCGGTATCGGGATAGTGTCGGCCCATGCTGCCCTCGATCTGGCTCTTCAGACGCCCCGTGGCATCGAAGCTCTTGATCGAGAAATCCTTCATGAAATAGTCGGGCTCGTGCGCCACGGCCTTTTCGGTGCCGCTGGCCAGGGGCTGCGGCGCATTGCGCACCAGCCACCAGGTGCCCAGCGCCAGCAGGCCCATCAGCAGCACGGGCAGGGACAGGGAAAGCCGGTCACCGACGCGGCGCCAGGCCTGGGTCATGATGCGTATTCCGCCAGCAGCCCGGCATAGGCGCCACGCGCGGCCAGCAGCAGGTCGCACAGCTGGCGCACCGCTCCTTCACCGCCGCTGCGCGGCGTGACCCAATCGGCCACGGCCAGCACTTCGTCATGGGCGTTGACCGGTGCGCAGGCGAAGGCGGAGCGCCGCATCACGGGCAGGTCCGGCCAGTCGTCGCCCATGGCTGCCGCCTGGTGCCATTGCAGGCCCAGCTCCTTCAGGATGGCCTCGGCGGCAGGCACCTTGTCTTCCGTGCCAAAGCGCGCATGCGTGACGCCCAGATTGCTCAGCCGCAGGCGAAGCGCGGGCGAATCGCGGCCCGTCACCACGGCGGGCGTGATGCCAGCCTTTTGCAGCAGTTTCAGACCATGGCCGTCCAGCGTGTTGAAGCGCTTGAGCACTTCGCCTTCGCCAGAGAACAGCAGGCCGCCATCGGTCAGCACGCCATCGACATCGAAGAATGCCACCCGCACGTCCTGCGCCAGCAGCAGCAGTGGTGCGTCCCAGTTCTGCACGGGCGTCAAGGGAGCGCGTGCCATCAGATTACCTTGGCGCGCATCAGGTCGCGGATATGGACCACGCCGCGCAGCTGGTGCTGCGCATCGGCCACCAGCACGGCGGTGATGCCGTGCTCCTCCATCATGCTGGCGGCGTCGACGGCCAGCGCGTCTTCGGCGATGGTGCGGGGGCCCTTGTGCATGACATCGCCGGCCTGCAGCGCGCGCAGGTCGGTGCCGGCCTCGACACGGCGGCGCAGGTCTCCGTCGGTGAAGATGCCTTGCAGCACGCCTGCCGCATCGACGATGGCCGAGCAGCCCAGGCCCTTGGCGCTCATCTCGCGCATCAACTCGACAAAGCTGGCATCGGCCCCGACCTTGGGCAGCTCTTTGCCGCTGCGCATGACATCGCGCACATGGGTCAGCAGCTTGCGGCCCAGCGCGCCGCCCGGATGGGAGCGCGCAAAGTCCTCGGCGCCAAAGCCGCGTGCATCGAGCAGTGCCACGGCAAGGGCGTCGCCCATGGCCATCTGCGCGGTGGTGCTGGCCGTGGGTGCCAGGTTCAAAGGGCAGGCCTCGCGCTCCACACGGGTGTCCAGCACCCAGTCGGCATGGCGGGCCAGCGTGGACTGCGCGCCGCCGGTCATGGCCACCAGGGGTATGCCCTGGCGCTTGATGGCGGGCAGCAGCACGGTGAGTTCATCGGCCTCGCCGCTGTTGGACAGCGCCAGCACCAGATCGATGCCGGTCACCATGCCCAGGTCGCCATGGCTGGCCTCGCCCGGATGCACGAAGAAGGCGGGAGTGCCCGTGGATGCCAGGGTGGCCGCCACCTTGCGCCCGACGTGGCCACTCTTGCCCATGCCCATCACGACGACGCGGCCGGACAGGCTCAGGATGCGCTGCACCACTTCACCGAACACGCCATCCAGGCGCTGCGACATGGCAAGAAGGGCATCGGCCTCGATGCCCAGGGTGTCGCGGGCCAGGCGCAGGACCCTGGACGTATCCAGCGCGTTCAAGGTGGCAGCATCAGAATTCATCTGGAAGATTTTAGGCGGTCTGGCTACCCGGCGGCGGCGGCCCCATCGGGCGTCTGGGTACACTGGCCCGTTCTTTCCAGCCCCCGATCCAGCGCCATGCACACCACCCTCAGCGTCAACGACTACCTGCGATCGCACATACGCACCGTGCCCGACTGGCCGGCGCCCGGCGTGCAGTTCCGCGACATCACGCCGCTGCTGCAGGACCCCCAGGTCTTTCGCGTGATGACCGACGCCTTCGTGCACCGCTACATGCAGCGCGGCATGCGCCCCGACGTGGTGGCAGGGCTCGATGCACGCGGCTTCATCCTGGGTGCCGTGGTGGCCCACGAGCTGGGCGTTGGCTTTGTGCCCATCCGCAAGAAGGGCAAGCTGCCGTTCACCACGGTGGAGGAAACCTATGAGCTCGAATACGGCAGCGCCACGGTGGAGCTGCACACAGATGCCGTCAAGACCGGCGATCGCGTACTGCTGATCGACGACCTGATCGCCACCGGCGGCACCATGATGGCCGGCAAGAGATTGCTGGAAAAGCTGGGCGCCACGGTGATCGAGGGCGCGGCCATCGTGGATCTGCCCGAACTGGGCGGCTCCACCCTGCTGCGCGATGGCGGCCTGCCGCTGTTCACGCTGGTGGATTTCGCCGGCCACTGAATCAGGCCGGCGCCCGGTCAGCGCAGTTCGCCGTACTGGGTGACACCCAGGTCCAGATGGTCCAGCGTGCTGTGGTGAAAGTCCGCGCCGCGTTCGCCTGCGCCCGGCCCGAGCAAGGGGCCCGAGCGGCGCACGCCGGCGGGCGCCGCAGCTGCAGAGCCCGCACCACGTGCTGCAGCGGGCATGGCCGCCACGGCCATCTTGAAGGCGGCCATTTCCTGGTCGTCTATGGGCTCGAACGGCGCCGTGTCCTGCCTGCGGCGCTGGGGCGCCACGGCCTCCATCGCAGCCACGGCGGGGACGGCCACGGGCTGGACGGGACGCGGTGTGCGCACGGCCACGGAATGCACCTGGGCCTGGGCGGCGGCGTTCTGGTCGCTGACCCGCCAGTACACGGCTGTCACGACCGCGCCCATGCGGGCCTTGGCCGCCTGGGCCAGCATGGCCTCGATCTCGCTGAGCCGAGCGGTTTCGCTGGCATAGGCCCGTGCCAGGTCCATCATCACCACGAAGCGCTGGCCCACGCTGTCCAGCGAGAGCACCTTGAACTTGTAGCTGGCCGACAACACCCCGGCACGCACCATGACATCGCGCACCACGCCATAGAGCTGCTCACGGCGCTCGGACCGCTCGCTGCGGCGCCCGGCCGCGACGGCATCACGGCGTGCCGCGGGGTTGGCCTGGCCATCGTTTCCAGGCGAACCACGACCCTGTTCGGGCAAAGGCTTGCGGGAAAACCAGTTGAACACAGACATGGGGGCTCTCATTGTCACGAATAGTCACAAACTCGCGGCATTGTGCCTGCAACTTGGCGACATTTTGAGCACAGGTGTTGCAAAAACCGCTGTATCAATTTGTCGCAGAGCAAAGCCCGGTCTGTAATCCCACCCGGCCCCCGGAGAGCCTTCGCCCAAGTGCCGTTCAGGTGCTGCTCAGGTGCTCGCCACCCGGCGGCGGCTGTCCACCGCGCGTCGCGCCAGGACCTGGCCGGCGGCCATGACCAGGGCCAGCGCCACCCCGGGCTGGCGGTTGCTGAGTTCGGCGAAGCGCATGGCCGTCAGGCACCACAGGCGCCCCGGCGCGGCAGCCTGCACGGTGGCGTGGCGCGCGCGGTGCGCGAAGAAGGCTCCCTCGCCCAGGATGGAGCCCGGACCGACGATGGCCAGGCGGATGCGCTCCTTGGCATCCTGGTAGTGCACGCTGAGGCTGCCGGACTCCACGAAGTACAGATTGCGGTCCAGCGAACCTTCGGCAAACAGCAGCTCGCCCGCGGCCAGAGTGACGGGCACCAGGTAAGGTGCCAGCAGATCCCACTGCTCCGAGGTCAGCGCGTTCTGCACACCGTCGACAGCCACGGCCGACGACATGGCCTGGGCCAAAGGCCGCAAATCATTGTGGGAGGAAGAAGACATGGCGGATCCGGTTCGAAGTGGGCCGCGTACCCGCTCCGGGACGGCACCCGGCGACAGGCAGCGGCAAGGGCCGCTGCGGCACGCCGCATGCTAAGCGACGGCAGCCGGCACGCCAATGCCGGCGCGTGGGTTTTCGACGGCAAATTTTGTAGCAAAAGATAAATATTGCCGCCATCCCATCAGCCGTGCTGGGCATGCCGCGCACAGCCCGCATCCCCTCTTGTCACTTGCCAATGCAAAAGCTCGAGAAGATCACACCCAGCAGGTCATCAGAGCTGAATTCCCCGGTGATGGAGTTCAGCGAGACCTGGGCCAGGCGCAGTTCCTCGGCCAGCAGGTCCAGATGGGCGGCCTGGGCCGCCAGCTGCAGCTCGGCCTCTTCCAGGTGCGCGGCCACGGCCTGCAGCGCCTCCACATGGCGTGCGCGCGCCAGGTACAGGCCTTCGGGGGCGGACTGCCATCCGGCCACATCCAGCAGGCGCCGGCGCAGCGCATCCAGGCCGTCGCCGGTGCGTGCCGACAGCGCCACGCTGCCTTCGCGCCCGCCATGCACCTGCAGCTGGGCCGGCTCGGCGCGATCGGTCTTGTTCCAGACATCGATCACGGGCACCTGGCCCGGCAGCTTCTGGGCCAGGGTTTCGGCGATGGCCGCGTCTGCGGCCAGATAGTCGTTGTCGCCCATGCGCGTGAGGTCGTGCAGGAAGAGCACGGCATCGGCCGCGGCGATCTCCTCCCAGGCGCGGGCGATGCCGATGCGCTCGACCTCGTCGCTGCTCTCGCGCAGGCCGGCTGTGTCTATCACGTGCAGCGGCACGCCCTCGATCTGGATGGTCTGCTGCACCTTGTCGCGCGTGGTGCCGGCGATGGGCGTGACGATGGCCAGCTCGGCACCGGCCAGCGCATTGAGCAGCGAGCTCTTGCCCGCATTGGGCTGCCCTGCGATCACGACCTTGATGCCTTCGCGCAGCAGCGCACCCTGGTGGGCGCGCGACAGCACCTGGTCCAGCTTGCCGCGCAGCCGCGCGAGCTGGCCGCTGGCATCGGCCTTTTGCAGGAAGTCGATCTCTTCCTCGGGAAAGTCCAGCGTGGCCTCGACCAGCATGCGCAGGTGCACCAGCGCATCGCGCAGGCCATGGATCTCCTCGGAGAAGGCTCCCGACAGCGAGCGGCTCGCGCTGCGCGCGGCGGCCTCGGTGCTGGCGTCGATCAGGTCGGCAATGGCTTCGGCCTGGGCCAGATCGATCTTGTCGTTGAGAAAGGCACGTTCGGTGAATTCCCCAGGCTGGGCCAGGCGCAGGCCAGGCAGTACGCTGCGATGGCCTTCGAGAGGCTCTTGCGCCGCCTCCAGGCAGCGTGCCAGCAGCAGCTGCAGCACGACCGGGCCGCCGTGGGCCTGCAGCTCCAGCACGTCCTCGCCGGTGTAGCTGTGCGGCGCCGGGAAGAACAGGGCCAGGCCGTGGTCTATGGGTCCGCCTGCGGCATCGCGCAACGGCAGGTAGGTGGCCTCGCGCGGCTTGAGGTCGCGCCCGCACAGCACCCGCACCAGCGGCGCCACCCCCTTGCCGGAGACGCGCACGATGCCCACGGCGCCGCGCCCCGGAGCGGTGGCGATGGCGGCAATGGGGTCGTTGTGGCGGGGCAGCATGGATGGAGCTTTCTTGGGAAGGGATTTCAGGCCGCCGATGATAGGCCGCCCATGAAAAAAGCCCGCCGAAGCGGGCTTTGGAGCCAGGGCCTTCGCAGGCTTACTTGGCAGGCTTGGTCTTGCCGAAGTTGGGCAGATTGAACTGCGGCGGCACGCCCATGCGGGTGTTGATGATCCACTGCTGGGCAATGGACAGGATGTTGTTCGTCAGCCAGTACAGCACCAGGCCGGCCGGGAAGAAGAAGAACATCACGCTGAAGACCAGGGGCATGATCCACATCATCTTGGCCTGCATCGGATCCGGCGGAGCGGGGTTCAGCGCGGTCTGCAGCAGCGACGACAGGGTCATCAGCACGGGCAGGATGAACAGCGGGTCCTTGGCCGACAGGTCGGTGATCCAGCCGATCCAGGGGGCGTTGCGGATTTCCACGCTGGACAGCAGCACCCAGTACAGCGCGATGAACACCGGGATCTGGATGATGATGGGCAGGCAGCCGCCCATGGGGTTGACCTTTTCCTCGCGGTAGATGCGCATCATCTCCTGCTGCATCTGCTGGGGCTTGTCCTTGAGGCGCTCGCGCATTTCCATGATGCGCGGGTTGATGGCCTTCATCTTGGCCATCGAGGAGTAGGCCTTGGCATTGAGCCAGTAGAAGGCGATCTTCAGCAGCAGCACCAGGGCCACGATGGACCAGCCCCAGTTGCCCAGGAAACCGTGCAGCTTGTCCAGCAGCCAGTACAGCGGCTTGGCCAGGATGGTCAGCCAGCCATAGTCCTTGACCAGTTCCAGGCCGGGGGCCAGAGCCTCCAGGCGCTTTTCGATCTGGGGTCCGGCAAACAGGCGCGCTTCCACGCTCTTGCTCTGGCCGGGCTCGATGGTGCCCACGGGCGTGATCATGCCGACGGCGTAGAGGTTGCTGTCCACCTTGCGCAGGAAGTTCTCGCGCTGCACGCCTTCGGCCAGCAGCCAGGCGCTGGCAAAGTAATGCTGGACCATGGCCACGTAGCCGCCCGAGGACGACTTCTCGACGCTGGCCTTGCCGTTTTCGATGTCCTTGAACTCGACCTTCTGGTACTTCTTCTCGTCGGTGTAGACGGCCGGGCCCGTGAAGGTGGAGTACATGGTGGACTCTTCGCCTTCGGGCTTGTTGCCGTCGCGCACCAGCTGCAGGTACAGCTGCGGGTTCACGGCAGTCGTGCCGGTGTTCACCACTTCATGGCGCACGCCGATGTCGTAGGCACCGCGCTTGAGCGTCCAGATCTTGACCAGCTTCACGCCGCCCATGTCGGGCGACTCGAAGCGAAGCTCCATCTGGTCCTCGCCGTCCTTGAGCTCGCGTGCACCGGGCAGCGCGGTCATGGTCGTCTTGTGCGTGGGGAAACCGCCGCCGATCAGGCCCGACTGGCCCAGATACACACGGTGCACGCTCTCGTCGAACAGCACGACCGGCTTGTCCTTGTGGGCGGAATCGGCGTACTTGAGCAGCTCGGCATGGCGCAGCGTGCCGCCCTGGCTGTCGAAGGTCAGGCGCAGCACGTCGGTGCTGATGGTCACGTTCTGGCGCGGGGCAGCCTCGGGCGCGGCAGCGCCGCCAGGCACTTCGCCGGCACCGGCCGTTGCCGCAGTCGCTGCCGAGGGCACGCTGGCGTCGCCGGGCGCCTTGCCCGTTTCAGGTGCCGGGGCCGTGGCCACGGCCGGCGCGGGGAAGAAAGTGGCCTTCTTGCCGTTGTGCACTTGCCATTTGTCCCATAGCAAGACCAGCGAAAAGCCAAATATCACCCACAGGATGGTGCGGCGAATATCGTTCATGAAGACTTCTTAGGTGAGGAAGGTTGGGTGTTTTCGGGCGCAGCCGTCAGGCTGGTGAACAGCCTGGGCTTGTGCTCTGGCACAGGGTCATGCCCCCCGTCACACCACGGATGACAGCGCACCAGTCGGCGCAGTGTCAGGTAGGAGCCTACCGCAGCGCCGTGTTGCTCCAGCGCTTCAAGGGAATAGGCAGAGCAGGTCGGCGTGAAGCGGCAGGCCGAGCCCAGCCAGGGACTGAGCATCAGCCGATAGCCACGCACCAGCGCCATCAGCAGCCGCTGCATCATGGCGTGGCTCCGGCAGGCTCGCCAGCGGCAGCGGCCGGCTCCTGCGCTGGCTGAGGCAACCCGGGTGCCGGCTGCGACAGGCGTTTCGCGGCATGGGCGAACAGCTGCTGCAGCTCGGCACGAACCGCCTGCTTGAGCACATCGGACGTGGCGCTCACGAACTGGCGCCGGTCAAAGCCCGAGCGCAATCGCACCACATGCGCGCCATGGAGCATCAAGGCCTCGTGCTCGCCGCCCACGGCGTAGATCTGCCGCTTGATGGTGTGGCGTGTCACCGATCGGCGCGCCCAGCGCTTGGGCACCATGGCACCCAGCCAGGCATCCCGGCGCACCGCGCCAACGCCGAACAGGGCCTGCGGATCTTGCGATCCGGGCCCTGTCGGTGGCGGCATGGCAGCGACCTGCTCCGTCAGAACGAGACGGTGCAGGGCGAAGTGCGCGGTACGCGAAATCGTACCGGCAGCCATGGCGGCCTGAAACTGCGGACGTGTTTTCAGCCGTTGCATTCCAGCACCCCTTTCAGGGGTTCAGTGCAGCGAGCAAACCGCCCAGCAATGGCTGGCCTTAGACGGCCAGACGCTTGCGGCCCTTGGCGCGGCGAGCGTTGATCACGGCGCGGCCGCCCTTGGTCTTCATGCGGACCAGAAAGCCGTGGGTGCGGGCGCGACGGGTCTTGGAGGGTTGGTAAGTACGTTTCATGTTGGTTCCTAGAGAAGGTTCAGTTTTGCACCGGTCCCGTATCCGGCACGCTACACGCAGTGCAGCCAGCAGCCGCCACAAAGGCAAACCGCCAGGCCACCTGCCAAAAATCTGCACGATGCACTTGCCATGTGCGGCCAGGAGCGCGAACCGGGAAGGTTTCGCCCAAGGCAACCAGCAGCAGCATGCAGACCCGATGCAGACGGGCGGGACATATCACCCTGAACACATTCAGGGAAACCCGCGATTATCACAGCGTTGCCCACTTGATGCAATGCCCTTCGAACCCGAAGGATGCCTGCCCATTTTGCGACAGGGCAGAGGACAAGCTCCTGATATTTTGTGGATAACTTCCGCAAAAGCTACAATGGCAGCCTCGCAACAGTTCCTCCTATCCACAACTAGACTTCGACAATGACAGAGGAACCTACGAACGATGCAGGCCAGGGCCTGTGGCAAGTCTGCGTTGAGCAACTGGGGCAGGAAATGCCTGAGCAGCAGTTCAACACCTGGATCAAGCCCCTGACCGCGCACGTCGCCGAAGACTTCTCCAAAGTCACCGTCTACGTGGCCAACCGCTTCAAGCTCGACTGGATCCGCGCCCAATATGCAGGCCGCATCTCGGCCATGCTGGAGTCGCTCTATGGCCAGCCGGTGACACTTGAGTTAGCGCTCGCTCAACGGGAAAGCGTTGTGCGTACTTATGTTCGCCCATCTTCCAGCGAGCGCTCGGCCCCACCGGAAACCATTGTCACCTCGGTGCCCACGGTCACTGGCGAAGACGCGGCAGCGCCGGTCTTCCGTACGCGCCTGAACGCCGCGCTGACCTTTGAAACCCTGGTGGAAGGCACGGCCAACCGCATGGCACGCTCGGCCGCCATGCATGTGGCGGGCTCGCCCGGCCACCTGTACAACCCGCTGTTCATCTACGGCGGCGTGGGCCTGGGCAAGACCCACCTGGTGCATGCCGTGGGCAACAAGCTGCTGGCCGACAAGCCCGACGCGAAAGTTCTCTACATCCACGCCGAGCAGTTCGTCTCGGATGTGGTCAAGGCCTACCAGCGCCGCACTTTTGACGAATTCAAGGAGCGCTACCACTCGCTGGATCTGCTGCTGATCGACGATGTGCAGTTCTTCGCCAACAAGGACCGCACGCAGGAGGAGTTCTTCAACGCCTTCGAGGCCCTGCTGGCCAAGAAGAGCCACATCGTGATGACCTCGGACACCTATCCCAAGGGTCTGGCCAACATCCACGAGCGGCTGGTCTCGCGCTTCGACTCCGGGCTGACGGTGGCCATCGAGCCGCCCGAGCTGGAGATGCGCGTGGCCATCCTGATCAACAAGGCCCGCGCCGAGAACGCCGAGATGCCCGAGGAAGTCGCCTTCTTCGTGGCCAAGAACGTGCGCTCCAACGTGCGCGAGCTCGAAGGCGCGCTGCGCAAGATCCTGGCCTATTCGCGCTTCAACCAGAAGGAAGTCTCCATCCAGCTGGCCCGCGAGGCCCTGCGTGATCTGCTGTCCATCCAGAACCGCCAGATCAGCGTGGAAAACATCCAGAAGACGGTGGCCGACTACTACAAGATCAAGGTGGCCGACATGTACAGCAAGAAGCGCCCGGCCAGCATTGCCCGGCCGCGCCAGATTGCCATGTACCTGGCCAAGGAATTGACCCAGAAGAGCCTGCCCGAGATCGGCGAGCTGTTCGGCGGACGCGACCACACCACCGTACTGCACGCGGTGCGCAAGATCGCCGGCGAACGCCAGCAGCTGACCGAGCTGAACCAGCAGCTGCACGTGCTGGAGCAAACTCTCAAAGGTTGATGAAAACTCCCCCGTTCAGGCCCTGCGTACGCGGCAAAATGGGGGATTCGAGCGGCAAGAGGGGGCTCATTTGTGAGCCGCCGCTCCCACCGAGACCCGCATCCTTAAATCAGAGGTTGACATGATCGTCCTGAAAGCCACACAAGACAAAGTTCTCGCGGTCCTGCAATCGGTGTCCGGCATCGTCGAACGCCGCCACACGCTGCCCATCCTGGCCAACGTGCTGATCAAGAAGACCGGCAACGCATTGCAGCTGACCACCAGCGACCTGGAAATCCAGATCCGCACCACCGCCGAACTCGGCGGCGACACCGGCGACTTCACCACCACCGTGGGCGCGCGCAAGCTGATCGACATCCTCAAGACCATGCCCGGCGACCAGACCGTGAGCCTGGAGACCCAGCAGGCCAAGATGGTGCTCAAGGGCGGCAAGAGCCGCTTCACGCTGCAGACCCTGCCGGCCGAGGATTTCCCGCTGGTGCAGGAGGCTGCGGCCTTCGGCCCGTCGTTCAGCGTGCCGCAGAAGGTGCTCAAGGACCTGCTGGGCCAGGTCTCCTTCGCCATGGCCGTGCAGGACATCCGCTACTACCTCAACGGCATCCTGTTCGTGGCCGAGGGCAAGCAGCTGTCCCTGGTGGCCACCGACGGCCACCGCCTGGCCTTTGCAAGCAGCCAGCTGGACGTGGAAGTGCCCAAGCAGGAAGTGATCCTGCCGCGCAAGACCGTGCTGGAGCTGCAGCGCCTGCTGTCGGATGCCGGCGGCGAGAACCAGCCCCACATCGAGATGCAGTTCGCCAACAACCAGGCCAAGTTCACCTTTGGCGGCATGGAGTTCGTGACCAAGCTGGTCGAGGGCAAGTTCCCCGACTACAACCGCGTCATCCCGCGCAACCACACCAACAGCGTGACCCTGGGCCGCGCCCCGCTGCTGGCCAGCCTGCAGCGCACGGCCATCATGACCAGCGACAAGTTCAAGGGCGTGCGCCTGACGGTGGAACCCGGCACCTTGCGCGTGGCCTCCAACAACGCCGAGCAGGAAGAGGCCATGGACGAGCTGGACATCGACTACGGTGGCGACACCATCGAGATCGGCTTCAACGTTACCTACCTGATCGACGCCCTGTCCAACATGGGCCAGGACATGATCAGGATCGACCTGCAGGACGGCAACAGCTCGGCGCTGCTGACCATCCCCGAGAACGACAGCTTCAAGTACGTCGTGATGCCGATGCGCATCTGAGCGCGCGCCACACCTACCCGATGCCTGACACATTGCGCAGCCCCTGCACCCGCCGCCCGGTGGCACAAGCCGGTGCAAGGCGCGCAACCACCCTATCCGACTCGTAGCCCGCAGCGCGCGTCCCTACGCACCGCGCCAGCGGCCGAATCGAACATTTTCAAGCGAAGCGACAGCTTCCGACGGAACTACCCCAGGGCCTTCCATGACCGACGAGAACAAGCCAGAAAACCAGACCATTGCCCCCGAAGGCTCAGACTCCAGCGGCTATGGCGAAGGCGCGATCCAGATCCTCGAAGGCCTGGAGGCCGTGCGCAAGCGCCCCGGCATGTACATCGGCGACACCTCCGATGGCACGGGCCTGCACCACCTGGTCTTCGAAGTGGTGGACAACTCCATCGACGAAGCCCTGGCCGGCTACTGCGACGACATCCTGGTCACCATCCATGCCGATGGCTCCCTGTCCGTCATCGACAACGGCCGTGGCATCCCCACGCGCGTGAAGATGGACGACAAGCACGAGCCCAAGCGCTCGGCGGCCGAAATCGCCCTCACCGAACTGCACGCGGGCGGCAAGTTCAACCAGAACAGCTACAAGGTCTCGGGCGGCCTGCACGGCGTGGGCGTGTCCTGCGTGAACGCACTGTCCATCTGGCTCAAGCTCAGCGTGCGCCGCGACGGCGAAGTCTACGAGATCGACTTCTCGCGCGGCCAGGTGCAGAACCGCCCCATCGAGATCGTGGACGGCGTCGAAGTCTCGCCCATGCGCGTGGTCGGCAAGAGCGACAAGCGCGGCACCAAGGTCCACTTCCTGCCCGACACGGAAATCTTCACGCAGAACCATGAGTTCCGCTACGAGATCCTGGCCAAGCGCCTGCGCGAACTGTCCTTCCTGAACAACGGCGTGCGCATCCGCCTCAAGGACGAGCGCGACGGCCGCGAGGACGACTTCTCCGGCGCCGGCGGCGTCATGGGCTTCGTGCAGTTCATCAACGCCAACAAGAAGGTGCTGCACCCCACCGCCTTCCACGCCAACGGCACGCGTCCTGCGGAAAGCTACGGCGGCATCCCCGGCACCGAGATCGGCGTCGAAGTCGCCATGCAGTGGAACGACAGCTATGCCGAGCAGGTGCTGTGCTTCACCAACAACATCCCGCAGCGCGACGGCGGCACCCACCTGACGGGCCTGCGCGCCGCCATGACGCGCGTGATCGGCAAGTACATCGAGCAGAACGAGCTGGCCAAGAAGGCCAAGGTCGAGGTCAGCGGCGACGACATGCGCGAAGGCCTGTGCTGCGTGCTGTCCGTGAAGGTGCCCGAGCCCAAGTTCAGCAGCCAGACCAAGGACAAGCTGGTCTCCAGCGAAGTGCGCGCGCCCGTGGAGGACATCGTCGCCAAGGCGCTGACCGACTACCTGGAGGAAAAGCCCAACGACGCCAAGATCCTGTGCAGCAAGATCGTCGATGCCGCGCGTGCCCGCGAGGCCGCGCGCAAGGCCCGCGAGATGACGCGCCGCAAGGGCGTGCTCGACGGCATGGGCCTGCCCGGCAAGCTGGCCGACTGCCAGGAAAAGGACCCGGCGCTGTGCGAGATCTACATCGTCGAGGGTGACTCCGCCGGCGGCTCCGCCAAGCAAGGTCGCGACCGCAAGTTCCAGGCCATCCTGCCGCTGCGCGGCAAGATCCTGAACGTGGAAAAGGCCCGCTACGAGAAGCTGCTGTCCAGCAACGAAATCGTCACCCTGATCACGGCCCTGGGCACCGGCATCGGCAAGGCCACGGCCGAATCGGGCAAGAGCGGCAGCGACGACTTCGACCCCAACAAGCTGCGCTACCACCGCATCATCATCATGACCGACGCGGACGTGGACGGCGCCCACATCCGCACCCTGCTGCTGACCTTCTTCTACCGCCAGATGCCGGACCTGGTCGAGCGCGGCCACATCTACATCGCCCAGCCGCCGCTGTACAAGGTCAAGAACGGCAAGGAAGAGCTGTACATCAAGGACGGTCCCGCGCTCAACCAGTACCTGCTGCGCATCGCGCTGATGAACGCCAGCGTCAGCACCGGCGGCGCCAACCCGCGCACGCTGGACGGCGAGGAACTGGCCAAGCTGGCCAACATGCACCTGGCTGCCGAGACCGTCATCGACCGCCTGTCCAACTTCATGGATGCCGAGGCCCTGCGCGCCATCGCCGACGGCGTGCAGATCACGCTGGACAGCATCGAGGCGGCACAGGCCTGCGCCCCCATCCTGGAGGCCAAGCTGCGCGAGTTGACCACCACGGGCGTGCCCGCCGAGGTCACGGCCGAAATCGATCCGGTCTCCGAAAAGCCCGTGCTGCGCATCAGCCGCCACCACCACGGCAACATCAAGAGCTCCATCCTCACCCAGGAGTTCGTGCGCAGCCACGACTACGCCGCACTGGCCGACGAAGCCCAGAACTTCAACGGCCTGCTGGGCGAAGGCGCCAAGGTCACGCGCGGCGAAGGCGAGAAGGCCAAGAGCGACAAGGCCACCGACTTCCGCCAGGCCATGCAATGGCTGCTGCACGAGGCCGAACGCACCACGGCCCGCCAGCGCTACAAGGGCCTGGGCGAAATGAACCCCGAGCAGCTGTGGGAGACCACCATGGACCCCACCGTGCGCAGCCTGCTGCAGGTGCAGATCGGCGACGCCATCGAGGCCGACCGCGTGTTCACCATGCTCATGGGCGACGAGGTGGAGCCGCGCCGGGACTTCATCGAGACGAATGCGCTGCGGGCGGGCAATATCGACGTCTGATCCAGCCGAACGGCACACTGCAAAAAGCGCTCTGCAAGGAGCGCTTTTTTCATGGCCGGACCTTGGCCCCCCTGGCCATGTTTACCGCCCGCCAAACTCCTCCCACAGCGCCTGCGTGTGCTCGCCCAGCGCGGGCACGGCGCCCATGGCGGCTTCGGCATCCGACAGCGTGGCCGGGGGCAGCAGGGCCTGGATGCTGCCGGCGGGCGTGGCCACCTCGCGCCAGCGTTGGCGCGCCTGCAGCTGGGGATGGTTCCAGACCGCGTGCATGCCGTTGAGCGGCGCGTTGGCGATGCCGCCTGCATCCAGGCGCTGCATGGCCTGTTCGCGGCTCAGGTAGGCCAGCACGGAGGCGATCACCGCATCGAGTTCCTTGCGGTGCGCCACGCGCTGCAGGTTGGTGGCAAAGCGCGTGTCCTGCGCCAGCGCGGGCTGCTGCAGCACATGGGCGCAGAAGCTGTGCCATTCGCGGTCGTTCTGCAGGCCGAAGATCAGGCTCTGGCCGTCACCGGCCGTGTACTGGCCATAGGGCGCGATGGAAGGATGGGTCAGCCCGCTGCGCGCGGGCGCCGTGCCGCCGTAATGGGCGAAGTTCAGCGGGTAGGACATCCATTCGGCCAGCGCCTCCAGCATGGATACCTCCACGCGCAGGCCCCGGCCGGTGCGGGCGCGCTGCAGCAGGGCAGACAGCATGCCCGAGTAGGCATACATGCCGGCCGCGATGTCGGCGATGGAAATGCCCACGCGCGCGGGCTGGTCGGGCGTGCCCGTGACCGAGATCAGGCCGGCTGCCGCCTGGATCAGCAGGTCGTAGGCCTTTTTGTCGCTGAGCGGGCCGCCTTCGCCATAGCCCGATATATCGCAGACGATGAGACGCGGATATTTCTCATGCAGGCTGTCGAAATCCATGCCCATTCTCTGCATGGCACCCGGGGCCAGGTTCTGGATCAGGATATCGGCGTTTTCCAGTATTTTCCCGACGATATGCTGCCCTTCGGCGGTCTTGATATCCGCAGCCAGGCTTTGCTTTCCCCGATTGGCCCAGACAAAAAAGGATGATTCACCATGGACCTTGTCGTCATAGCCCCGCGCAAAATCCCCATCGGGCAATCGCTCCAGCTTGATGACCCTGGCCCCCAGGTCCGCCAGCTGCCGGCTGGCAAAAGGCCCTGCCACGGCGTGTTCCATGGCCAATACCGTCAAACCATCCAATGGGCGTGTCTGCATTTTCTAGAACGAGGCGAATATTCGATTCGCCGCATTCTAGAAGTGCGACCATCACCCAGCCAGTCGGCATTTTCTAAGCGGAATTCCAAATCTTCTAAGGCAGGGATTCCTGCACGGCGCCTTCCTCGGGCAAAGGCTGGGCCGCCACATAGGCCACGAAATCGCGGGCATAGGCGGGCAGGGTTTCGGGTTCGCGCGTGACCACCTTCTGCTCGCGCTGCGCCCAGGCCTCGTCCAGGCCCACGGCAGCCAGCCTGCGCGCCTGCAGCGCCGGCCGGGCAATGGAGCGCGGCACCAGCGCAATGCCCACGCCTTCCTGCACGCACTGCAGCACGGCCTCGAATGTTGGTGCGTGCACACGTACCCTTGGATTCATGCCCAGCCTGGAAGCCATGCCTTGGAGGTAGAGGAAGTTGCTGGTCTTGCGGCCGATCGAGACCAGGTCGTAGGTCAGCGCGGTTTCCAGCGGCACCCTGCTGCTGGCGGCCAAGGGGTGGCCAGCGGGCACCACGAACACCAGTTCATCGTGGCCATAGGTGATGGCGTGCAGGCCATGCAGATCGATCTGGCCGGCCACCAGGCCCACATCGGCACTGCCGTCGAGCAAGGCGCGCACCGTGTCTTCGCTCAGGCGCTCCTCCAGGTCCACATTGACGTTCGGATAATGGGCCAGATAGCGGCTGAGCACGGGCGCAATTCCCGTCAGCGTGCTGCTGTTGGCAAATACGCGGATATGGCCCGATATTCCGTTGATGTGTCTTTGCATTTCTCCGTGAAGGCGGTCCACGCTGCCGAAAATGGAATCGGCGTATTTCTTGACCGTCATTCCCGCCGGGGTCAGCACCATGCCTTTGGACGTTCTTTCAAACAGCGATGCGCCCATGGCCTGCTCCAGATTCTTGAGCCGGTAGCTGGCCGATGGCGCCGTCAAATGCATTTCAGCCGCGCCTGCGCTGAGGCTTTTGGCCTGGACAATCGCAAGGAAAACCCTGAGATCCGTCAATTCATATCGCATCCGTTGCATGCCCGCCTTGGGCATTTCCTTGGTGTTAGACGGTTTCTAACCGCCCTATCAATGATTCGACTGGCCGCATTGGCAGCGCATTTCTATAGTCGGCGCCAGGAGACAACGGAGAAAATTATGGACTTCAAGACGGCAAGACGCCAAACCCTTCTCACCGCCCTGCTTCTGGCCGCCGGCGCGGCCGCAGCGCAGGACTATCCGGCGCGCCCCATCAAGCTGGTGATTCCCTACGCGGCAGGCGGCCCCACCGACACCTTCGGCCGCGCCATGGCCGATGTCTGGAGCCAGAAGCTGGGCACGCCCGTGGTGATCGAGAACCGCACGGGTGCCGGCACCCTGGTGGGCACGGAGGCGGTTGCCAAGGCAGCCCCTGACGGCTACACCCTGCTGCTGACCACGGTGGCGCATGCCGTCAATCCCTACATCCACGACAAGCTGGGCTACCGCACGGAGGAAGACTTCGCGCCCGTGGGACTGCTCGCCAGGGCGCCGCTGGTGCTGGTGGTGGACAAGCGGCTGCCCGTGCAGAGCCTGCCGGATTTCCTGGCCTATCTGCGGGCGCGGCCCGGCCAGGTCAGCTATGCATCGGCGGGCGTGGGCAGCGCTCCGCACCTGGGCGCGGAGCTGCTGAACCTGATGGCGGGCACCCGGGCCCAGCATGTGCCCTACCGGGGCAGTGCGCCAGCCATACAGGACCTCATCGGCGGGCACCTGGCCTTCATGCTGGACAGCGCGCCCACAGGCCTGGCCCAGGTCAAGGCGGGCACGGTGCGCCTGCTGGCCACCACCATGGCCCAGCGCCTGCCTCAGACGCCCGACACGCCTGCCATTGCCGAGCAGGTGCCCGGCTACGAGGCCTATACCTGGAACGCCGTGTTCGCCCCCGCAGGCACGCCGCCAGCGCTGATTGCCCGCCTGCAGTCCAGCCTGCAGGCCACGGTGGACGATGCCGGGCTGCAGAAAAAGGCCTACGACATGGGCCTGGTGCTGGAAAAGCAGCCGCGCCCCCAGGCGCTGGCCGCCTTCCTCAAGCAGGAGCTGGACAAATGGGGCAAGGTCGCCCGGGCCGCCCACATGAGCGCGAACTGAGGAGAGTCGCCATGCCACGCCACCCATCCCTGTGCGCCCAGCGCTACTTTGACGACTTCGCGCTGGGCGAGGTCTTCGCCCTGCCCTCGCGCACCATGACCGATGCCCTGTTCGCCGCCTTCCAGCTGGCCAGCGGCGACAACCATCCCGTGCACTACGACGTGGAGTACTGCCGCGCGCGCGGCATGCCCCATATGCTGGCCCACGGCTACCAGGTGGCCATACAGACGGCGGCAGGCGCCGGCCTGTTCCCGCACATGGTCGAGGAATCGCTCAAGGGCTTTCTGGAGCAGGGCAGCCGCTTCCTGGCCCCCGTCCATGTGGGCGACACGCTGTACTGCACGCTGACGGTGTCCGAGCTCAAGCCCGGCAACACCACGGGCGTGCTGACCCTGGCCACCGAGGTGCTGAACCAGCGCGACGAGCGGGTGTCCGACGGGTTTCAGAAATACCTGCTGAGGAAGCGGCCGGCCTGAAGGCCAGGGGATGGATGCAGGGGCAGCGTCCCCCAAAGACCCGCCCCGTCGCTTGGCTACGCCGGCGCGGCAACCGCCGCCGGGCTTTCTGGCGAAAAATAGCGGCCCTGCACACGCCCATCCCCCACCATGAGATCCCCCATCAGCATCGTCGACGTCGACCGCCTCGACTCCTGGAGCAAATACAAGTCCGGCATGTGCGACAGCTGTGCGGCCAACTGCTGCACCATGCCGCTGGAGGTGCAGCTGCCCGATCTGGTGCGGCTGGAGCTGGTGGATCCGTTCGAGGTGGACAACGTGGAGCCCAAGCTCATCGCCAAGCGGTTGATGAAGATGCGCTTGATCGACCACTACAACCCCAAGCACAACATCTTCACCATGGCGCGGCGCGCCAGCGGGGACTGCAATTTTCTGGATGCCAAGTCGCGGCGCTGCACGGTCTACGACAAGCGGCCCGAAACCTGTCGCCTGCACCCCAAGAAGGGGCCCAAGCCCGGCTTTTGCGCCTACGGTCACAAGGACCGCTGAAACGGCTTCAGGCCGTGGGCAACCCGGGCAGCCAGATCCTTGCCTGCAGGCCCGGATGCATGTTCTCGAAGCCCAGCTTGCCGCCGTGCAGCTGCACGATGGCCAGCACGCTGGCCAGGCCCAGGCCGTAGCCTTCGCGGTCCGATTCGGCGCGGTAAAAACGGGTGCTCATCTTCTCGCGCGTCTGCGCGTCCACGCCGGGGCCGCGGTCCTGCACGATGATTTCCACGCCCCAGGCGCCGCCGTCCATGCCGTGCTCGTGGGCCACGCCCGCGCGCAGCAGCATGTCGGCGCCGTGGTCGCTGTCGGGCAGTGATCCGTACTTGATGGCGTTGTCCACGAGGTTGGCCACGGCGCTGGCCAGCAGGTCGCCGTCGCCCAGCGCCATGGGCGTGCCTTCGACCTGCAGCCGCAGCACGCCGCCTGCGTCCTCGACCAGCGGTTCGTAGAACTCCACCACGTCGACCAGCAGGGCGCGCAGGTCCACGGGCGCGAAGTTCTTGCGGCTGGCGCCGCTTTCCACTTCGGCAATCTGCAGCAGCTTGTCGAAGACCACGCCCAGCTCGGCCACTTCCTGGGCCACCAGCGCCAGCGTCTCGTTCTTTTCCTCGGGCGTGGCCTGCTGGGCATTGCGCAGGCGCAGCAGGATGCGCGTCAGCGGCGTGCGCAGGTTGTGGGCGATGGTGTTGGAGACATGGCGTATGCCGTCCATCAGCAGTTCCAGCCGGTCCAGCATGGTGTTGATGTCGCGGTTGAGCAGCGTGAACTCATCGTCGCGGCGCGTGACCGGGATGCGCTGGCGCAGGTCGCCCGTGGCCACGCGCGCCATGGTGCTGCGGATGTCGGCGGCACGCTCTTCCACCACGCGCCGGAAGGCCCCGGCGCCCAGCACGGCCATGCCCAGGGCCACCAGGCCGGCCAGCAGGCTGGCGCGGCCGAACAGCTCCTCCACATCGCTTTGCACCTGCATGTCGCTGCCCACGGCCAGCAGCTTGCCGTCGGACAGCTGGGCCACGGCCACGCGGCCCGCGATGATGCGGCCATTGCGCCGCACCTTGAGATCGCGCACGCCCATCTCCGTCAGGCGGCGTGCGGGCACCACGTCGGCGTTGCCGATGATGGGATTGCCGTCGCCATCCATGAGGATGAGGATTTCGGTATCGGTGTTGACGCCGTCCAGCAGGGTCTGCTGGATCTCGGCCTCCAGCGCGGGCTCGCCGTACTTGTCGCGGTGCTCGACCAGGCGGCGCATGTGGTTCTCGGCCTGCCGGTCCATGCGCATGCGCAGCACGCCCACGGTCTGCACGTAGAACACCGACAGCACGATGGACATGGTCAGCACCAGCAGCACGCCGTAGGTCAGCGCCAGCCGGAAGGCCGTGGAGCTCCAGGGCTTGGCCAGCGACATGGGATCAGGCCACCTGCGGCAGGTCCTGCGGCCGGTCCGACAGGCTGTAGCCCACGCCGCGCACGGTGTGGATCAGCGCAGGCTCGAAGCCCTTGTCCACCTTGCCGCGCAGGCGGCTGATGTGCACGTCGATGACATTGGTCTGCGGGTCGAACCGGTAGTCCCACACCGACTCCAGCAGCATGGTGCGCGTGACGATCTGGTGCGCGTGCTGCATCAGAAAGGCCAGCAGGCGGAACTCGCGCGGCTGCAGCGCCAGCGGCTGGCCCGCGCGCTCGGCGCTGCGCGTGAGCAGATTCAGCCGCAGGTCGGCCAGGCACATCTCGCGCGCGGGGGCCGGGATCTGGGCGCGGCGCACCAGGGCCTCCAGGCGTGCCGAGAGTTCGGAGAAGGCAAAGGGCTTGGTCAGGTAGTCGTCGCAGCCGGCCTTGAGGCCGCGCACGCGCTCGTCCGTGGCCGACAGGGCGCTGAGCACCAGCACCGGCGTCTGCTTGCCCATGGAGCGCAGCGTCTGCAGGATCTGCAGGCCGTCGAAGCCGTTGGGCAGCATGCGGTCGAGGATGATCACATCCCAGCTCTCGCCCACGGCCATGGCGATGCCCTGCACACCATCGCTGCACACCGCCACCTGCGCGCCCTGCTGGCGCAGGCCTTCGGCGATGTAGCGCGCGTTCAGCGCGTCGTCTTCGATGATGAGATAGCGGTACATGCGGGCGGCAGGGCCTGACTCGAAACTGAGGCAGACACTATACGGCGCGCCAGACTCCGCCGAGATCGGTGGGGGTGCCGGCATGTTGACCACCTCTTTCCAGCTAGGGGCAGGGCCGCGCGGCATCCCAGAGCACCGCGCCGCATGAAACCGTCAGGGCGCAGCCCACATCGGCAGATCGCCGCTGGCCACGCGCACCTGCCACTCGGCCAGCATCATTTCCTTGACCAGGTCCAGGTGCTCCAGGCGGTGCTCGTTGATCGATCCCAGCGAATCGATCAGCTCCAGGATGGAGCCCTGGCCCAGCTTGTAGGCGTCCTGGGCCATCTGGTTGAGCGGCGCGATCTGGGCCAGGCCCTGCTTTTCGTAGGCGCGCACGGCATCGCGGCGCAGCTTCAGCTGCCTGATGGCGCGCTGCAGCTCGGTACGCGCCTCGATCAGCGCGGCGTCGTATCGCAGCTGGGCCTGCTCGGCCTCCACCTGGGCACGCGCGATGGGGCCTTCGCGGCGATCGAACAGCGGCAGCTCCACCGACACGCCGATCTGGTTGTAGTTGCCGTCCAGCCGGTTGCGCACCCGCGCCACGCTGATGCTGGGCGTGGGCAGGGCTTCGCGGCGTTCCAGCTCGACCTTGTGGCGCAGCTGGTCCAGCTCGGCCTGGGCGGCCACCAGGGCCGGCAGGCGCAGGCGCGCGGCCTCCCAAAGTTCCTGCTCGTGCAACAGCTGGGCCACGGGAACGGCCTGCAGGCTGCCCGTGGCGCGCGGTGCCCACTGGGGCAGGGCGGCCAGGGCGGCGGCGTGCGAGGCGGCATCCTGCCAGTCCGACTGGGCCTGGCTGACCTGCATGGCCATCTGGGCCTGCTGCAGGCTCAGGCGCGCGCCGTCATAGCGGCTGCGCGCACCGGCCTCGATCTGTCCGCGCACGATATTGCCCGCGCTGTTCAGGGCCTCCTGCGCCTCTTGCCAGACCTTCAGGCGCTGCTGCGTCATCAGCAGATCAATGAAGGCCGTGGCTGCATCGTTGAGCGTGGTGGCCACGGCCACCTCGACATTGGCGCGCGCCGCCGTCTCGCCCTTGCGCGCGTTCTCCATGCGCAGGCGCCGCTGGCCGAAAATGGGCAGCGGCTGCTCTATGCCCCACTGCTTCTCGCCCGGCTTGCTGCTGTACGACGCCGAAGGATTGGGAAACGCCGCCGCCGTGCGGCTGTCCGCCTGCGCAATCCCGATCTGCAGCCGCTGCGCCGCCAGCTGGGGCTGGTTGCGCACCACCATCTGCAGATACTCCTGCATCCCCACCGGCTGCTGCGGCGCAGCCGCCGGAGCCACCTCGGAAGCAGGCGCCGCAGTGATGGCCGGCACAGCCGCCCCGCCCGGTACAGCGGGTACAGCGGGTACAGCCTGCTGCGCAAGCGCAGAACCCGCCCCGCAGCACAGCGCCACAGCCACAAACAGGGCCCGATAAGGTGAACGACCCACAAAACCGGCACGGCCCAAATCAGAGACGCCAAGCAAGAGCCGCCTCGCGGCGATGGCGTCGTCCCCCTCCCGCGAAGCGAGAGAGGGGGAAGCGGCGCAGCCGCTCAGGGGGTGCTTACTCTTTTTCATCGAGTTCTTCCTGCGTCAACATGTTCTTGGGGCCCAGCAGCGCATAGAGCACGGGCAGCAGCACCAGGGCCACCAGGGGCAGCACCACCATGCCGCCCACGATCACGGAGGCGAAGGGCTTTTGCGTCTCGCTGCCCACGCCCGTGGACAGCGCCATGGGCAGCAGGCCCAGCAGCGCCAGCAGCGCCACGAGCACGATGGAGCGCATGCGCTCGGCAGCGCCCTCGACCAGGGCCTGCATCATGGGCATGCCCTGCCGTCGCAGCTCCTCCACGGCCGAGATCACCAGCAGCCCGGCCAGCGCCACCTGCCCCAGCAAGGCAATGAAGCCGATGGCCGCGCTGATGGACAGCTCGATGCCCGCCAAGTGCAGGGCCGCGATGCCGCCCACCATGGTGAAGGGCGCGCACAGCAAGATGATGCCGGCGCTGCGCGCCTGGCCCAGCGCGCCGAACAGCAGGGCGTAGACGATGATCAGCGACAGCGGCACCACGATCTTCAGGCGCGCGGCCGCGCGCTGCTGGTTCTCCCACTCGCCGCCCCAGACGGCCTGGTAGCCCTCGGGGATCTTCACGTTCTTCTTGAACGTGGCCAGCGTGTCCTTGACCACGGAGCCGATGTCGCGGCCTTCCACGTTGAACTTGAGCGCCATGTAGCGCGCATTGCCTTCGCGGAAGATGGAGGAGTTGCCGATCTTGATGGCCACCTGGCCCACCGAGTGCAGCGGCACCGAGCCGCCCGCAGCGCCATTGGGCAGGGGGATGGCGATGTTGCGGATGCGTTCCTCGTCCATGCGGTCCACGTAGGGCAGGCGCACGCGCACGGGCACGGGGTACTCGCCTTCCCACAGCGTGGTGGAGATGTTGCCGGCCAGCGCGGCCTCCAGCGTCTTTTGCGCGGTCTCCATGGCAATGCCCTGGCGCGCCAGCGCCTGGCGGTCGAACTCCACGTGCACCTGGGGCGCAGGCGCATCGCGGTACAGGCCCAGGTCGACCACGCCGTCGATGTCCTTCACCAGGTCCACGGTCTGCTGCAGGATGGAGCGCAGCTGCGGAATGTCGGGGCCGAAGACCTTGAGCACCACCTGGCCGCGCGCGCCGGACGTCGATTCCTCCACGCTGTCGCGGATGGGCTGGGCGAAGTTGAACGACACGCCCGGAATCTCGCTGAGCGTGGCGCGCATCTGCTCGATGAGCTGGGGCTTGGTCAGGCCCTTGCGCCATTCGCCGTGGCCCTTCAGGCGCACCAGCACCTTGGCCAGGTTCAGCGTCTCGTTGTCGGTGCCGGACTCGGGACGGCCCTGCTCGGTGGTGACGGTGATGACCTCGGGGAAGGTCTTCAGGCGCAGGCGCACGTCGCGCAGCACTTCCTGGCCCTTTTCCAGCGAGATCGATGCCGGCATCTGCACCAGCACGTAGGCGTCGCCTTCATCGAGCTCGGGCAGGAATTCCGTGCCCAGCCAGGCGGCCGACAGGCCGGCCGCCACCAGGATGGCCAGCGAGGCGACCACCACCATGACACGGCGCCGCCCGGCGCCCAGCAGGCTGCCGATCCAGTGCTGGTAGCCGTGGTGCGCGCGGTCGAAGATCTTGGGCTCTTCCACCATCACGTGCTGGGGCTTGAGGAACAGCGCGCACAGCGCCGGCACCAGGCCCATGGCGAAGACCAGGGCACCCAGCAGCGCGAAGCTGTAGGTCATGGCCAGCGGACGGAAGATGCGGCCCTCGATGCTTTCCAGCGAGAACACGGGGATCAGCGCCGCGATCACGATGGCCATGGCGAACAGCGTGGGCTTGGCCACGGCCACGGCCGAGTCGATGATGATGTGGCGCATGTCCGCCTGCGTCTGCGGCTTGCGCAGGCGGGCGTTGCGGATGATGTTCTCGGCCAGCACCACGGCGCCGTCCACCATGATGCCGAAGTCGATGGCGCCCATGGAGATCAGGTTGGCCGGCATGCCCAGCAGGTGCAGGCCGATGAAGGCCACCAGCAGCGACAGCGGGATCACCGTGGCCACGATCAGCGAGCCGCGCAGGCTGCGCAGGAACAGCCACAGCACGCCCACGATCAGCGTGGCGCCGAACAGCAGGTTGTGCTGCACCGTGCCCAGCGTGTGGCCGACCAGGTCGGAGCGGTCGTAGTTGGTCTCCATGTGCATGCCCTCGGGCAGGCCGCCGTCATTGAGCGCGGCCACCTTGGCATGGATCTGGTCCAGCACCACCGAGGGGTTCTCGCCGCGCTTGAGCAGCACGATGCCCTGGACCACGTCGTCGGCATCGTCCATGCCCACCGAGCCCTGGCGCGGCGTGTGCGACTGCACCACGCGCGCCACGTCGCCAATGGTCACGGGCGCGCTGCCGCGCATGGCCACGACCACGCCCTGGATCTCCTGCGGCGTGCGCAGCAGGCCGATGCCGCGGATGATCAGCGACTGCTCGCCGCGGCGCATCAGGCCGCCGCCCACGTTGCGGTTGGACTTGGACAGGGCATCGCTCACGTCTTCCAGCGACAGGCCCAGCGCATACAGCTTCTCGGGATCGACCTCGACGTGGTACTCCTTGACGAAGCCGCCGATGCTGACCACGTCCGCTACGCCCTGCACCTGCTTGAGCACGCGCACCACGCGCCATTCCTGCTCGGTGCGCAGCTGCGCCAGCGTGTGGCGGTCGCTCTTCAGGCGGTAGTAGAAGATCTTGCCCAGCGGCGTGTAGTCGGGCGCCATCTCGGGCGTGACGCCGTCGGGCAGATTGGCCTGGGGCAGGCGCTGCGACACCTCGGCGCGCGCATGGAAGCTGTCGGCCTCGTCATTGAAGACGAGGTTGATCATGGCCAGGCCGAAGTAGCTCTCCGAGCGCAGCGACACCAGGCCCGGCGTGCCGTTGAGCTCGCGCTCCAGCGGCTGGGTGATCTGGCGCTCCACCTCTTCGGGGGCCAGGCCCGGCGCCTGGGCAATCACGCCCACCTGCACATTGGTCACATCGGGATAGGCCTCGATGGCCGTGTGCAGGTACGAATACACGCCATAGATGGCGATGATCAGGGTGGCGCACAGGGCGACGAGCCGCCGGTGCACCACAAACGCTATCAGGGAACGCAGCATTGATGGGACTCCTTGCCGCGATCAGAGCAGCTGGCTGGCTGCGCCGTCGAGCAGCAGGCCACCGCGCACGACGATCTTCTCACCCGACTTCAGGCCCGACACCACGGGCACCATGCCGCGCGAGGGCCGGCCCAGCACCACGGTGCGGGCCTCGAACTGCAGCTCGCCGGTCTGCACGAAGACGATGCTGCGGCTTTCATCCTTGATGAGCACGGCCGTCACGGGGATCAGCATCTCGTGCTCGTTGGAGACCTGCAGGCCCACGCGCGCCTGCATGCCGGAACGCAGCACGGGGTTTTGCGCATCGAGCTGCACGATGACGGAGGCGCGGCGCGATTCCTTGTCCAGCGTGGCGCCCAGGTGGCGCACCGTGCCGGTCAGGGGCTTGGGCAGCTGCGGCACATCGACCTGCACGGCACTGCCCAGGCGGATGCCGGGCAGATCGCTTTCGAAGACATCGGCCACCACGTTCATGGCGGCGGGATCGCCGATCAGGAACAGCTCGCCGCTGGGCTCGACCGAGGCGCCGACCACGGCCTTGCGCTCGGCCACCACGCCGGCGCGCGGCGCACGCAGCACCAGCCGGTCGCCGCCGCCTTGCCCCAGCAGCGCCGACGTGCCCTGGGCACGCGCCAGCTCCTGGGCCGACTCGCGCAGCTTGGCCTGGGCCGCGCGCAGATCCACCTCCACGCCCACGCCCTTGTCCACCATGGTCTGCTGGCGCCGCACTTCCACGGTGGCCACGTCATGCGCGCTGCGGGCAGCTTCCACCTCGTAGCGCACGCGCAGCGCCTCGGGGCTGACCAGGGTGGCCAGCTCGTCGCCGGCCTTGACGATGTCGCCCACGTGGGCACGCACGGACACCACGCGCGCGGCCAGCGGCACCGAGACGGTGGCCACGCGGTCCTCGGCAAAGGTCACGCGCGCCGGCGCCCAGGCCATCTGCGTGCCCTGCGGATCGGCCACCGCGGCGATGTCCAGCATCTTCAGCGACTCGGGCTTGACCCGCACCACGCCGGCGGGCGCGGGTGCCTGCGCGGCAGGCTCGTTCTGTGCCGATGCCTTGGATGCATCGCAGCCCGCCACAAGGCAGGCCACGGCGATGACGGCGCATGCCGAGGCCGCCGGAAACCGGGCTGCCGTGGGCAGGCCCGCAAGTGTCTTGATCATTCTTGCCCCTTCAATCCATGCCTGGAGCGCAGGGACTGCAGCGAGCCGACCCTTGTCTCCTGAGATGAAACAGATGCTAGAAAACGCATCTTCCGGCGTGCGTGAAGCCTTCATTACCGTTTGGTAAGGCACTCGCATGCCCTGGGCTCGCCCCCGGGACCTGTCCCCGGCGGGGATGGTCTGTGCCTTTGGCGGACTTTTGCGAGATCCGGCGCGGTCCGCGGCGCACAGCCTGCGCGGCCCCGGACCTGCCGCCTGGCGTGGGACCCTGGCCAGGCCGCAGCGGCGGCAGACCTGTGGATATCCCGGGGAAAAATGCACCCTGCAAAGCCAGAGATCTGCACAGGCCCTGTTTTCCACAGTGGTGACAACTTCCATCACCTTCTGCAAATTGCAGCAAACCTGAATCCGCGAAAAATTCGTTGCAAATCAACGATGAATCGCGACAATCACTCCATCAATCCACAGGCATGCCAACAGCATGCACACAAGATTGACCACAGGCCGCACACCCTGGCAGCTGTGGGCAAGACTGTGGATGCAGCCACGCGCACAGCCATCAACGGCCATGGGAACAATCCAGGAACAGCCGGTGGACAGATGTCCATCCCGGCCACCGATACCCACCTGTACGCACATGCGATTGGCGGGTGCAGTGATCCATATGACGTGCAGCTTGTAGGCTGTACGGCATACGAAAAACGCGCTTTGTGCGCTGTATTCCATAAGATTTCGCATCTTATTTAATACATATCACTGTACGAATTCTTATAAACAGACGGACCAAAGTGATCCATCTGGTCGAAATACGCCGAAATGCATGAAAAAAAATGGGCTGACCAAGCCCTGAAATCCTTCGATGACGTGGTCGGAGCCATCCCGGGGTTCCGAAATCGTGAGGGGCAGCGAAAAATGGCAGCCCAGGTCGCGCAGACCTTGAGCCAGGCCCAGCTGGGAAAAATCGATGAGGGCGCGCCGGAGCCCACCCGGTCCATTGCCGTGGTGCAGGCCGGAACGGGGGTGGGCAAATCGCTGGCGTACAGCATTCCCGCCATTTCGATGGCGCTGGCGCGCGGCACCCGGGTGCTGATTTCCACGGCCACCGTGGCGCTGCAGGAACAGCTGGTGAACAAGGATCTGCCCGCGCTGGCCCAGCAGCTGGAGCAGCCTTTCAAGTTCGCGCTGGCCAAGGGCCGGGGCCGCTTTGTCTGCAAACTGAAGCTGGAGCGGCTGGCCAGCACTGGCGAGGCCCAGGACGAGGATCTGGACGATCTGTTCGCCGAGGAAAAGGCCCAGGCCCAAAGCCGCGTGGCACGCCCGGCCCTGGAGCTGGAGGCGCGCATGCAGTTCTACAAAAGCATGGCCAACGCGCTGGCCAGCCAGGCCTGGGACGGCGACCGCGACTCGCTGGAAACCCCGCCCGAGACCGAGGCCTGGAGCCCCGTGGCGGCCGAATCCTCGTCCTGCACGGGCAAGCACTGCCCGGCCTTCAGCAACTGCGTCTACTACGAGCGCCGCAAGGACCTGGTGGCCGCCCAGGTCATCGTGGCCAACCACGATCTGCTGCTGTCCTCCCTGGGCGCGCGGCTGCTGCCCGAGCTGGACAACTGCCTTCTGGTGCTGGACGAAGCCCACCATCTGCCCGCCACGGCGCTGGGCCAGTTCGCCGGCGAGATGGACCTGAGCCGCCTGGGCTGGATAGACAAGCTGACCAGCCGCGCCCTGCGCGTGAATACCTTGGTCGAAGTGGAGGAACTGGCCGACCTGCCCAGCCATGCAAGCCAGCTGCGCCAGCAGCTGCAGGAACTGGCGCGCCTGGTGATGGAGCTGTACGGCGATACGCTCAAGTCACAAAAGGACAGCTGGGGGCCGGCCCGGGTGCGCGTGCCGCGCGGCATGCTGCCCGAGCCCCTGCTGGAGCCGCTGGGCAGGGCGGCCCACCATGCCAACAGCTTTCTGGACGCGCTGCGCGCCATCTCCAAGGCGCTGCGCGCCGCCATCAAGGACAATCCAGAGGAAGCACGCAGGCTGTCTACAGCTTATGCACAGGTTGGCGCACTGGCACCCCGCCTGGAATCCGTCTATGACACGGCCCAGTTGCTGATGCAGCAGCCGGCGCAGGATGACGACAGTAGCCGCGTGCCCAATGCCAAATGGTTCACGTTGGAGACAGATGGCGAGTACATCGTGGTCAAGGCCCATGCCAGCCCCATCCTGCCCGGCGCCACGCTGCGCCATCACCTGTGGTCCCAGGTGCGCGGCGCGGTGCTCACGTCGGCCACCTTGACCAGCTGTGGACAATTCGACTTCTTCCTGCGCGAGGCCGGCCTGCACGACGATGCGGCCGTGACCACGCTGGAAGTGCCCAGCCCCTTCGACTACGCGCGACAGGGCACGCTGGTGGCGCGCGAAACCGTGGCCGATCCGAAGGAAGCCGCCCGCTTCACCCAGGAGATGGTGGACGCGCTGCTGGGCGACCTGTCCCGTGTGCAGGCCGGCGCCCTGGTGCTGTTCACCTCGCGCGAGCAGATGCGCCTGGCGGTGGATGCGCTGTCCACGGCCATGCGCTCGCAGGTGCTGGTGCAGACGGCCATGCCCCGCGCCCTGCTGCTGGCACGCCACCGCGATGCCGTGGAGATGGGCGAGCCCTCCATCATCTTCGGCATGCAGTCCTTCGGGGAGGGACTGGACCTGCCCGGCGCACTGTGCGAGTCCCTGTTCATCACCAAGCTGCCCTTTGCCCCGCCCGACGACCCCGTGGGCGAGGCCCGCGCCGAATGGCTGCGCAGCAGCGGCCGCAACCCCTTCAACGAACTCGTGGTGCCGGCCACGGCGATACGGCTGGCCCAGTGGGTGGGCCGCGCCATCCGCACCGAGGAAGACCAGGCCCATGTCTACTGCTATGACCGGCGCCTGGTGAACACCAGCTATGGCCAGCAGCTGCTCAAGGGCCTGCCGCCCTTTGCCCTGCAGCGCCGCCCGGCACGCTGAGACGAAAGCTGTGGAAAGAACGGGGAAACCAGCCCCTCTCCGTTTCCTCCACCTTCCCCCATCCACACAAGCCCTTGATTTCAGGCAATTTTCCTGAAAACCGTCCTCCCGATTGCCCACAGGCCATTTGCACACAGCCTGTGGGCAACTTCACTCCACGGGATCCGTTCATGCATGCGGCGCCCGGCAACAGGTGCAAAGGACCTGCGCGACCTCGCAGGCCACACCTGCCGACCACCCCCGGAGATCACGGCCCACAGGCCATCAGGCGGCCCCAGGAAGCGCTTTGGCGCCCCTGCAGGGGTCCTGGCATCTGCCTGGTGTTTGCGCTGTCTGCGGGCCGTTGGAGAGACGGCCTGATTCCCATCCTTTCTCCCTGCAGTGCTGCAGCCATCACTTTTCGTGATTGCCCTTGCCAGTGCTGGATCAACTGCTCCTGATTCGGATGCACAGGCCGCTTGCAGGGCCCAGATCAAGGATTGAATTTTTTTGAATGAACAACGGCGGCCTCTGGCGTGTCCGCATGTGCCCGTGCGAGAGACGCCGTTTCCTCGAAGTTTTCCCTGGTTGTTCACAGCC
The DNA here is from genome assembly GCF_043104845.1 of Delftia sp. WSY_7. Lineage (NCBI taxonomy): Bacteria > Pseudomonadati > Pseudomonadota > Betaproteobacteria > Burkholderiales > Comamonadaceae > Delftia > Delftia sp. WSY_7. The sequence continues at coordinate 38,130 of NZ_JBICLB010000025.1, read as the reverse complement.
TGGCGTGAAAAAGGCCGTCGTTCACCTGCATGCCAACCGGGTGACGGGTGACGTCTTGTCTTCATGAGCAAGGCCATCGCCCAGGAGTCTTGCGGATTTTTTGCAGACAGGCGCGCCAATTTCGCTGGAGCGCAGTCCTTCTTTGCACATGCCTGGCTCCAGCCAAGCTCACGCGTCTGTTTTTTTTTGGCAAACCTGGCTGCCTTGGCTTCCCGGCGTGACTTCGCCTTTGGTTGTTCTTTGATCTTCTTATAAAGAATAGTCGTAGTAGTAGAGGCATGATATCTCTGTGGATAACTGCCATTACATTAAAAAAAACAAGGATCTAGCGTACTGAAAAACATGTGGTCAACGCCCTGTTCCCGGTGTCTTGCCAACGGGGATAGATTGCATGTCACGGATTTTTCTGTGGATAACTTGAAAGTTGATCATCTTCTATCCACAGTTTTGCATGACAGGCTTTTTTTTTGATGTTTTCTCGTAAGTTATTGATTTAAAAGAAATTTAAGCGTTTATCAGTCAGAAGACAGACCTGTGATGCATGGATGAACACAGGGTCTGACCATGCTGTGATCTGTTGACAAGCAGCTTTTCCTGGGCAAGGGGGCTGCTTTTTTTATCCAGATCGGCGTTCGTGCTGTGAAAAACCGAGCTCGGCTGTTATTCCTATTTCTTCTATTTTTTAATTAGTAGTAGTAGTAAGTGAAGCGCTTAATTGTTGATAACTGATTTTTCACATGAAAAATCAATAAGTTATGAGTATGCAAACCCTGTGGTGGATGCTGCCTTGCAGCTGCACCCGTTTTGGGAACAACTTTCCGCGATGCATCCATCGTGTGGATAAGCATGGATTTACAAGGTTTTTATACCCAGGTTTTTCCACAGGCCTGCAGCGGGCAAAAAAAAGACCACCTCGCGGGTGGTCGGGGCTGGGCTGCAGCGATGGTCAGAAATGGTGGGCGTAGCGCAGCTGCAGGAAGTTTTCGCCGGGGTTGGGCTTCTTGATGCCAGCGTTGGAATGGTGCTCCAGCCTCAGCACCAGTTCATGCTGGCCTTGGTTGCCAAACAGGTAGCCCACGCCGATATGGGTGGCGAAGTTGTAGCGGGTCGGGAATTCCTTCTCGTCCGTGACGTAGCGCCGGTTCAGTGCCCAGCTCAGACCCACGCCGGTTTCTGCAAACCAGGGCGACTGTCCGTTGCTGCCACGCCAGCGCAGCGTGGGATTGATGCCCACCACCCAGGTGCTGCGGTGGCTGCCTTCCAGGGGGGCGGACCATCGCGCGCCCCAGATATCCCAGTAGCCGCTGAGCTGGCCGCCCCACAGCGCATGGCGCCAGTTGCGCCAGGGCACGGTAACGCCCAGGGTCCAGCTGTCGGCGCTGCGCTCGGCCGCGCCATATTGCAGGTACAGGGAAGGGGTGGATTCCGGCGCCAAGGATTGCGCCTGGGTCGCCATCGGCAGGACAGCGCCTGCGCAGGCCAGCATCACGGTCGCTGCCAGGCGTGCTGGCGGATGGATGCGTGCCTTGGCGAGGCTCTGGTAGCTGGATGGCGTCGTTTGAATGATTTTGAGGGCCATGATCTTCTCCGGGGGCGGCACACGTTGCTGTGCCTGTAGCACTCTAGGGAGGCTGGTGAAGACCGGGGCGTCAGCAAAAAAGCCCTTGCACTGTCGGTCGCCCGACAAGGCGTCCGTGCAAGGGCTGGCTCAAGCAATCCGGCTGCCCGCCGGTGGCAGGCAGGCCAGGCTGGCGCTTACTGGGCAGGTGCCGGGGCAGGGCGGGCCTGGCCGCTCTTGTGGTCATGGCGCGGGCCGTGGCCCATGCCGTGGTGGCCAGGGTGTCCCTTGTGCAGCGTGGCGGCATCGAAGGTCTTTTGCTGGCTGGCATCCAGCTGGGCGTAGAAGGCCTTGGTGGCTTCGCCGCGGCGATCGGCATCGGCCGCGCGCTGGGCGCGCATTTCACGCATCTTGTCGATGCGCTGGGGCGTGGTCAGCTTGGCGAAGTCCTCGCGCTCCATGCGCTGGGGACGCTCGCCGGGCTTGAAGGTGGCCGCATAGGTGTTCCATGCGGTCTCCTGGGCCGGCGTGAGCTTGAGGTCGGCCTTGAGCTTGGCGATGCGCTGCTGCATGTGTTCGCGGCGCTCGCCGGGCTTGTGCATGGGACGTTCGGGCTTGGGCGTGGTGGCTGCAGCCGGTGCTGCCGGCGCGGCGGTCTGGGCGTACGAGGGCAGGGCGAACGAGGCCAGCAAGGCGGTGGCAGCTGCGGCGCTGGCGAGGGTGCGGCGGAAGGTGGTGGTCATTCCAAAATCCTTTCTGGAGAGGGTGACTGAAGGCCGCCGTCAAGGCACTTGGCGGGCCCTGTGCAGCGGATGGTTGAAGTGTGGTCGTCCGATGTATCGGGGCCGTGTGGTTTTGCGCAGGGCTTGTAAAGAATTGACAAGCTTGTGCAGCGCTGTCCGGCGCCAGGCATGCACAATGGCCGGGCGGGGCGCCAAGGCATGGCGCCCCTGCTGTTTTTTCAGTTTTCTCCCTCTGGATGGAGGCGGCGCAGCCCGGTGTTGCACACCCTCTTGCGGCACGGCCGCAGTCCGTCCGAGCAAAGGTTCGCTATGTTCAAAAACATGATCGTCTATCGCATTGCCGAGAGCTGGCAGGGCGATTTGCAGCAGCTTGAAGAAGCCCTGGGCAAGAGCCCGTTTGCCGAGTGCGGCGCCACGCAGGAGCGCAGCGCCGGCTGGGTGCCGCCGCGCGGCGAGCCCCATGGCCCGCTGGCCGAGTCCGTGGCCAATCAGTGGGTGATGCGCTTCATGACCGAGGCCAAGATGCTGCCGGCCAGCGTGCTCAACCGCCGCGTCAACGAGAAGGCCGCCCACATCGAGGCCACCGAAGGCCGCAAGCCCGGCAAGAAGGAAAAGAAGGAACTCAAGGACGAGGCCAAGCTGGACCTGCTGCCCATGGCCTTCACCAAGCAGGGCGCCATGTGGGTCTGGCTGGACCCGCAGGCCCGCACCCTGGTGCTGGACACCGGCAGCCAGGCGCGCGCCGACGAGGTGGTCAGCTCGCTGGTGGAGGGCCTCACAGGCTTTGCGCTGGCCCTGGTCGATACGCAGACCAGCGCACAGGCCGCCATGGCGCACTGGCTGACCACGCAGGAAAGCCCGGCCGGCTTTTCGATTGACCGTGAATGCGAGCTCAAGGCCGCCGACGAATCCAAGGCCGTGGTGCGCTATGCGCGCCATCCGCTGGACATCGACGAGGTGCGCCAGCACATCGAGCACGGCAAGCTGCCCACGCGCCTGGCGCTGACCTGGGACGACCGCGTGAGCTTTGTGCTGACCGAGGGTCTGCAGATCCGCAAGATCGCGCTGCTCGATGCCGTGATGGAGGGCCATTCGCAGGACGACGGCGGCTTCGATGCCGACGTGGCGATTGCCACGGGCGAGCTGTCCAGGCTCATCCCCGATCTGATCGAGGCGTTGGGCGGGGAAGGGCGCACGGGCCTGGGCCAGGATCTTCCCGCATCGCTGCAGACGCCTGCTGCCCACGCTCCCGCGACGGCACCGCGCGCAGCGGCATCGGGCCGTGGAGCGCTGACGGGGCCGGCCACGGCACCCGTGGACACGGCGCCTGAAGAAGCGCCGTTCTGAGCCAGCAGCAAGGCACCCGGGCCGGCAATGTTTCATGTGAAACATCGCCGCGCCCCCAGGGCGCTCAGACCCTTTCGAAGATGGCTGCGATGCCCTGGCCGCCGCCTATGCACATGGTCACCAGCGCATAGCGGCCGCCCGTGCGCTGCAGTTCGGCGATGGCCTTGGTGGTGATGATGGCGCCCGTGGCGCCGACCGGGTGGCCCAGCGAGATGCCCGAGCCGTTGGGATTGACCTTGGCCGGGTCCAGCGCCAGTTGCTGGATCACGGCGCAGGCCTGGGCCGCAAAGGCCTCGTTGGCCTCGATGACGTCCATGTCTGCAATCTTCAGCCCCGTGCGCTGCAGCACCTTCTGCGTGGCCGGCACGGGGCCTATGCCCATGTAGGCGGGGTCCACGCCGGCATGGGCGTAGCCGACCAGGCGCGCCAGCGGCTTCAGTCCCAGGGCAGCCACGCGATCGCCTGCGGCCAGCGCCACGGCGGCGGCACCGTCGTTGATGCCCGAGGCATTGCCGGCCGTCACGGTGCCGCCTTCCTTGCGGAAGGCCGGCTTCATGGCGCTGAGCACTTCGATGGTGGTGGCCGCGCGCACATGCTCGTCGGTGTCGAAGACCACGACGCCCTTGCGCGTGGCGATTTCCACGGGAACGATCTGCTCCTTGAAGTGGCCGGCCGCGATGGCAGCGGCCGCGCGCTGGTGGCTGGCCGCTGCCAGTTCATCCTGCATTTCGCGGCTGATGTGGTAGCGCTCGGCCACGTTCTCGGCCGTGATGCCCATGTGCATCTTCTGCCAGGGATCGTGCAGGATGCCCAGCATGTAGTCGATGCTCTTGGCGTCGCCCATGCGCGCGCCCCAGCGCGCGGCCTGGTCGAAGTAGGGGCCGCGGCTCATGGACTCGCTGCCGCCGCCGATGGCCACGTCGCAATCGCCCAGCGCAATGGCCTGGGCGGCAGAGACGATGGCCTGCAGGCCGGAGCCGCACAGCCGGTTGACGTTGAAGGCCGGCGTCTCGATGGGGCAGCCCGCATCGATGGCGGCCACGCGCGAGAGGTAGGCGTCCTTGGTATCGGTGGGGATCACATTGCCCATGACCACGTGGCCGACGGCGTCGGGCGCCAGGCCCGCGCGCTCGATGGCGGCCTTGACGGCCGTGGTGGCCAGCTGGGTGTTGGGTACGTCCTTGAGGCTGCCGCCGAAGGTGCCGATGGCGGTGCGCGCAGTGCCGACGACGAAGACGTCGCGTGGGGTCATGGTGAAGCTCCTCGAAGCGATGAACACGGGGGATGGAGTGCATTGTGCCGGGCAGGCGGCAGGCAGCGCAGCCGCCTCGGCGTCAGTTCCGGGCGCAGGTCAACGTCCCTCGAATTGCGGAGTCTGCTTGGCGTGGAACGCCGCAATGCCGCGCGGCAGGTCGGCCGTGCGCGCACAGGCATCGAAGGCGCAGGCCTCGGCGGCCAGCTGGTCGCGCAGGCTGCGGTCCAGGCCCGCGCGCATGAGGCGGCGCATATGGCCGAGCGCCACCGTGGGGCCGGCGGCCAGGCGCTGGGCCAGCTGCTGCACGGCGGCGTCGAGTTCGGCGGGCGGCAGGACGCGGTTGATCAGGCCCAGGCGCTGCGCTTGGGCGCAGTCCAGGGTCTCGCCCAGCATGGCGATCTCCAGCGCGTTGCGCAGGCCCACGATGCGCGGCAGCGCCCAGGAGGCTCCCACGTCGCAGCTGGCGCCCAGGTTGATGTAGGCCAGGTTGAAGCGTGTGCCCTCGGCCGCGTAGACGAAGTCGGCCTGCAGCATCAGCGACAGGCCTGCGCCTGCCGCCGCGCCATGCACCTTGGCGATGACGGGCGCATCGAGCTGGCCCAGCAGCGCCACGGCCTCGTTGAGCGGGCCCAGCAGTTCGGCGGCGCCGCGCACGGGGTCGGCGGCCAGCGTGTCCAGGTCGCCGCCCGCCATGAAGGCGCGGCCCGCGCCTTCCAGCACCACGCAGCGCAGCGCACGGTCCTGGGCCAGGGCGCGCACGGCGTCGCGCAGCGCCAGCGCCATGGGCACGTCGATGGCGTTGAGGGCGGCGGGGCGGTGGAAGGTCAGCGTGGCGATGGCGCCTTCGCGCTGCAGCCGCAGCGGGGTGTCTTGCGTATCGGTCATGGGAGGCTCAGTGGTACAGGGCGTCGATTTCGGCGGCGTAGGTCTTGTAGATGGACGAGCGGCGCACCTTCATCGTGGCCGTGACTTCGCCGTCGTCGTGGTCCAGCTCCTTGGTCAGCAGATGGAAGCGCCGCACATGCGAGACCTGGGCCAGGCGCGCATTGCCCTGCGCGATCTCGGCCTCGATGAGCGCGCGCACCTCGGGCATCTCGGCCAGGGAGCGGAAATGCGTGAAGGCAATGCGCCGCGCCTGGGCCCATTGGCCCACGGTCTCGTAGTCGATCTGAACCAGCGCGCCCACGAACTTGCGGCCCTCGGCCACGACGATGCACTCCTTGATGAAGGGGCTGGCCTTCATGGTGTTCTCGATCTCCGAGGGCGTGAGGTTCTTGCCGCCGGCGGTGATCATGATGTCCTTGAGGCGGTCCACGATGCGCAGCTGGCCGCCCTGCACGCGCACCACGTCGCCCGTGTGCAGCCAGCCGTCCTGCAGGCTTTGCGCCGTGGCCTCGGGGTTCTTGTAGTAGCCCGCGAAGACCATGTCGCCCTTGATCTGCAGTTCGCCGCTGTCGTCACCCTCGTGGCCCGCGCTGCTGCCGAGGCTGGCAATGCGCCATTGCACGCCTTCGGTGGCCACGCCCACGCTGCCCACGGACACGTCGTCCAGCCGGTGGCCCGTGACCATGCCCGTGGATTCGGTCAGGCCGTAGACCTCGATCAGCGGCACGCCCAGCGTGCGGAAAAAGCGCACCACGTCGGGTGGTATGGGCGCGGCGCCCGTGAGCGCCACGCGCACCTGGCGCAGGCCGATGAAGTTCTGCAGTGCGCGCAGCACGCTCCAGTAGCTGGCGGCCCAGGTGAGGTGTTCGGCCAGGCTCCATTGCCTGCGGGGCTTTTCGGCCAGCGGCGCGCAGGCGGCCATGGCGCGCCGGTAGAGCGCGCGGCGCAGCGGCCCGGTCTCCTGCATCTTGATGCTGATGGCCGCATGCAGCTTTTCCCAGATGCGCGGCACGCCCAGGAACATGTTGGGCGCGACTTCGCGCAGGTCTTCCTGCACCGTGCGGATGGACTCGCCGAAGTGCACCTGCGAGCCCAGGTAGACCGGCACGAAGCTGGTCAGCATCTGCTCGGCCACGTGGCACAGCGGCAGGTAGGACAGGTGGCGCGTGCCGCCATCCAGCCCCAGCCGCTCGGCAATGCCGGGCACCACGCCGCGGATGTTGCGGTAGGTGATCATGGCGCCCTTGGGCTTGCCGGTGGAGCCCGAGGTGTAGATCATCAGCCCCACGTCATCCAGCGTCTGGCGTGCCAGCGCCTGTTCGATGGGGGCGCGGCTGGCGGCCTGGGCGCCCAGGCGCTCGACCTCGTCGAAGGTGGTGATCAGGGCGCGCAGCTCGGGCGCAAGGCTGCGCAGGCCCTTGGTCTCCATGACGATGATTTTCTGCAGCTGCGGCAGCTCGGGCAGGGCGGCCAGCAGCTTGTCGGTCTGCTCCTGGTCCTCGCACACCATGATGGCGATGTCCGCGTGTCCGGCCACGTAGGCGACCTCGGGCGTGGGACTGGTGGGGTAGACGCCCACGGTGATGGCGCCGATCAGGCCCGCGCCCATCTGGGCCAGCACCCACTCGATGCGGTTCTCGGAGATCACGCCCATGTGGCCGCCTGGCGGCAGGCCCAGCTGCGCCAGGCCCAGCCCGAAGTGGCTGGCACGCTCGTGGTAGCGCGCCCAGCTGGTGGGCTTCCAGATGCCGAAGTCCTTTTGCCGTATGGCCACGCGCCGGGCATCGCTGCGCGCGCGTTCGGCCAGCATCTGGGGCAGGGTGAGTTCGGGAAGGTTCTTCATATCAATGACCCATCGCGCTGCCTGTGACACTGGCGTGCCCCCACACGGGAGCACCGAGGAAGGGCCGCCCCGCACCGAGGGTGCTGTCCCCCTCCCTCGCGAAGCGGGAGAGAGGGGGAAGGCGCGAAGCGACTCAGGGGGTGCTTCATGACAACCAGCGCTTGCGGCGCTTGTAGTGCTTCAGGTCGCGAAAACTTTTTGCCTCGCCGCCACCACCCATGCCCAGGTAGAACTCGCGCACGTCGGCATCCTGGGCCAGGCGTTCGGCCGGGCCGTCGATGACGATCTTGCCGTTCTCCATGATGTAGCCGCTGTGCGCCACGGCCAGGGCCACGGTGGCGTTCTGCTCGACCAGCAGCATGGAGGTGCCGCGCTCGGCATTGATGCGCGCGATGATGGTGAAGATGTCCTCCACCAGCTTGGGCGCCAGGCCCAGCGAGGGCTCGTCCAGCAGCATGAGCTGGGGCTCGGCGATCAGCGCGCGGCCAATGGCCAGCATCTGCTGCTCGCCGCCCGACAGGTAGCCGGCCAGGCCTTTGCGTCGCTCATGCAGGCGCGGGAAGTAGCTGTAGACCAGGTCGAAGTCGGGCTTGACTTGATGGCGGCCCGTGAGCGCGTAGGTCGCGGCCACGAGGTTTTCCTCCACCGTGAGGTCCTCGAACACGCGCCGGCCCTCCATCACATGCGACAGCCCCAGGCGCACCAGCTGCTGGGGCGCGTACTGCGCGGTGGACTGGCCGTTGTAGCGCACGCTGCCGCTGGCCAGCAGGCCGTCCTCCAGCGCCAGCAGTCCGGAGACGGCCTTGAGCGTGGTGCTCTTGCCCGCGCCGTTGCTGCCCAGCAGCGCCACGATCTGGCCGCGCGGAACGGCCAGCGACAGGCCGCGCAGGGCCTGCACGACCTTGTTGTAGATGACCTCGATGTTGTTGATTTCGAGGACCAGATCCTGGGCAGTCTGGGTCATGGCGCCACGGGATTCAGAGCGCTATCCAGTCGGACGCTGGGAGCATCTTCTGCGCCTTCATGTCCGCCTTGTAGACGCGGCCCACGGGAATCGAATTGCCCTTGATGGTGATGGGCACGCCGATCAGTCCGCCCGTGTCGAAGTCCTTGATGGAGTTGAGCGCGGCCTTGAGGTTGGGGCCGGTGAGCGGCTTGCCAGCGTCCAGGCAGCGCCTGGCCGATTCCACGAACAGCATGGCCGCCAGAAAGCCCTGGATATAGGCCGTGCTCTGGTACTCGGGGCGCAGCGCGCGGATCTTGTCCAGCATGGGCGCCTTGGCCGAGGTGTCGTAGTAGTAGCGGTAGGGCATGACGCCCATGAAGCCGTCGCCGGCCTCGCCCATCTTCATGACGGTGGAGCTGTCCATGGTCCAGAAGGTGCCCATCCATCGGCTGGTCATGCCCATCTGCTTGCCCTGCTGGATGAACTCGGGAATGGGCGCGAGGATGTAGCCGTGGAAGATGGTGTAGTCGGGCGCGGCGCGGCGCAGCTTGATGACTTCGGTGGACACGTCCACGCTGCCGGGCGGCGTCATCAGCTTGGCCACCATGTTCAGGCCCAGCTTCTTGGCGGCCGCTTCGCTGGCCTCGATGGGGTCGCGGCCGAATTCGGAGTCGGAGTAGACGAAGGCCACCTTGGCGCCCGGCTTTTCCTTGGCGATGTGCTTGAGCAGGATGCCGAACATCTCCGTGTAGTCGGGCCCCACGAGGAACTGGTTCGGGTACTTGGCCGGGTTGTTGAGCTCGGTGGCGAAGGAGGCGCCCGCCATGAGGATGGCGCCGTTGCGGTCCAGCTCGGGGTTGATGGTCTTGGAAAAGCCCGTGGAGTCGCCGTAGTAGAGGTTGACCTTGTTCTGGCTGGTGATCTTCTTGAACGCGGCCACCGAGACATCGACCTTGTAGCCCGTGTCCTCGGGCACGTAGCGGACCTTGCGGCCCTTGATGCCGCCGGCCTCGTTGACGATCTTCACGTAGTCGCCCATGCCGGCATTGATGCCCACGCCCGCGAAGGCGAACACGCCCGTCATGGGGATGGAGCCGCCGATCACGATGTCTTCGCCGCCAGCCTGGGCGCGGGCGGCCAGCGGCGCGGCCAGGCTGGCGCCGGCCGCCAGCAGCAGGCTGCGGCGGCGCGAGGAGGTCGGGTGTTGCTGCATGCTTGTCTCCTTTTGCTTGTCGTGCGCGGCGCCGCCTCAATTGCGGAAGGGCCACAGGTGGAAGAAGCGGCGCAGGCGCCGCCACATTTGTGCGAGCCCCTGCGGCTCGAAGACCAGAAAGACGATGATCAGCAGCCCGAACACCATGGTGCGCACGGGCGACAGGAAGACGGTGAGCTCGGAGCCGCCGGGCAGCAGGTCCACGATGAGCTTGAGCAGCTCCGGCACCATGGTCATGAAGACCGCGCCCAGGATGGAGCCCAGGATGGAGCCCATGCCGCCGACGATGATGGCCGCGAGAAAGAAGATGGACATCAAGAGCGGAAAGCTCTCGGGCGTGACCACGCGGAAGAAGTACGCCCACAGCCCGCCCGCCACGCCCGCGTAGAACGAGGACAGCCCGAACGACAGCAGCTTGTAGCGCAGCAGCGGTATGCCCAGCACCTCGGCCGAGATGTCGCGGTCGCGGATGGCGATGAAGGCGCGGCCTGTGCGTGTGCGAAACAGGTTGGCCGCGCCCAGCAGCATCAGCAGCGTGACCGGCATGATCACCCAGTACAGCCGGAACGAGGTGTCCAGCGCCACACCGAACACCGTGGCGGGCTGCAGCGTCAGGCCGGCCGTGCCGCCCGTGAGCCTGAGGTTGGCGAACAGGAAGTGCGCGATGAACGAGGCCGCGATGGTGGCAATCGCCAGGTACAGGCCCTTGACGCGCAGCGAGGGCAGGCCCACCACGATGCCGCCCAGCATGGCCACGAAGCCGCCCGCCAGCAGGTTGAACAGCACGGGCGTGCCCCAGCGCGCCTGCACGATGGCCACCGTATAGGCGCCCAGGCCCATGAAGGCGGCCTGGCCCAGGCTCACCAGGCCCGTGTAGCCCGTGAGGATGTTCAGCCCCGTGGCGCTGGCCACGTTGATGCTGACCAGGCAGGCCAGGTACAGCCAGTAGTCGCTGGCCATGAAGGGAAACAGCAGCAGCAGCGCACCGGCCATGGCCAGCCAGATGCGTTGCGTGCGGGAGTCGAACAGCGCCGCATCGGCGATGTAGCTTTCCTTGAGGGTGCCTATGCGCATGCTGCCGTCTTTCTGAAGCTGTCTAGAGCCGCTCGATCTCGTGTGTGCCGAACAGGCCGTAGGGCCTGAGCATCAGCACCACGACCAGCACGATGAAGGTGGCCAGCAGCTTGTATTCGCCGCCCAGGTAGGCGCCGGCCAGCGCCTCCACCAGGCCGATGAACAGGCCGCCGACCAGGGCGCCCAGCACGCTGTCCAGCCCGCCCACGATGACGACCACCAGCACCGACAGGCCGAACACGCCCATGCTCGACGAGATGCCGCCGATGGAGCCGACGATGATTCCCGACACGGCGGCGATCATGGCCGACACCGCCCACGCCAGCGAGAACACGCGCGGCACATTGATGCCCACCGAATAGGCCGCTGCCTGGTCGCTGGCCGTGGCGCGCAGGGCCACGCCGCCGCGCCAGTAGCGGAACACCAGCAGCACGGCCGCGATGAAGACCACGGCCACGGCTGCGCCCCAGGCCACCTTGGGCGCGAGAAAGGCCTCGCCGATCATCACGGGCTGCGTGGGCATGAACTCGGGCAGGCGGCGCTGGTCGGCCGTCCAGATCAGCTCCACCAGGCCCACCAGCACCGAGGCCAGGCCCACGGTGACCATGAACACCGAGATCGGCGGCTCGCCCAGCAGCGGCCGGATCATGGTGCGCTCGATCAGCGCGCCCAGCAGCCCCGTGCCCAGCACGGCGGCGGGAATGGCCAGCCACAGCGGCAGCGCGAACATGGCCGCGAAGGTGAAGAACAGGTAGGCGCCCACCATCAGCAGCTCGCCGATGGCGATGTTGACCACGCGCGTGGCCTTGTAGACCACCACGAAGGCCAGCGCGGCCAGCGCATACAGGCCGCCGCCGGCCAGGCCCGTGAGGGCGATCTCGAACAGGTAGGCCCAGTCCATCATGCGGCTTCCTGTGCCAGGGCAGGCTGCGGCGTGGCGGGCTCCGGCCGGGCGGACGCGCCACGCAGCCGGCGCCGCAGCTCGCCCACATCACCGGCGCCCAGGTAGGCCCGGTTCACCTCGGGATCGGCCTGCACCACGGCGGGCGTGCCCTGGGCGATGACCTGGCCGAAGTTGAGCACCACCACATGGTCGGACAGGTCCATGACCATGCCCATGTCGTGCTCCACCATGAGCACGGTCACGCCCCATTCGGCGCGCACGTCCAGGATGAAGCGCGCCATGTCCTCGGTCTCCTCGCGGTTCATGCCGGCCACGGGCTCGTCCAGCATCAGGATGCGCGGCTGCATGGCCAGGGCGCGCGCCATCTCCACGCGCTTTTGCAACCCGTAGGACAGGGCGGCCACGGGCGCATGTCGGATGTGGTCTATCTCCAGGAAATCGATGATGCGCTCCTCGATGTCGCGGCGCAGCTCGGCCTCTTCGCGGCGAGCGCGGCCCAGGTAGAGCAGCGCATCGAACACGTTGGTGCGCAGGTGGGCGTGGCGGCCCAGCTTGATGTTGTCCAGCACCGTCATGCCCCGGAACAGCGCAATGTTCTGGAAGCTGCGCCCCAGGCCCAGCCGCGCGCGGCGCGGCGCCGGCACGCGCGTGATGTCCTCGCCCTGGAAGCGGATGGAGCCGCCCGTGGGCCGGTAAAAGCCCGAGATGGTGTTGAACAGCGACGTCTTGCCCGCGCCGTTGGGACCGATCACGGCCGTGATCGAGCCGGGCTGCACATCGAAGCCCACGCCCGACAGCGCCTTCACTCCGCCAAAGGCGAGCGTGATGCCATCGACCTGCAGCAAGGGGGCGGGCCGGCCGCCGTCGGGGTGTGTCTCCATGGCTGTCTCGTGCGTTGGTTCGTCGAGCCGGGCAGGAGCCTACTGGTGCGTAGACTGCTTACTTTGGAGTAGATTCTGGTTGTCGCCCACCGCATGCAGCATCGGTGATTTCCCCGGTGCACCCGCCGCCATGAAGCCATCGAGCCCTGAAACCAAGACCCGACCCAGCCCCGGAACCCGCGCCCGCAAAGGCCGTGCGGCGCCCGCCGTGGACTCGCCCTGGAGCGGCACGCCCGACCGCGAGCAGCAGCGCGAGGCCAAGCGCCAGGCCGTGCTGCAGGCCGCCGCGCAGCTGTTCAACGAGCGCGGCTTCTCCGCCACCTCGCTGGACGACATCGCCGCGCGGCTGGGCGTGAGCAAGCCCACGCTGTACTACTACGTCAAGAACAAGGACGAGATCCTGCTGCAGTGCGTGAACCAGGGCCTGGCCATGACGCTGGAAGGCATCGAGGCCTCGCGCCGCGCAGGTGGCCAGGCCGTGGACCAGCTGCGCGCCTGCATGCAGGTCTATGCGCGCATCGTCACCATGGACTTCGGCATGTGCCTGATCCGCGTGGGCGACGAACAGGTCCCTCCCGACAGCCGCCGCGAACTGCGCCGCCAGAAGGCCGCCATAGACCAGGCCTTCCGCCGCCTGGTGGCCGCTGGCGTGCAGGAGGGCTCCCTGGCCCCCTGCGACCCCAAGATGACGGCCTTCGTGATTGCCGGCGCGCTCAGCTGGATAGGCCGCTGGTACCAGCCCGGCGGCCAGTACTCGGCCGAGGAAGTGGCGCAGCAGTGCATTGATACCTTGATGGGGGGGGTGTTGCGCAGGGACCAGGCCCCTGCACAGCAAAAGAAGCGGGCGCGCAATCCGGATTCGAAACGTGCAGCAGCCGAGGCCCGAGGCCCAGGACAACCGCCCGGCGGGGCAGCAGGCTAGGGCGCCGTACTGCCCTCGTCCTGCGCTGCCAGATCATCCAATATCGGGCAGTCCGGCCGGTCGTCGCCGTGGCAGCAGTGCACCAGGGTCTTGAGCGTGCGCTGCATGGCCTGCATGGCGGCGATGCGCTCGGTCAGTGCGTCGATGTGGCGCTGGGCGATGTCCTTGACCTGGCTGCTGGCACGGCTCTTGTCCTGCCACAGGCCCAGCAAGGTGGCGATCTCGTCCATGGAGAAACCGAGGTCGCGGGCGCGGCGGATGAAGCGCAGGGCGTGCACGTCGGACTCGGCGTACTGGCGGTAGCCGCCGTCCGTGCGGTGCATGGGCGGCAGCAGGCCCTGGGCTTCGTAGTGGCGCACCATGCGCGCCGAGACACCGGCGCGGCGCGCGGCCTCGCCGATGGAGACGGGCCAGTGCTGTGCTTGGGCGGACATGGTGCGTGTCACTCCGGGGACTCAGGCGACCTTGTAGCCTTCTTCGGCGATGGCCGCGCCCAGTGCCTCGCGGCTGGCGCTGCTGTCGACTTCCACGCGCTGGGCTGCGCGATCGATTTTTACCTGGGCCTGGTCATCCACGCCCTGCACGGCCTGGGTGACGGCGCGTTCGCAGTGGCCGCAGGTCATGCCCTGCACGGTGAAAACATGTTGCATTTCTAGCTCCTGGTTGGGGCGCGCCGAAGTGGCGCAAGCCATGGACGGCATGTTGAACCCTGACACCATGGCAAGGTCAAGCGCCTGGCTGGGCAAGGGTTGATTTGGCCCAACTCGATGTGAGTCGGCCGGCTCAATGATCCGCTGCAATGGCCGATAGATCGAAAAGAGCCGTGAATATGCAAAAACCGTCATAGACCATTGGCGATCATCTGACAAACTGCAACAATTTGTATTTACGTTGGCGCTATGCATTTGGAGACCGTGCGTGCGCCCTGACTGACAGAGAGGAAAACGGTCATGAACTTGTTGGGAATGATGCGGGCTTTCACGATCCGCACGCGGATGCTGGGTGCCATCGCCATGGTGCTGGTGCTGCTGGGTCTGCTGGGCGGAGCCGGGATGCTGGGCATGTTCCGCATCCATGGCATGAGTCAGCAGTTCATGCATACCTCGTACGCCAAGATGGGCTACATGGTGGAGTTGCGCGCCGAGCTGGGCGCGGTGCGCGCCCATGAAAAGGACATGATCATCCAGTACGAGCGTGCCGACGAGGTGCGCAAGGCCCACGGGCAGTGGTTGGCGGCCATCGAGCGCGTCAAGGCCGTGGCGGGGCGTTTTCTGAAGGACGAGGACCCTGCCGACGATGCCATCGTCAGCGGCATCTCCGACCGTGTGGACCGCTACCGCCAGCAGTTCGAGCACATTGCGCGCCAGCTGGAGGCCGGTGGCTACGACACGGCCACCACGGCCAACCGCATGAGCGGCAAGGCCATGGCCGAGGTGGCCGAGGTCGAGAAGCTCATCGCCCAGCTCGACCAGCTGCTGCGCCAGCAGGTCGATGCCATGGCCGCCGAGGAGCAGGGCGTGGCCGAGCAGACGCAGTGGATCTTCGTTGCCGCCGTGGTGCTCACGGTGCTGGTGGTGGTGCCGCTGACGCTGATGAACATGCTGTCCATCTGCCGCCCCCTGGTGCAG
Organism: Delftia sp. WSY_7; assembly: GCF_043104845.1. Taxonomy (NCBI): domain Bacteria; kingdom Pseudomonadati; phylum Pseudomonadota; class Betaproteobacteria; order Burkholderiales; family Comamonadaceae; genus Delftia; species Delftia sp. WSY_7. Next base: position 22,931 of record NZ_JBICLB010000025.1, on the reverse strand, counting down.
GCGCGCCAGACGGCGCTGACCATCGCCCAGGGCGACCTGTCGCAGAGCGTGAAGGTGGAGGGCAAGGACGAGGTGGCCGACCTGCAGCGCGCGCTGGACCAGATGCAGCAGAGCCTGGGCTCCATGGTGACCCAGGTGCGCGACGCCAGCGGCAACATCGCCACGGCCAGCCAGGAGATCGCCACGGGCAACCAGGACCTGTCCTCGCGCACAGAGCAGACGGCCAGCAATGTGCAGGAGACCGTGGCCTCGCTGTCCCAGCTCACGGCCACGGTGCAGCAGACGGCATCGTCCTCGCAGCTGGCCAACCAGCTGGCGGCCTCTGCCTCGACCACGGCCACGCGCGGTGGCGACGTGGTGGCCCAGGCCGTGGTGAGCATGCAGGAGATCACGACCTCCAGCCGCAAGATCGGCGACATCATCGGCCTGATCGACTCCATCGCCTTCCAGACCAACATCCTGGCGCTGAACGCCGCCGTGGAAGCGGCGCGCGCCGGCGAGCAGGGCCGCGGCTTTGCCGTGGTGGCGGCCGAGGTGCGATCCCTGGCCCAGCGCTCGGCCCAGGCGGCCAGCGAGATCAAGGCGCTGATCCAGACCAGCGTGCAGGCCGTGGACGTGGGCGTGCGCCAGGTGGAGGATGCTGGCAAGACCATGAAGGAGATCGTGGACAGCGTGCAGCGCGTGGGCGACATCATTGGCGAGATCACGGCGGCTTCCAGCGAGCAGTCGGGCGGCATCGGCCAGGTCAACCAGGCTGTGGGCGATATCGACCGCATGACGCAGCAGAACGCAGCCCTGGTCGAGGAATCGGCTGCCGCTGCCGAGTCGCTGCGCGAGCAGGCCGCGCGCCTGGCGCAGGTGGTGGGCCAGTTCCGCATTGCCGGTGCGGCCGTGGCGTCCATGGGCTCGCATGCTTCCTATGGCCGTCCCTCCCAGGGCCAGCCCAGCCTGGCGCCGGCGGCAGGCCGCGCCTCGCTGGCCTCTGGCCGGGACACGCGCGAGACCCAGCTGCTGGAACACGCCTGAGAAGGCAGGGGCCAGCGGCCCTGTTTCACGTGACCCCGTGAATCGCGCGAACGAAAAAAGCCCGCAGGCCATGCCTGCGGGCTTTTTGCTTTGCAGCGCCGCAAATCAGGCCTGGCGCGCGAACGGGTAGTCGATATAGCCCTCTGCGCCGCCGCCGTAGAAAAGGCTGGAGTTCCAGGGGTTCAGCGGCAGGTCGTCGCGCAGGCGGTGGACCAGGTCGGGATTGGAGATGAAGGCCTTGCCGAAGGCCACGATATCGGCGTGGCCGTTTTCCACGGCGCGCAGCGCCATGTCGCGGTCATAGCCGTTGTTGACCATCCAGGCGCCCTGGCCGCCGGCCTCGCGGTAGGCGGATTTGAGGGCCGCGTAGTCGAAGGGCCGGTCGGGCAATTCACGCGGGCCGCCGGTGGCGCCTTCGATGATGTGGATGTAGGCCAGGCCCAGCGGCGCCAGCTGGCGCACCACGTATTCGAACAGCGGCTGGGGGTCGGCATCGGCGATGTCGTTGGCCGGCGTGACGGGCGACAGGCGGATGCCCACGCGGCCGCCGCCCACGGCATCGGCGGCGGCGCGCGTGCATTCGAGCAGCAGGCGGGCGCGGTTCTCGATGCTGCCGCCGTAGTCGTCATCGCGCCGGTTGGCTCCGGTCTTGAGGAACTGATCCAGCAGGTAGCCGTTGGCGCCGTGCAGCTCCACGCCGTCGAAACCGGCCGTCTCCACGGCATTGCGCGCGGCCACGGCGAAGCTGTGGACGATGGCGGGAAGCTCCTGCTGGGCGAGCGCGCGCGGCGCGGAGGTGGGCACGAACTGGCCCTTGCCCGAGTCCTCGTCGATCACATAGGTCTTGGATCTGGCCGCCACCGGGGACGGCCCCACGGGCGCCTGGCCTTCGGGCTGCAGCGAGGTGTGCGAGACCCGGCCCACATGCCACAGCTGGGTGACGATGCGCCCGCCCTCCTTGTGCACGGCGTCGGTCACGCGCCTCCAGCCGTCGAGCTGCTCGCTGCCGTACAGGCCCGGCACATGGGCATAGCCCTGGCCCTGGTGGCTGATGGCCGTGCCTTCGCTGATCAGCAGGCCGGCGCTGGCGCGCTGGGCGTAGTAGGTGACCATGATGTCGTTGGGCAGGGCCTGGGGTGCGCGGTTGCGCGTCAGCGGCGCCATGGCGATGCGGTTGGGCAGGCGCAGTTCGCCAGCCTGTATGGGTTCGAACAGAGAGGTCATGCAACGGGGCTTTCTGTGCGTGAAGCAAAAGCGCCGCCCGTGCGGGCGGCGCGGCGTACGGCACAGATTACGCCCATGGAATCAATCGTGCAGGCCAGGGATTTGCGCGCTGTCGTGCAGGCGACGGTGCTGTGCCACGAGTCGGCCCAGCGCCTGCATCTGCGCTGTCACGAAGCTGCGCGTGGCGGCATCGGTGCACAGGCCCTGGCTGTCGAATTTCTGCGCCGCCTGGCCCACAAACACCTCGGGCCGGGCCAGCACGTCGGCTTCCATGCACTGCAATACCTTGCGAAGTTCGTACTGCACGCGCGCCCCGCCCAGCGGGCCCGGCGAGGCCGAGACAAGGGCCACGGGCTTGTGCCGAAAGGGTTGGTCGTCGCCACGCGAGATCCAGTCCAGCGCATTCTTGAACATGCCTGGAATGGAGAAGTTGTACTCGGGCGTGGCCAGCACCACGGCGTCGGCGCGGCGGATGCGCTCGCGCAACTGGTGCACGGATTCGGGCATGCCCGTGGCCAGCAGGCCGGCATCCAGCGGCGGCAGCGCGCGCCAGTCGCAGACCTGCATCGTGGCCTGGGGTGGCAGGCATTCGCCCGCCAGCTCCAGCAGCATGCGGTTCAGTGAATGGCGGCGCAGGCTGCCGCACAGGCCGATGATGTCCATGGCGTCAGGCCTGCAGCGGAATGCCGACCTGCTGGATGACGCCGCGCCAGCGCGCGATTTCGGTGCCCACCATGCCACGCATCTCCTCGGGGCTGCAGGGCGTGGCCGCGCTGCCGGCGCTGGCCAGGGCCTGGAGCAGGTCGGGCTCCTTCAGGGCCTTGTGGGTTTCGGCGGCCAGCCTTTGCACCACGTCGGCGGGCGTGCCTGCGGGCGCGGCCAGGCCCAGCCAGGAGCGCACCTCGAAGCCGGGCAGCACGGCCGAGGCCGGCGGCACCTCGGGCAGGGTGGGCCAGGCCTGGGCGCTGGTGACAGCCAGGGCGCGCAGCCGGCCCGACTTGATGTGCGGCATGGCCACGGTCAGCGTGTCGCTGAGCACGTCCACATCGCCTGCTATCACGGCCTGCACGGGTGCGCCGCCGCCCCGGTAGGGCACGTGCAGCAGCTGCACCTTGGCCGTGGAGCCCAGCAGCTCGCCGGCCATGTGCTGGGTGGAGCCCACGCCCACCGAGGTGAAGGTGATGCGTCCCGGCTCCTTGCGGGCCATGGCCAGCAGATCGGCCAGGGTCCTGGCGGGATGCTCGGCGCGCACGGCCACCACGAAGGGAAAGGACGAGACGGTGGAGACAAAGGCGAAGTCCTTGACCGCGTCGTAGGGCAGCGATTTGCGCAGCGCGGCCGACACGGTGTGCGCGCCCGTGAGCATGACCAGGCTGTAGCCGTCCGGCACCGCCTTGGCCACGAAGTTGCTGGCAATGGAGCCGCCCGCGCCGCTCTTGATCTCCACCACCACGGGTTGCCTGAGCGACTCCTGCAGCTTCTGGGCCACGAGCCGGGCCACCACGTCGGCATTGCCGCCCGCGCCAAAGCCGTGGATCAATTGAATGGGCCGGTTGGGAAAACCGCCCTGGGCCCGGGCCGTGGGCAGGGCGAGTGAGGCGGCGCCTGCAAGCAGGGCCGTGCGTCGGGTGATGGCAGTCATGTCGTGTCTCCTTTTTTTGTATTGCGCGCGGCGGACGTGTCCAGTGGCCTGGCAGGCCTGGCAGGCCTGGCTGGTGTTGCGGCTAGCGGTCCGCGCGTGCGTAGCCGGTCTGGGCGCCGTAGAGCTTTTCGCGCTGCGACCAGTCGTGGGTCTCGTTCCACAGGGCCAGCACCTGCATGGCCTCCTGCTCGAAGACCTGGTGGCGCGCCGCGTCGGCCGTGCGCGCGGTCAGCTCCAGGCGGTGGCCCGAAGGGTCGAAGAAGTAGATGGAGGTGATGAAGTCGTCGTGGTTGGTGGGGCCCACCACGTCAATGCCCCGGTCCAGCAGGTCCTGCCGGGCGCGCAGCACGGTGTCCACGTCGGCGACCTCGAAGGCGAAGTGCTGTATCCAGCCCGGCGACTCCATGTCCTTCATCTGGCCCGGGTCCCTGGGGCACTCGAAGAAGGCGATGGAGCTGCCGTCCTCCATCTCGAAAAAGATGTGGATGTGCGGGCTGTACTGGCCCGTGGAGGGCACATGGTCCTCGCCCATGGCGTGGGTGAAGCGCAGGCCCAGCACCTCGGTATAGAAGCGCACGGTCTCGGCCGCGTCCTTGCAGCGGTAGGCGGCGTGGTGAAGCTTTTTGCACAGCATGGATGTCTCCTGTCAGTCGGTGGAAAAGGGGCCGGAAGTGGACGCGGGGCCTGTGGCGCCGTGGAGCGGCTCCTGGCAGCCGCTCCACTGGGGCTGGAAGAAGGGGGCCGGGACCAGGAGCTTCGATTCCTGGCTTTGCAGCAGCGGCAGCATGCGCGCGACATAGGCCTGCCAGCGTGGCTCGGCCAGCAGGCGGGCGCGGCGCTCGGCGCGCTCGTTCAGGTCCGTATAGGCCCACAGGTGGACGATCTGGTTGAGTGGCCCCGAGTCGCTGGTGTAGTAGCCGACCATGCGGCCCAGAATGCGTTGCTGCAGCTCCAGGCCCTCGGCCTGGTAGAGCGCCAGGTAGTCCCGCCACTTGCCGGGGTGGGCGGTGTAGGTGCGTTGTTCGACGAGCATGCCGTGCCTTTTTTCAACCGAGGCTGTGGCCGCCGTCGATCACGATGCGCGTGCCCGTGGCCGTGCGCAGATGCGTGGCGCAGGCGAGGATGGCCTGCGCCACATCGCCGGGCTCGACCACGCGGCCCAGCGGCGTGTGCGCGGCCTTTTTCTCCAGCTCCTGGCGGCTGCGGCCCCCGACGAAGCCAGTGTCCACGGCGGCGGGCGAGACGCAGAGAAAGCGCACCGGGCCGAAGGCGCGCGCCATGGACACCGTCAGCGTGTCCAGCGCGGCCTTGGCGGCGCAATAGGCCATGTTGCTGCCCAGGCCCGTGAAGGCGGAGACCGAGGACACGTTGACCACGGCGGCATCCTGCGAGGCGCGCAGCAGCGGCAGCAGGGCCCGCGTCACGGCATAGGTGCCGCCCACGTTGGCGCACAGGATGCGGTTGAACAGCGCGGGCTCCAGCGCATCGATCTGCGCGTGCGCGATGCGCTCGGTGAAGCCCGCGCAGTTGACCAGCAGGTCCACCCGGCCCAGGTGCTGCTGCAGCCACTGGGCGGCGGTGGCGTGGCTTGCCTCGTCTTGCAGCGACAGCTGCAGCGTGTGGTGGCTGCCCGGCAGTTCCTCGCGCAGCGCCTGGGCGCGGTCGCGGCCCTGGTGGTAGCCGATCACGACGGTGGCGCCTTCGCTGGCCAGGGCCCGCGCCGTGGCGGCGCCTATGCCGCTGCTGGCGCCGGTGACGACGGCGATTCTGTCTTGCAATGGCGGATGGGAGAGTTGCATCATTCGGAAATCCGTGGCGCCCGGCCTTGCCGTGCCCTGGCCGGGCCGTGGTTGATCGGCCATTCCGATTGTTTTCAAATCGCCCGGCGGCGCTACTCAGTTGTCCGATAAACGAACATGACCTCATCGTCCGATGCCGGCTCCCTCAAGCGGGGCGTGGCCTTTCTCAAGCTGCTGGCGACCGGGGGCGTGCGCGGTTGCCCGCTCAGCGAACTGGCCGAAAAATCCGGCGTGCCCCACCCTTCGGCCCACCGCATCCTCAAGCAGCTGATTGCCGAGCGCCTGGTGGTGCACGACGCCCAGACCCACCGCTACCGGCTGGGGCCGCTGGCCTTCGAACTGGGCCTGGCCGGGTCGATGCTGCACGACATACGCGACCTGTGCGAGCCGGCCATGGCGGCGCTGTCACGTGAAACCGAGGACACGGCCTACCTGGTGGTGCGCAGCGGATTCGAGGCCGTGTGCCTGCACCGGCTCGAAGGCGACTTCCCCATACGCACGCTGGTGCTGCAGGTCGGCAGCCGGCGCCCGCTGGGCGTGGGCGCCGGTGGGCTGGCCGTGCTGGCCGCCATTGCGCCAGAGGAGCGCGAGGCCATCATCGAGCGCGTGGCGCCCGCCCTGCCGGCCTTTGGCAAGCTCACCGATGCGGGACTGCGCCTGGCCTGCGAGGAAACGGCCCGCGCAGGCGTGGCCGTGATACAGAACCGCGTGAGCCTGGGCGTGACGGCCGTGGGCGCGCATTTTTGCGACAGCATGGGCCAGGCCATGGGGGCGGTCAGCGTGGCCGCGCTGACCCAGCGCATGACGGCGGCGCGCGTGCGGCGCATCGCCCAGCAGGTGCGCGCTGCAGCGGCCCAGATAGAGCAGCGCATCCGCACGCGCAAAAGATAAGGGGCCGGCTGGTTCACACCAGCCGGCCCCTTGTGCCGCCGAGCCCGGGCTCGGCGCTGCTTACTTGAGCAGGCCTTCGGCCTTCATCGCGGCCTGCACGGCAGGGCGGGCCAGCACGCGCTCGCGGTAGGCCAGGAGGTTGGTCAGCTCGGAGATGTCCACGCCCACGAACTGGGCCCAGCCCGTCACGGTGAACAGGTAGGCGTCGGCCACGGTGAACTGCTCGCCCATCAGGTAGTCGCGGCCATTGAGCTCGCCGTCCACCCACTTGAGGCGGTCCAGCACGCGCTGGCGCACCACGGGCTTGTAGTCGTCGGGCGTGGCGGGGTTGAACAGGGGACCGAAGCCCTTGTGCAGCTCGGTGCCGATGAAGTTCAGCCACTCCTGCAGGTGGTAGCGGGCCATGGTGCCGTTGGCCGGGGCCAGCTTCTTCTCGGGGACCAGATCGGCCAGGTACTGGACGATGGCCGGGCCTTCATGCAGCGTGTCGCCGTCGTCGAGCACGAGGAAGGGAACATAGCCCAGCGGGTTGATGCCGTAGTAGTCCGTGCCGTCCTGCAGCTTGTGCGTCTTGGTGCTGGCCAGGACCGGCTCGTAGGCCAGGCCTGCCTCGTGCAGGACGATGTGGGGAGACAGAGAGCAGGCGCCAGGGCTGTAGTAGAGCTTCATGGTGGATGGCTTCCGATCAGGGTAAGAAAGACAAGCGCCCATGCTAACCCCATGTGGCGGGGCTGCGCATGATGGGACCGCGCTGGCGCCAGGGTTCAGGCCGACAGGCGCTGTGCAGCCCAGAGCACCTGTTCCAGCACGGCCTTCATGCCCTGCTGGTCCTGGGGTCGCTGCAGGCGGCCGGCGTCGTCGAATGCCTGGCCTGCCTGTCCCACGGCGTGGCTCACGGGGGCCAGCCAGCACTGCAGGTTCAGCAGCAGCGGCGCCAGGTGCGACTGGGCGCGCAGGCCGCCCAGGCCGCCGGGCGAGGCGCTGGCCATGCCCACGACCTTGCCGCGAAAGGGCAGGGTGCCATCGGACCAGACCGGATCACCGGCCACGGGGCTGGAAGCCCAGTCGATGGCGTTCTTGAGCAGGGCAGGGTAGCTGCCGTTGTACTCGGGCGAGCAGATCAGCCAGGCCGGGTGGCTGTGCAGCGCGGCCTTGAAGCGCAGCACGTCGGGCGGTGTGCCGCTGGCCTCCAGGTCGGCGTTGTACATGGGGATGTCGAAATCCGACAGCTCCAGCAGCGTGGGCTGGGCGCCCAGTTCGCGCGCCATGTCGGCGGCGGCGGCGGCCAGGCGCCGGTTGTGCGATTGTTGGCGGGTACTGCCCGCGAAGATGAGGATCTGCATGGCCGCCATTGCATCACAGGCCCTGCACATGTTTCTTGCAAGCGGGCCGCGTTGCGGGCGGCGGCGCGCAGCATCCTGCGGAGAATGCCGTCGCCCGCTGCACTGTTTCACGTGGAACACCGGCACAGTGCCGGCCCGGTGGCAGGGCCGGCCGACCCCTTGCAAGGCACTGGTGCGGCAAAGGTGGGAAAATCGCGGGTTCCCCGCTGGGTTCCCCTCGCTACATGAACGAGGGCCACCTGCCATGAGCGCCGGAGCGTGAGTGCTCCGTGTCGGGGGCTTGGGCCGGGCAGGCCCCCGGAGTGATAAGCATGTTGTACCCACAGGAATTTGATGTGATCGTGGTCGGTGGCGGCCACGCCGGCACCGAGGCCGCGCTGGCTGCTGCGCGCATGGGCTGCAGGACGCTGCTGCTGAGCCACAACATCGAGACCCTGGGCCAGATGAGCTGCAATCCCAGCATCGGCGGGATCGGCAAGGGCCATCTGGTCAAGGAAGTGGATGCGCTGGGCGGCGCCATGGCGCTGGCCACCGATATCGGCGGCATACAGTTCCGCATCCTCAACAGCTCCAAGGGCCCGGCCGTGCGTGCCACGCGCGCCCAGGCCGACCGCATTCTCTACAAGGCCGCCATCCGCGACATGCTGGAGAACCAGCCCAACCTGTGGCTGTTCCAGCAGGCGGTGGACGACCTCATGGTCGAAGGCGACCGCGTGGTGGGCGCCGTCACGCAGGTCGGCGTGCGCTTTCGCAGCCGCACCGTGGTGCTCACGGCGGGTACCTTCCTGGACGGCAAGATCCACGTGGGCCTGAACAACTACGCGGCAGGCCGCGCGGGCGACCCGCCGGCCGTCAGCCTGTCGTCGCGGCTCAAGGAACTGCAGCTGCCCCAGGGCCGCCTGAAGACCGGCACGCCGCCGCGCCTGGATGGCCGCAGCATCGATTTCTCGCAGTGCGAGGAGCAGCCCGGCGACGGCATGCCCGGTGGTGTCAACGAAGGCGTGCTGCCCGTGTTCAGCTTCATCGGCAATGCGGCCATGCACCCGCGCCAGATGCCCTGCTGGATCACCCACACCAACGAGCGCACGCACGACATCATCCGCAGCGGCTTTGACCGCAGCCCCATGTTCACGGGCAAGATCGAAGGCGTGGGCCCGCGCTACTGCCCCAGCGTCGAGGACAAGATCAACCGCTTTGCCGACAAGGAAAGCCACCAGATCTTCCTGGAGCCCGAAGGCCTGACCACCAACGAGTTCTATCCCAACGGCATCTCCACCAGCCTGCCCTTCGACATCCAGTACGAACTGGTGCGCAGCATGAAGGGGCTGGAGAACGCGCACATTCTGCGTCCCGGCTACGCCATCGAGTACGACTACTTCGATCCGCGCTCGCTCAAGAGCAGCTTCGAGACGCGCCAGATCCAGGGCCTGTTCTTCGCGGGCCAGATCAACGGCACGACCGGCTACGAGGAAGCGGCGGCCCAGGGTCTGTTCGCCGGCCTCAACGCCGCGCTGCAGTGCCGCGGCCAGGAAGCCTGGCTGCCGCGCCGCGACGAGGCCTACCTGGGCGTGCTGGTCGATGACCTGATCACCAAGGGCGTGACCGAGCCCTACCGCATGTTCACCAGCCGCGCCGAGTTCCGTCTGCAGCTGCGCGAGGACAACGCCGACATGCGCCTGACCGAAGCGGGCCGCGCCATGGGCCTGGTGGACGATGCGCGCTGGGATGCCTTCAGCCGCAAGCGCGATGCTGTTTCACGTGAAACAGAGCGCCTGAAGTCCACCTGGGTCAATCCGCGCATCGTCGCGCCCGAGGAATCGGAGCGGGTGCTGGGCAAGTCCATCGAGCGTGAATACAACCTGTTCGACCTGTTGCGCCGCCCCGATGTGGGCTACGGCAAGCTGATGAGCCTGAACGAGGGCCGCTATGCCTCGGCCGATGTGCAGCCCGAGGTGCTGGGCGATCTCAGCGCCTCCGTCGTCGAGCAGGTGGAGATCGCGGCCAAGTACGCAGGCTACATCGACCGCCAGAAGGACGAGGTGCAGCGCGCCGCCCACTTCGAGAACCTGCGCCTGCCGGCCGAACTGGACTATATGCAGGTGCCAGCCCTGTCCTTCGAGGTGCGCCAGTCGCTGCAAAAGCACAGGCCCGAGACGCTGGGCCAGGCTTCGCGCATGTCGGGCGTGACGCCAGCGGCGATCTCCCTGCTCATGGTGCACCTGAAGAAGGGGGGCTTCCGCGGCTTTGCCCCTGATGTGACAGACGCGAAGGGCGAGGAGGCATCCGCATGAGCCAGGAACTGCGCGCTCCTCTCGAGGCCGGCCTGCGGGCGCTGGGCCTGGAGCTTTCCCCTGCCCAGGTCGATACGCTGATGGAATTCCAGGCCCTGCTGGGCAAGTGGAACAAGGTCTACAACCTCACGGCAGTGCGTGATCCGCAGGAAATGCTGACCCACCACCTGCTCGACAGCCTGGCCGCCGTGCCGCCCCTGCAGCGCCACCTGGCCCAGATGCCTGCGCGCGCAGGGCGCACCGCCATGCTGGACGTGGGCTCGGGCGGCGGCCTGCCCGGCGTGGTCTTTGCCGTCTGCTGCCCGCAGATCGACGTGCACTGCGTGGACACGGTGGGCAAGAAGGCGGCCTTCATCCAGCAGGCGGCGGCCACTCTGCGCCTGCCCAACCTGCGCGGCATCCACAGCCGCGTGGAGCAGCTGACCACGCGCTATCCGCTGATCAGCTGCCGTGCCTTTGCCTCGCTGGCGGACTTCACCCGCTGGTCGCGCCAGGCGCTGGAGGAGGGCGGCACCTGGCTGGCCATGAAGGGCAAGCACCCCGACGAGGAAATCGCCGCGCTGCCTGCCGACGTGCAGGTGTTTCACGTGGAACCATTGAAGGTGCCGGGCCTGGATGCCGAGCGCTGCATCCTCTGGCTGCGCACTGCTGCAGCCTGATTTTTTTACCGAATAGCACACTGCCGCGTTGCGGCGGGGCCATGTTCCCCATGCGCTGGCCATGGCCCTCGCATAAACTCCCAGCTTTCATCGCTCAGGGGTCAGCATGTTCGGCATCTCCGATTTCAGCGCATTCGTTGTTGCCATTCTTCTGTTTTTGCTGATTCCGGGGCCGGGCAATCTGGCGCTGATCACCTCCACCGGCAAGGGCGGCATACGTGCCGGAATGGCGGCCTGCGCCGGCGTGCTGGCGGCCGACCAGGTGCTGATCTGGATGGCGGTGGCGGGCGTTGCCGCGCTGCTGGCCTCCTATCCCGCGGCCTTCCATGCCGTGCAGTGGCTGGGCGCCGCCTACCTGGGCTGGCTGGGTTTCAGGATGCTCACTGCCAAGCCCGGCGACAAGCCCGTGCTGCACATCGAGCCGCGCCACTACTTTCGCCAGGCCGGCCTGATCACCCTGATGAACCCCAAGTCCATCGTGTTCTACATGGCCTTCTTCCCGCTGTTCGTGGATCCCGCAAGCCACCAGGGCCTGCTCACGTTCGCGGTGATGGCGGCCACGGTGGCTGCTCTGACCTTTCTCTATTGCCTGATCGTGGTGCTGCTGACCGCGCATCTGGCCGAGCGCATGCGCGCCAATCCTGCGGTTTCCCGGGTTCTCGAAAAGACTGCGGGCGTGTTTCTGATCGGTTTTGGCCTCAAGCTGGCCATCGCCAAATAAGCGTGTAAATACCATGGCCAAAATCTTCTGTGTCGCCAATCAAAAGGGTGGGGTCGGCAAGACCACTACCGCCGTCAACCTTGCTGCGGGCCTGGCCAAGATCGGCCAGCGCGTGCTGATGATCGACCTGGACCCCCAGGGCAATGCCACCATGGGCTCGGGCGTGGACAAGCGCGCGCTGGAGCTGTCGGTCTACGACGTGCTGCTGGAGAACGCCAGCGTCAAGGAAGCCGCCGTGCGCTCCGAGGCCGTGGGCTATGACGTGCTGGGCGCCAACCGCGAACTCAGCGGCGCCGAGATCGAGCTGGTCACGCTGGAGCGCCGCAACGAGCGTCTGAAGGGCGCCCTCAGGGCGGCCGATGCCGACTACGACTTCGTGCTCGTGGACTGCCCGCCCAGCCTGTCCATGCTCACCCTGAACGGCCTGTGCGCGGCCCATGGCGTGGTCGTGCCCATGCAGTGCGAGTACTTCGCGCTCGAAGGCCTGACCGACCTGGTCAACACCATCAAGCAGGTGCATGCCAACATGAACCCCGACCTGCAGATCATCGGCCTGCTGCGCGTGATGTTCGACCCGCGCACCACGCTGCAGCAGCAGGTCAGCGACCAGCTCAAGGAGCACTTCGGCGACAAGGTCTTCGACACCGTCATCCCGCGCAACGTGCGCCTGGCCGAGGCGCCCAGCTATGGCGTGCCTGGCGTGGTCTTCGACCCGGGCGCCAAGGGCAGCAAGGCCTTCATCGATTTCGCGCACGAGATGGTGCGCCGCATCAAGAAGATGTAGCCATGCAAGGTTCACATGAAACGGCAGGGCAGGGCGTGCCGACCGGGTGGGCTGCCGAGGACGTCTGGCTGCTGCCCGGCTGGCAGAACTCGGACGCCGGCCACTGGCAAAGCCGCTGGGAGCAGCGCCACGGCTACCGCCGCCTGGAGCAAAACGACTGGGACCGTCCGCTGCGCGGCGACTGGAGCGCCAGGCTGCAGGAGACGGTGCTCGACGCGCCGCGCCCGGTGGTGCTGGTGGCACACAGTCTGGGCTGCATCCTTGTGGCGTGGTGGGCGGCGCATTCGCCGCTGGCCGCCCGCAAGGTGCGTGGCGCGCTGCTGGTCGCCCCCGGCGATACCGAGCAGCCCCAGCTGCGCGAGCAATTGCCTGGCTGGTCGCCCGTGATGATGCAGCGCCTGCCGTTTGCCTCCATCGTGGTCGGCAGCAACAACGATATCTATTGCAGCGCGCAGCGCGTGCAGACTCTGGCCGATGCCTGGGGCGCGCGCTTTGTCGATGCAGGGCCTTCGGGCCATCTCAACACGGCCAGCGGGCTGGGCGACTGGGACAGCGGACACGCGCTGCTGGCGTCGCTTTGACAAGGACAACACCATGGTGACCAAGAAACCCAAGGGACTGGGACGAGGACTCGAAGCCCTGCTCGGCCCCAAGGTCCACGACAAGGAAGAGGCCGGCGGCCCCGTGGCCGAGACCGGGCTGCCCAGCATCCTGCAGCTGGACGTGATGGTGCCCGGCCAATACCAGCCGCGCACCCACATGGACGAGGGCGCGCTCTACGAGCTGGCCGAAAGCATCAAGGCCCAGGGCATCATGCAGCCCATCCTGGTGCGCCGCCTGGCCAAGGGCGAACACGCCGGCAAATACGAAATCATCGCGGGCGAGCGGCGCTTTCGCGCAGCCCGCATCGCCGGCCTGGCCGAGGTGCCGGTGCTGGTGCGCGAGGTGCCCGACGAGGCCGCCGCCGCCATGGCGCTGATCGAGAACATCCAGCGCGAGGACCTGAACCCGCTGGAAGAGGCCCAGGGCCTGTCGCGCCTGGTCAAGGAATTCGGCCTCACGCACGAGCAGGCGGCCCAGGCCGTGGGACGCTCGCGCAGCGCGGCCACCAATATCCTGCGCCTGCTGAACCTGGCCGACCCGGTGCAGACCATGCTCATGGCCGGCGACATCGACATGGGCCATGCGCGCGCCCTGCTGTCGCTGGACCGCGCGGCCCAGATCACGGCCGGCAACCAGATCGCGGCCAAGAAGCTGTCGGTGCGCGAGGCCGAGGCCCTGGTCAAGAAGATCGGCGCCGACTTCAGCCTGGTGCGCCAGAAGTCCAAGAAGGAAGGCAAGACGCGCGATATCAAGCGCGTGGAGGAAGAGCTGTCCGACCTGCTCATGGCCGATGTCGAAGTGCGCATCAAGAAGTCCGTGCGCCGGGGCGGCAAGCTGCAGGAAATGGGCGAAGTGGCGATCCAGTTCGGCTCGCTCGATGCGCTCAACGGGCTGATCGAACGTTTGCGCGGCGATGCACCCGAGTGATGACAACAGCTTGTAACCGTCTGTGATCTGTCGTTCTGCAGCAAAGCAGCGCTTTTTCGCAAGGGTGAATCCCGGTATATTTGCGCGCTGTTATGCGGGGTAATTGTGTGTAATCGCTGACTGGCGACGCTGCCAGTGCGTGGACGCCATTGCCCTGGCGCTGATTTCACCTAGACCAGACCAAGAGGATTACAACGTGAAGAAGTATCTTGCCCTGACTGCCATCGCCGCCGTGGCGCTGACCGGCTGCGTGACCACCGACATGCGCATGGGTTCGCCGGAAGCCAAGACCGTGGCCACGGGCGCCGCGGGCGGTGCCAGCGCCGAGAACGCCAACACCGAGCTGGAGCGCTGCGATTCCTCGCTGGGCACCATCTCCCTGGTCGAGAACCAGACCGCCGGCTGGTACACCATCCTCACGCAGCAGTACCGCCTGCCGCCCACCTCGCAGCTGCTGCGCCTGATGATCCAGCAGTCCAACTGCTTCATCGTCGTGGAACGCGGCGCGGCCGGCATGGGCGCCATGGCGCGTGAACGCGCGCTGATGGACTCGGGCGAAATGCGCGGCGGCAGCAACCTGGGCAAGGGCCAGATGGTGGCCTCCGACTACGGCCTGTCCCCCGAAGTGATCTTCAACCAGAGCGATGCCGGCGGCATGGGCGGCGCCATCGGCGGCCGCGCAGGCGGCATCTTCGGCGCGCTGGCTGCAGCCACCAAGACCCGCGAGGCCTCGGTCATGCTGGCCCTGGTGGACAACCGTTCGGGCGTGCAGGTGTCGGCTTCCGAAGGCTCGTCCTCCAAGACCGACTGGGGCGGCATGGGCGCGCTGTTCGGCGGCTCCGCCGGCGCCTCGCTGGGCGGCTACACGCGCACGGCCGAAGGCAAGGTGATCGCCGCCGCCTTCATGGACGCCTACAACCAGATGGTGCGCGCGCTGCGCAACTACAAGGCACAGACCGTCAAGGGCCAGGGCCTGGGCGGCGGTGGACGCCTGGGCGTGGACGGCGGTGCCGCACCGTCGCAGACATCGGCTCCGGGCGCCAATGCCGCCGGCATGTCGCTGCGCGCCGCGCAGCAAAAGCTCAACGCCCTGGGCTACACCGCAGGCACGCCTGACGGCGCCATGGGCAAGAACACCCAGAACGCCCTGCGCGAATTCCAGCGCGACCAGAGCCTGCCGCAGACCGGCCGCCTCGACCGTGCCACCTCGCAAGCACTGCAACAGCAATAAGCGGCTCCCGGCCGGAGGGCGCGCATGATGCGGCGCCTTCCCTGGCCGGCCCCGGCCCTTCTTGCCTGGGCCGGCGCCTGGCTTGTTTACGCCGCGCTGCAATCGACCCTAGGGCCGCTGGCCGCCTGGCTGGCGGCCTGTTTTTTGGGCGTGCTCGCCAGCCTGCTGGCCACGCCCTGGTGGCGGCGCCTGGCCGTGGCGGCGGGCTTTCCGCTGTCCTGCCTGATGCTGTGGGGGCCGGGCGGCCTGGCCGCCATCAGCCCCTGGCTGTGGCTGGCGGCGCTGGGCCTGCTCGCCCTGGTCTACCCGCTCAACGCCTGGCGCGATGCGCCGCTGTTTCCCACGCCGACCGATGCGCTGCAAGGCCTGGCCGATGCCGCGCCGCTGCCCGATGGCGCGGCCGTGCTCGATGCCGGCTGCGGCCTGGGTGACGGCCTGCGCGCGCTGCGCGGGCAGTACCCGCAGGCGCGGCTCAACGGCATGGAGTGGAGCTGGCCGCTGCGCTGGCTGTGCGCGCTGCGCTGCCCCTGGGCCCGCGTGCGCCGCGCCGATATCTGGCTGGCCGACTGGAGCGGCTACCAGATGGTCTACCTGTTCCAGCGCCCCGAAAGCATGGGCCGTGCGGCCGTCAAGGCCGCCACGGAGCTGCCTGAGGGCGCCTGGCTGGTCAGCCTGGACTTTGCGCTGCCCGGTGTGGAGCCCTCCTGGCAGCGCCAGGGCCCGGGCCGGCACAGCCTCTGGGTCTACCGCATGCCGCTGGGCGGTGCCGGCGAGGCCGTGGTGCATGTTCCCGAGCCCGAGGAGACGCCCTACGAAAAGGCCCTGCGGGAGCTGCAGGAACGCCGGTGAGGGGCCGTGCCGCCTACTTCTTCGCGCTGGCCTTGCTCACATAGAGCGACAGCGCGGCGATCTCGGCCTCGCTGAGCGTGGCCTTGAATGAGGGCATGGCGCCTATGCCGTCGCGCAGGGCACGGGCCACGCGTGCGGCATCGGGCTGCAGCTCGTCGAGCACGGGGCCGATGGCGCCCTCGGCGCCCGCGTCCTTGAGCGTGTGGCACAGCGCGCAGGCGGGCGTGGCCGTGGCGAACAGCTTCTTGCCCAGGGCCATCTGGGCCGCTTCATCGGCAAAGGCGGGGGCGCACAGCAGGGCGCTGCCGAGCAAAGTGCTGCCCAGCAGGGCGGTGTGGATCAGGTGTTTCATCGTGAACATGGCAATGGAGGTACGGGCCCGCCACGGTCTGGCGCCGTGTGCGGGAAGTGACGGGAGTGAAGAGAAGGGGTGGCGGGATGAGCGCGCGGGCCGTGTTCAGGCCACGGTGACGGTCACGGCGTGGTCGGCCCAGCTGGTGTTGTTGTAGCCACTCTGGTTTTCACCGCGCGTCTCGGGCTGGACCCGGCCGCGCGCGTCGGTGGCGCGGCTGGCCAGCACATGCGTGCCCTTGGGCAGGCGCGCCTGCAGCACGAACTGGCGCCAGGCGTACTTGCCCAGGTCGGGGCCGACCAGGCGCGCGGCCTGCCAGCTCTTGCCGCCGTCCGTGGACACCTCCACGCCCTTGACGGCGTCCATGCCGCCAAAGGCCACGCCGTGGATCTGCACCAGGCCGGCGGCCTGCCCGCCGTCCTCGGGCAGGGGCGAGTTGATCCAGGACTTGACGCTCATCTCCTGCACCGAGGGCTGGCTCGGGTCACCCTTGCTGCCGGGCGGCGAGATGCGGTAGCCGTGGGACATGATGTGGGCCTCGCTCTCGCGCGGCGTGAAGGCCAGCTGCTTGATGTACTTGATGTTGTTCACGCCGGTGTAGCCGGGAACGATCAGGCGCAGTGGCCCGCCATGGGCCAGCGGGATGGGCTCGCCGTTCATCTCCCAGGCCAGCAGGGCGTCTTCCAGGGCCGACAGCGGCACCGAGCGCTCGACGATGACGCTCTTGGGGTCCAGCCCTGCAGGCAGCACCTCGCCGCCCGTGCCGGTCATGTAGAGACCGCCGTCTGACACACCGCCCAGGGCCTTGACCACCTCGCGCACGGGCACGCCGCTCCAGACCACGCAGCCGGCCGCACCCACGGTCCAGGCCGTGCCGCTGGGCTTGCTGGGAAAGAAGGCCCGGCCATTGCCAGAGCACTGCAGCACCATGGCCACGGTCTCCAGTCCCAGGGACTTGAGCTCGCGCACGCTGAGGCTGCGGGGTTGGCGCACGCCCTCCACCTGCAGCTGCCAGGCATCGCGGTCGGCCACGATGGATTCAGGCGGCGTGGGCAGGTTGTTGCGCACATAGAGCTGGTCGCTGGGCGTGATCACGCTGGTGCCGAAGGCGCCGCGCCGCGTCTCTATGGTGGTGGAGCTGTGGACGATGAGGGCATCGGCCTTTTTCCAGCCCGCGTAGCCGGGCAGGGGCTTGGCCGCCGGGGCTGTCGGTGCCGCCGCAGCTGCGGATGCTTGGGCCAACGCGCCCTGGTGCAGGCCGGCCAGGCCTGCGGCGGCCAGTGCGCTGGCGCTGCCGGCCAGCAGGCTGCGGCGCGCGGGGGAGGTGGGCGATGTCGGCAAGTGGTTCATGGGTGTCTCCTCGTGGTGGTTGTCATGGGGCGTGTCATGGGGCAGGGGGGCCCAGGGCCTTGCTGGCCACGGCCAGGGCCTGTTTCTTCTGGGCTACCAGCACCAGCGGCCGGCCTTCGCGCGAGCGAACGACCTGCCAGTGCATGTTGGCCCACCAGCCCTGGCCATCGGCCAGGCGCTGGGGCTGGTCGAAGGCCAGCACGGTGACGATGCCGCCCTTCTCGAAGAAGGTGGTCAGGTGGTAGGCGCGCGTGCCGTCGATATCGCAGGGCCGCATCAGCTGGGTGTAGCCGGGCAGCTTCTCGCCGGCCGGCAGGTCCAGGCGGCGCGCCACCTCGGCCTCGGGCATGAAGCTGCCGCGCAGCGTGCGCTCGTAGTACTCATGCTCGATGGCGGCGCGCACCAGCTCGGGCGGGCGCATGGCGAACACGGCGGTGGCGGCCGAGCTGCCCACCAGCAGCGCGGCGATCAGCCGGCGCACGCCGCTGCGCGCATGCCAGGGCGTGTGGCGCAGCAGATGGGCGGGCGGCTCGCCGTGCGGCCCGGGGTCGAAGGCCAGGGCCAGTTCGGCGCGTGCGCGCAGGTCGAAGGCCGATTCGTCGGTCGTGTCCGGGGCAGTCATTTCAAGCCTTGGTATCGGGTGGCGCGCAGCGGGGTGGGGCGTAGCGGGATCACGCTGGCAGTCTCTGGGGCAGGCGCCGGGGCGGCCTGCTCCAGGGCCGCCTTCAGCGCATCGCGGGCGCGTGACAGGCGCGACAGCACCGTGCCCGGCGCAATGTCCAGGGCCTCGGCCATCTGGGCCGTGGGCATGTCGTCGAAGTAATAGAGCACCAGCACCTCGCGGTGGATGGGGGCGATGCGCGACAGCGCCTTGACCACGTCGAGCCGGTCGTCCAGCGCCGAAGGCGAGGGGGAGGGGGCGGGATGCTGGTCCAGCGCCTCGTCATCGCTGACCAGATGGGCCGATGGCGCAAGGTGCCGGAAGGCATGGCGGCGCATGATCTGGAACAGCCAGGCCCGCGCCATTGCGGCCTCGCGCAGCTGGTGGCGAAAGCGCCAGGCGCTGGTGAAGCAGTCCTGCACCACATCCTCGGCCAGCGCGCGCGAGCCGGTCAGCGCCCAGGCGCTGCGCAGCAGGAATCGGTAGTGCTCGCGCACCCACTGGTTGTAGCGCGACTCGGCGGTGGAGATCATGCGGCATAAGAGCACGCAGGGCGCCGCCGCATTCCATGGCCTGCCTATCGGCAAACCCTATATCGGATCAGCTATCGCGAAGAGGCGATGGCTCCCTTTCATCCCCTGGTCAGCCGCGATACAGCGCCTGTTCCGACCCTGTGGGCAGCGGAACCAGCCTGCTGCCCGAAGAACCGTGCCGGAGGCATGCCCACCGTGCGGTGCACCATGGCGCTGAAGGCGCTGGGGCTGTAGCCCAGCTCGGCCGCGATCTGCTGTATGGGCAGGCCGCGCGCGGCCAGGCTCAGGCCATGGGCCAGCACCACTTGCTGGCGCCAGGTGGTGAAGCTGCAGCCCAGCTGCTGCTGGAACAGCCGGGCCACGGTGCGCGGGCTGGCGCCGGTGTCTGCCGCCCAGTCGGCCAGGCTCTCGTGCTGGGTGGGGTCGGCCACCACGGCCTCGCAGAGCATGCGCAGCCGTTTGTCCTGGGGCATGTTCACGCCAAGGTGGACTTCGCTGGCGCGGCGAAGCTCTTCCAGCAGCAGGGCGCTCAGATGGTGCTCGCGCTGCAGCGTGGCGGCGTCGGGTGCGGGCTGGTCATCGCTTTGCTTGGGCAGGGCCGTGATCAGTTCGCGCATCAGCGGCGAAACCTCCAGCACGCGGCAGCGTGCCCAGTCCTGCGGGTTGCAGGCCACGCCGCAGGGCGGGAGGTCCGGCAGTACGGGGCCCTGGGCCGGATCGTCCTGCAGCACGTAGATGGAGACGAGATCGGCTTCCTCGACCATGGCCACGGCGTGGACCAGGCCGGGCGGAATCCACACGGCCTTGGAGGGTGGGGCGATCAGCGTGCCCTGGGGGGCCGACAGGTGCAGCACGCCGTCCAGCGAGATGGCGATCTGTGCCCAGCTGTGGCTGTGCGGTATAACGCGCGTGCGTGCCGACAGGCGATGCTGCTTGGCGCGCACGGGGCGCTGGGGCGTGGGCACGAACAGGTGCGGATGCAGGGCCTCCACCGGCTCCATCGGCCGGGCCCTGCGCACCGACCGCAGTGCGGCTGCGGGGCAGGTGCTGGGCAGGGTGTCGGCAAGAGTGTCGGCAGGGGTGCCGGGCGTGGAGACAGGCTTTGGCATGTTTGCGATAGAAGTTGGCAGACTATCGCATACAAGACGAAACGCTGCTGCCTAAGATGCGGCCCATGACCGCCTCTTCCTCTTCCATGCCGGACGCCGTGGCGCCGGACCCGCTGCGCAGCGATGTGCGCACCATCGGCCTGATCGGCCTGGCGCATGGTTCCTCGCATTTCTTCCACCTGCTGCTGCCGCCGCTGTTTCCGTGGCTGATCGCCGAGTTCGGCTACAGCTATGCCGAGCTCAGCGTGATGGTGTCGCTGTTCTTCGTGGTCTCCGGCGTGGGACAGGCCATGGCCGGCTTTGCCGTGGACCGCTTCGGCGCGCGCCCCATTCTGTTTGCGGCGCTGGGCAGCTTCACCGTGGCGGGCGTGGTCGCCAGCCTGGCACAGGGCTATGGAATGCTGCTGCTGGCGGCCTTCTTCGCGGGCCTGGGCAATGCGCCCTTCCACCCGGTGGACTTCACCATCCTCAACAAGCGCGTGTCGGCCAAGCGCATCGGCCATGCGTTCTCGGTGCACGGCCTGTCGGGCAATATCGGCTGGGCGCTGGCGCCGCTGTTCATGGCGGGCATCACCACGGCCACGGGCTCGTGGCGCCTGGCCTGCCTGTGCGGCGCGGCCCTGGCCGCCGTCATCCTCACCATCATGGTGCTCAACCGCGAGGCGCTGGACGACCGTGCGGCCGATGCCCAGGCCCCCGCAGCGCGCGCCGCTGCGGCAGCCGTGCCGCAGGAGCATCCCATGGCCTTCCTGAAGCTGCCCTCGGTCTGGCTGTGCTTCTCGTTCTTCTTCTGGAGCACCTGCGCGCTCAGCGCCATCCAGAGCTTTGCCAGCCCCGCCATGCAGTCCATGTACGGACTGCCGCTGAGCGTGACGGCGCTGATCGTCACGGGCTACATGCTCTGCGGCGCGGCAGGCATGCTGGCCGGCGGCTTCCTCGTGGGCCGCGTGCAGCGGCTGGAGAAGGTGATCTCCATCTGCATGCTGGGCTCGGGTGTTGCGCTGTTCCTGGTCGGCACGGGCTGGCTGCCGGCCATGGCGGCCGTGGCCGTGGCCTCCATCGCGGGCCTGGGAACGGGCCTGGCCGGCCCCTCGCGCGACATGCTGATCAAGCGCGCCGCCCCGCCCGGCGCCACGGGCCGCGTCTACGGCACGGTGTATTCGGGCCTGGACCTGGGCTTTTGCCTGGCCGCGCCGGTGTTCGGCTACATGCTGGACCACGGCATGAGCCACGGCGTGTTCTACGGATCGGCCATTGCCCTGGTGCTGAGCGTGGTGTCGGCCGTGGTCGTGGGCGATGGCGTGAGCCGGAAAAGCGGCATGGCGCTGAGCGCGGGCTGATACCGGGTCGCGCTCCCCACAAGGCCCCGCAGGCCCAAGCTTGCGGGGCCTTTGCTTTGGGCGCAGAGATGGACAAAACAGGCACGCCAATTGCGTGCGCCCTGCGCGGCGCCTGCTATCGTGCAGGCACAACTTTTCAACACAGGAGACCTGTCCATGCGTTCCGCCTTCGCACCGCTTTCCCTCATGTTCCGCAGCGCCCCGCTGGCGCTGGCCCTCGCCATGGCCGGCCTGTCCGGCAGTGCCCTGGCTGCGCCCAAGGCCGATATCCAGGCGCTGGCGCAAAAGCACCAGCAGCCCCTGCTGGACACGCTGCGCGAGCTGGTGCACATCGAGTCGGGCAGCAAGGACATGGAGGGCGTGGAACAGATCGCCAACTACGTGGCCGGCAAGCTGCGCGAGCAGGGCGGCAAGGTCGAGATCCTGCAGCCCACCGACGTCTACCGGCTGGGTGACACGCCCGAGAAGATCGGTCCCATGGTGCATGCCGAGTTCAAGGGCAAGGGCACCAGCCGCATCATGCTGATCGCCCACATGGACACGGTCTACCTGCGCGGCATGCTCAAGGACCAGCCGTTTCGCATCGACGGCGAGCGCGCCTACGGCCTGGGCATTGCCGACGACAAGCAGGGCGTGGCCCTGATCCTGCACACCGTGGCCATGCTGCGCCAGCTGGGCTTCGACAACTACGGCACGCTGACCGTGCTGATGAACAGCGACGAGGAAATCAGCTCGCCCGGCGCGCGCAGCACCATCACGCGCCTGGGCGCCGAGCAGGATGCGGTCTTCTCGTTCGAAGGTGGCGGCACGGACGGCGGCGTGCGCCTGGCCACCAGCGGCATCGGCGCGGCCTACCTCAAGGTCGAGGGCAAGGCCTCGCACGCGGGCGCCAAGCCCGAGGACGGCGTGAATGCGCTGTACGAGCTGTCGCACCAGCTGCTGCAGATGAAGGACCTGTCCAAGCCCGAGACCGGCCTCAAGCTCAACTGGACCGTGGCCAAGGCCGGCACCAACCGCAACGTCATTCCCGCCGAGGCCACGGCCCAGGCCGACGCCCGCGCGCTGCGCGTGGCCGACTTCACGGCGCTGGAGCAGGCCATGCAGGCCAAGGTGGGCCACAAGCTGCTGGACGCCAGCAAGGTGCAGCTCAAGTTCGAAGTGCGCCGCCCGCCGCTGGAGGCCAACGAGGCCTCGCGCAGCCTGGCCAAACAGGCGCAGACCATCTACAGCGATGAGCTGGGCCTGAAGATGAGCGTGATGGAAAAGGCCACGGGCGGCGGCACCGACGCGGCGTTTGCGGCGCTCAAGGCCAAGGGTGCGGTCATCGAGGGCTTTGGCCTGAGCGGCTACGGCGCGCACTCCAATGATGCGGAGTATGTGCAGCTGAACACCATCGTGCCGCGCCTGTACCTGGCCACGCGCATGATCATGGATCTCTCCAAGTAAGGGTCGGCTATCAGGCTGCACTCCTGCGTTAAGCCAAAGCCAGACGGTGGCTTGAGTCGCTTTTTCTGACCCTGCCGGGTGGTTGTTTTTCGAGGCCGGGTTTCGGCCCGGCAGCCGACTGCCCTTTCTTGATTCGCCAAGAAAGGTCAG
>NZ_JBICLB010000024.1:0-136291 GCF_043104845.1 Delftia sp. WSY_7 | reverse complement strand
AAGATCATTGCCTAACTGATTCGTAGGGGTATAGCTCAATTGGCAGAGCGTCGGTCTCCAAAACCGAAGGTTGTAGGTTCGATTCCTACTGCCCCTGCCACCTGATGGTGGAATCGCAACGAGCCCGCCCCAAAGCGGGCTTCGGTGTCTTGGCGTTGCGCAAAAAATGCGCATTAGAAATGGATTATGGCCACTACTCAGGTTGAAACGGTCAGCTCCGGAGCTGACAAAGCCAAGCTTGCCGCAGTCGCGGCTTTAGTCGTTGCTGCGATCGCAGGTTTCTATCTGCTGAGCAAGCAAGGTCCCATCGTTCAGTGGCTGGTGCTGCTGGTCGGTCTGGCTGCGGCTGCTGGCACGTTCCTTGTTTCCGAGCCCGGAAAGCGTTTCGTCAGCTTTGCGCAGGATGCCTGGCGCGAAGTCAAGAAGGTCGTCTGGCCGACGCGCAAGGAGACCATGCAGATGACCTTGTACGTCTTCGGCTTTGTGGTCATCATGGCCTTGTTCCTGTGGTTCACGGACAAGACGCTGGAGTGGGTCCTGTATGACCTGATTTTGGGCTGGAGGAAGTAATGGATGCTGTCGAAACAGGTGTGAACGACGGAGGGGCAACGCCTGCCAATCCGGATCTGCGCTGGTACATCGTCCATGCCTACTCCGGCATGGAAAAGGCCGTGGAGCGCAACATCATCGAGCGCATCGCGCGTTCGGACATGCAGTCCAAGTTCGGCCGCATCCTGGTTCCCACCGAGGAAGTGGTGGAGATGAAGAACGGCCAGCGCCGTACCACCGAACGCCGCTTGTTCCCTGGCTACGTGTTCGTCGAGATGGTCATGGACGACGACACCTGGCACCTGGTCAAGCACACCAGCAAGGTGACGGGTTTCGTGGGTGGTGCCAAGAACCGCCCAGCACCGATCTCCGAAGAGGAAGTGCGCAAGATCGTCAGCCAGATGCAGGAAGGCACGGACAAGCCGCGCCACAAGATCGAATTCATGCCCGGCGAACTGGTGCGTGTCAAGGAAGGCCCCTTCACGGACTTCAATGGCTCGGTCGAAGAGGTCAACTACGAAAAGAGCCGCCTGCGCGTCTCGGTGATGATCTTCGGTCGCTCCACGCCGGTCGAGCTTGAATTTGCCCAGGTTGAAAAAACCTGAGTTACCGCTTACAATCTCTGGCTCTGCATTTTTAGGCTCGGTGCAGGGCGTGTCAGCAAGAGTCTTTTAACCCCCGGGGAGCTGCCGGCTGCAACTGTTGTTGGTTGGGCCGGCGGCGCTATACCCGCAAGGAGCATTCAATGGCGAAGAAAATCGTCGGCTTCATCAAGCTGCAAGTGCCAGCTGGTAAGGCCAATCCCTCTCCTCCGATCGGTCCTGCGCTGGGTCAGCGCGGCCTCAACATCATGGAATTCTGCAAGGCGTTCAACGCCCAGACCCAAGGTGTCGAGCCCGGCCTGCCCCTGCCCGTGGTCATCACGGCCTTTGCCGACAAGAGCTTCACCTTCATCATCAAGACGCCTCCGGCGACTGTGCTGATCAAGAAGGCCATCAAGCTGGACAAGGGCTCCTCCAACCCCCTGAAGAACAAGGTCGGCAAGATCACCCGCGCTCAGCTGGAAGAGATCGCCAACACCAAGCTGAAGGACATGAACGCTGCTGACGTCGACGCCGCCGTGCGTACGCTGGCTGGTTCGGCCCGTTCGATGGGCGTGATTGTGGAGGGCGTGTAAATGGCCAAGTTGACCAAGAAGCAAAAGGCTCTCCAGGGCAAGGTGGAGTCCACCAAGCTGTACGCTTTCGCCGACGCCGTGGCGCTGGTGAAGGAAGCCGCCACCGCCAAGTTCGATGAATCCATCGACGTGGCCGTGCAACTGGGCGTGGACGCCAAGAAGTCTGACCAAGTGGTTCGTGGCGCCGTCGTGCTGCCCCACGGCACTGGCAAGACCGCCCGCGTGGCCGTGTTCGCCCAAGGCGCCAAGGCTGAAGAAGCCAAGGCTGCTGGCGCCGATGTGGTCGGCATGGACGACCTGGCTGCCCGCGTGAAGGCTGGCGACATGCCCTTCGACGTGGTCATCGCTGCCCCCGACGCCATGCGCGTCGTCGGTACGCTGGGTCAGATCCTGGGCCCGCGCGGCCTGATGCCCAACCCCAAGGTGGGTACGGTGACTCCCGATGTGGCCACGGCCGTGAAGAACGCCAAGGCTGGTCAGGTGCAATACCGCGTCGACAAGGCCGGCATCATCCACGCCACCATCGGCCGCCGCTCGTTCGACAACGAGAAGCTGCAAGGCAACCTGGCTGCGCTGATCGACGCCCTGAACAAGTCCAAGCCCGCCTCGAGCAAGGGCCTGTACCTGCGCAAGGTGGCTGTTTCGTCGACCATGGGTGTGGGCGTTCGCGTCGACACGCAAACCATCTCGGCCTGATAGCCAAGAAATCTTGAGGCGGCTTGCGGGCTGCCTCAGTGGTGGGCCGGCGCAGCGATGCGCCGGGTCATCCAAGACCGTTGGTGTGCCTTGCGGCACTTAAACCTCAGGGGCCAACGCAGATGGCGATCCCGCTGCAGATGGATGCATTTCCAAAACAGTTGGTCGCTGCAACAAGAGCGCGCATGAGGGGCCTGCCCCGAGTGTGCATTTGAAGGAGTAGACCTTGAGTCTTAATCGCAGTGAGAAAGAAGCGGTCATCAATGAAGTGACCAGCCTCGCCGCAAAAGCTCAAACGCTTGTGATCGCGGAATACCGCGGCATCACGGTCGCCGACATGACCAAACTGCGCGTTGACGCCCGCAGCAAGGGTGTGAGCCTGAGCGTGTTGAAGAACACGCTGGCCCGCCGTGCTGTGGCTGGCAGCCAGTTCGACGTTGTCGCCGACCAGATGACCGGCCCTCTGATCTATGGCTTCTCTGAAGACGCAGTGGCTGCCGCCAAGGTGGTGGCCGACTTCGCGAAAACCAACGACAAGCTGGTGATCCGCGGTGGTGCGTTTGCAGGCAAGGCCCTGGACGTGAACGGTGTGAAGCAACTGGCGAACATCCCCTCGAAGGAAGTTCTGCTGGCACAACTGTGTGGCTTGCTGATGTCGCCTATCTCGCGTACGGCCGTTGTGCTGGGCGCCCTGGCGGCAAAGAAGAGCGAAGGCTCTGCCGAAGAACCGGCAGCCGAAGCAGTCGCAGCCTGAGCGCGCGGCAGTTAACCAATATTGTTAGGAAATCAAAATGGCATTCGATAAAGACGCATTTCTGACCGCGCTCGACGGCATGACGGTCCTGGAACTCAATGACCTGGTGAAGGCCATTGAAGAGAAGTTCGGCGTGAGCGCTGCCGCCATGGCCGCTCCCGCTGCTGGTGGCGCTGCTGGCGGCGCTGCTGCTGCAGAAGAAAAGACCGAGTTCAACGTTGTGCTGACCGAAGCCGGCGCGAACAAGGTTTCCGTCATCAAGGCCGTGCGTGAAATCACCGGCCTGGGTCTGAAGGAAGCCAAGGACCTGGTCGACGGCGCTCCCAAGAACGTCAAGGAAGGCGTTGCCAAGGCTGACGCTGAAGCCGCTGTGAAGAAGCTGGTGGAAGCCGGTGCCAAGGCTGAACTGAAGTAATTCAGTCCCCTCAAGGGCTGGAGGCTCCGAAAAAGGGCCTCCAGCCTTTGGCGCTTGTGGAGAGCGTATCCATAGAGCACACTAGAAAGCGGTCTGGAGCAGCCTGTTTTCTAGTGTCTTCTGACAACCCGACAGCAGAAGATGCCTTGGTTCGGGCGATGTGCAACGCATCGCCGTCAGCCATGGTTGGTAGTGGCCAACCGCCAAGCCCGCAGGGAGCTTTCCATGTGGGGCAGTCGTCGCAGACCCAGGACTCATGTCTTTGCCCGGAGATCTCATGGCCTATTCTTACACCGAACGCAAGCGAATCCGCAAAAGCTTCGGGAGCCGCGACAGCGTGCTCGAAGTGCCTTACCTGCTGCAGATGCAAAAAGATGCATATACCGCATTCTTGCAGGCAGATGTAGCCCCCAAAAAACGCACCATCGAAGGCCTGCAAGCGGCCTTCAACTCTGCCTTCCCCATCGTCTCCCACAACGGTTTTGTGGAGATGAAGTTCGTCGAGTACAACCTCGCCAAGCCTGCTTTCGATGTGCGCGAGTGCCAGACCCGTGGTCTGACCTTCGCCTCTGCCGTGCGCGCCAAGGTTCAGCTGATCATCTATGACCGTGAGTCTTCGACCTCGCAGTCCAAGGTGGTCAAGGAAGTCAAGGAGCAAGAGGTCTACATGGGCGAAGTGCCCCTGATGACCGACAAGGGCTCGTTCATCATCAACGGTACCGAGCGCGTCATCGTCTCGCAGCTGCACCGCTCGCCTGGCGTGTTCTTCGAACACGACAAGGGCAAGACCCACAGCTCGGGCAAGCTGCTGTTCTCGGCACGCATCATTCCTTACCGCGGCTCGTGGCTGGACTTCGAGTTCGACCCCAAGGACCTGCTGTTCTTCCGCGTCGACCGTCGTCGCAAGATGCCCGTGTCCATTCTGCTGAAGGCCATCGGCCTGACGCCGGAATCGATCCTGGCCAATTTCTTCGTCAACGACAACTTCCGCCTCATGGATTCGGGCGCGCAGATGGAGTTCGTCCCCGAGCGCCTGCGCGGCGAGGTCGCGCGCTTCGACATCACCGACAAGTCGGGCAAGGTCGTGGTCGCCAAGGACAAGCGCGTCACTGCTCGCCACACGCGTGAGCTGGAGCAGTCGGGCACCAAGTTCATCAGCGTCCCCGAAGATTTCCTGATCGGCCGCGTGGTCGCCAAGAACATCGTCGATCCGGACACGGGCGAGATCATCGCCAAGGCCAATGAAGAGCTGACCGAGTCCCTGCTCAAGAAGCTGCGCAGCGCCGGCATCCAGGATCTGCAGTGCATCTACACGAATGAGCTGGACCAGGGCGCCTACATCTCGCAGACCCTGCGCACCGACGAAACCGTGGATGAGTTCGCTGCACGCGTGGCCATCTACCGCATGATGCGCCCCGGCGAGCCGCCGACCGAAGACGCCGTGCAGGCCCTGTTCCAGCGCCTGTTCTACAACGCCGACACCTACGATCTGTCGCGCGTGGGCCGCATGAAGTTCAACGCCAAGGTCGGCCGCGATGGCGCCACCGGCCCCATGGTGCTGTCCAACGAGGACATCCTGGCCGTGGTCAAGATCCTGGTGGATCTGCGCAATGGCAAGGGCGAAGTCGACGATATCGACCACCTGGGCAACCGCCGCGTGCGTTGCGTGGGCGAACTGGCCGAGAACCAGTACCGCACGGGCCTGGCACGTATCGAGAAGGCTGTGAAGGAGCGTCTGGGCCAGGCCGAGCAAGAGCCGCTGATGCCCCATGACCTGATCAACAGCAAGCCGATTTCGGCCGCCCTGAAGGAATTCTTCGGTGCGTCGCAGCTGTCGCAGTTCATGGACCAGACCAACCCTCTGGCCGAAATCACGCACAAGCGTCGCGTCTCGGCCCTGGGCCCGGGCGGTCTGACCCGCGAGCGTGCAGGCTTCGAAGTGCGCGACGTGCACGTGACCCACTACGGCCGCGTCTGCCCTATCGAAACGCCTGAAGGCCCGAACATCGGCCTGATCAACTCGCTGGCCCTGTACGCCCGCCTGAACGAATACGGCTTCATCGAGACGCCTTACCGTCGCGTGGCCGACGGCAAGGTCACGATGGAGATCGACTACCTGTCGGCCATCGAGGAAGGCAAGTACATCATCGCCCAGGCCAATGCCGAGCTGGATGCCGAAGGCCGCCTGATCGGCGACCTGGTGTCGGCGCGCGAAAAGGGTGATTCGACCCTGGTGTCGGCCGAGCGCGTTCAGTACATGGACGTGTCGCCCGCACAGATCGTGTCGGTGGCTGCCTCGCTGATTCCGTTCCTGGAACACGATGACGCGAACCGCGCATTGATGGGCGCCAACATGTCGCGTCAGGCCGTGCCTGTGCTGCGTCCCGAAAAGCCCATGGTGGGCACGGGCATCGAGCGCGTGGCGGCAGTGGACTCCGGCACCGTGGTGACGGCAACCCGCGGCGGTATCGTGGACTATGTCGATGCAACGCGCATCGTGGTCCGCGTGAACGATGCGGAAGCCGTGGCCGGCGAAGTCGGCGTGGACATCTACAACCTCATCAAGTACCAGCGTTCCAACCAGAACACCAACATCCACCAGCGTCCCATCGTCAAGCGTGGCGACAAGCTGGCCAAGGGTGACGTGGTGGCCGACGGCGCATCGACCGACCTGGGCGAAATCGCCATCGGTCAGAACATGCTGATCGCCTTCATGCCCTGGAACGGCTACAACTTCGAGGATTCGATCCTGATCAACGAGCGCGTGGTGGCCGAAGACCGCTACACCTCGATCCATATCGAAGAACTCGTGGTGATGGCCCGCGACACCAAGCTCGGTGCCGAGGAAATCACGCGCGACATCCCGAACCTGTCCGAGCAGCAGCTCAACCGCCTGGACGAGTCCGGCATCATCTACGTGGGTGCGGAAGTGCAGCCCGGCGATGTGCTGGTCGGCAAGGTCACGCCCAAGGGCGAGACCACGCTGACGCCTGAAGAGAAGCTGCTGCGCGCCATCTTCGGCGAGAAGGCTTCCGACGTGAAGGACACCTCGCTGCGCGTGGACCAGGGCTCGCAAGGCACCGTGATCGACGTGCAGGTCTTCACCCGTGAAGGCATCCAGCGCGACAAGCGTGCCCAGCAGATCATCGACGATGAACTCAAGCGCTACCGCCTGGACCTGAACGACCAGCTGCGCATCGTCGAGGCCGACGCCTTCGACCGTATCGAGAAGCTGCTCAATGGCCGCGTGGCCAACGGCGGCCCGCAGAAGCTGGCCAAGGGCGCCAAGATCGACAAGGCCTACCTGGACGGCGTGGAGAAGTTCCACTGGTTCGACATCCGTCCTGCAGAGGACGAGGTCGCCACCCAGCTCGAGTCCATCAAGAACTCGCTGGAGCAGACGCGCCACAGCTTCGACCTGGCTTTCGAAGAAAAGCGCAAGAAGCTCACCCAGGGCGACGAGCTGCCCGCTGGCGTGCTCAAGATGGTCAAGGTCTACCTGGCCGTCAAGCGCCGCCTGCAGCCCGGCGACAAGATGGCCGGCCGCCACGGCAACAAGGGCGTGGTCTCCAAGATCGTTCCGGTCGAGGACATGCCCTACATGGCCGACGGCTCCACTGCCGACATCGTGCTGAACCCGCTGGGCGTGCCTTCGCGCATGAACATCGGCCAGGTGCTGGAAGTGCATCTGGGCTGGGCCGGCAAGGGCCTGGGCCAGCGCATCGGCGACATGCTGCAGCAGGAAGCCCGTGCCGCCGAAATCCGTGCCTTCATGGAAGAGATCTACAACTCGCGCGGCCGCAAGGAAGACCTGGCCCAGCTCGATGACAACGAGATCGTGTCCATGGCGCAGGCGCTGACCACGGGCGTGCCGTTTGCCACGCCGGTGTTCGACGGCGCTTCCGAGCAGGAAATCCAGGACATGCTGCATCTGGCATATCCGGAAGAGCTGAAGGAGCGCAAGGGCCTGACCGAAAGCCGCACGCAGGCCTACCTGTATGACGGCCGCACCGGTGACCGCTTCGAGCGTCCGACCACCATCGGCTACATGCACTACCTGAAGCTGCACCACTTGGTCGACGACAAGATGCACGCCCGCTCCACGGGTCCGTACTCTCTGGTGACGCAGCAGCCCCTGGGCGGCAAGGCCCAGTTCGGCGGCCAGCGTTTCGGGGAAATGGAAGTGTGGGCGCTGGAAGCCTACGGCGCCGCCTATGTGCTGCAGGAAATGCTGACCGTGAAGTCCGACGACGTGGTGGGCCGTACCAAGGTGTACGAATCCATCGTCAAGGGCGAGCACGCCATCGAGGCAGGCATGCCCGAGTCGTTCAACGTGCTGGTCAAGGAAATCCGCTCCCTGGGCCTCGACATCGAGCTTGAGCGTTCTTAAATATTGAAAAGGGAAAGAGTCTTATGAAATCTCTACTCGACCTGTTCAAGCAATTCACGCCCGATGAGCATTTCGATGCCATCAAGATCGGTCTGGCTTCTCCCGAGAAGATCCGTTCCTGGTCCTTCGGCGAGGTGAAGAAGCCCGAGACCATCAACTACCGCACGTTCAAGCCCGAGCGCGATGGTCTGTTCTGCGCCAAGATCTTTGGCCCCATCAAGGACTACGAGTGCCTGTGCGGCAAGTACAAGCGCCTCAAGCACCGCGGCGTGATCTGCGAGAAGTGCGGCGTCGAAGTGACCCAGACCAAGGTGCGCCGCGAGCGCATGGGCCACATCGACCTGGCTGCGCCCTGCGCCCACATCTGGTTCCTGAAGTCGCTGCCGTCGCGTCTGGGCCTGGTGCTCGACATGACGCTGCGCGACATCGAGCGCGTGCTGTACTTCGAAGCCTACGTGGTGACCGACCCCGGCATGACCCCGCTGAAGAAGTTCAGCATCATGACCGAGGACGACTACGAGGCCAAGCGCACCGAGTACGGTGACGAGTTCGAAGCCAAGATGGGCGCCGAAGGCATCAAGGACCTGCTCGAAGGCATCGACATCGACGTCGAGACCGAGCGCCTGCGCGGCGACCTGACCGGCTCCGAAGTCAAGGTCAAGAAGAACGCCAAGCGCCTGAAGCTGCTGGAAGCGTTCAAGAAGTCCGGCATCAAGCCGGGCTGGATGGTCATGGAAGTGCTGCCCGTGCTGCCCCCGGACCTGCGTCCGCTGGTGCCGCTGGACGGCGGCCGCTTCGCGACGTCCGACCTGAACGACCTGTATCGCCGCGTCATCAACCGCAACTCGCGTCTGCGCCGCCTGCTGGAGCTGAAGGCTCCGGAAATCATCGCGCGCAACGAAAAGCGCATGCTGCAGGAAGCAGTGGACTCGCTGCTGGACAACGGCCGCCGTGGCAAGGCCATGACGGGCGCCAACAAGCGTGCCCTGAAGTCGCTGGCCGACATGATCAAGGGCAAGAGCGGCCGTTTCCGCCAGAACTTGCTGGGCAAGCGCGTGGACTACTCGGGCCGTTCCGTGATCACGGTGGGTCCGTACCTCAAGCTGCACCAGTGCGGTCTGCCCAAGCTGATGGCGCTGGAACTGTTCAAGCCCTTCATCTTCGCGCAGCTCGAGCAGCGCGGCATCGCCACCACCATCAAGGCGGCGAAGAAGGAAGTGGAATCCGGCACGCCCGTGGTGTGGGACATCCTCGAAGAGGTCATCAAGGAGCACCCGGTCATGCTGAACCGTGCTCCCACGCTGCACCGCCTGGGCATCCAGGCCTTCGAGCCCATCCTGATCGAAGGCAAGGCCATCCAGCTGCACCCGCTCGTCTGCGCGGCCTTCAACGCCGACTTCGACGGTGACCAGATGGCCGTCCACGTTCCGCTGTCGGTGGAAGCACAGATGGAAGCCCGCACGCTGATGCTGGCCTCCAACAACGTGCTGTTCCCCGCATCGGGCGAGCCCTCCATCGTTCCTTCGCAGGACGTGGTGCTGGGTCTGTACCACGCGACGCGCGAGCGCATCAACGGCAAGGGCGAGGGCATGGTCTTCGCCGACATCGGCGAAGTGCAGCGCGCGCTGGACGCCGAGCAGGTCGAGCTGGCCGCCAAGATCAGCGTTCGCCTGACCGAGTGGACGAAGAACAAGGACTCCGGCGAGTTCGAGCCTTCGACCAGCCTGGTGGAAACCACCGTGGGCCGCGCCCTGATGTCCGAGATCCTTCCCAAGGGCCTGCCGTTCAGCCACATGAACAAGGCGCTCAAGAAGAAGGAGATCTCCAAGCTCATCAATGCCTCGTTCCGCAAGTGCGGTCTGAAGGCCACGGTGGTGTTTGCCGACAAGCTGCTGCAAAACGGCTTCCGCCTGTCCACGCACGCCGGCATCTCGATCGCCATCGGCGACATGCTGGTGCCGCCGCAAAAGGCCGAGATCATCGGCCGTGCCGAAGCCGAGGTGAAGGAGATCGAACAGCAGTACGTCTCCGGTCTCGTGACCGCTGGCGAGCGCTACAACAAGGTGGTGGACATCTGGGGCAAGGCCGGCGACGAAGTCTCCAAGGTCATGATGGCCCAGCTGGCCAAGGAAAAGGTCATCGACCGCCACGGCAACGAAGTCGAGCAGGAATCGTTCAACGCCATCTACATGATGGCCGACTCCGGCGCCCGCGGCTCGGCCGCGCAGATCCGCCAGCTGGCCGGCATGCGTGGCCTGATGGCCAAGCCTGACGGCTCCATCATCGAGACGCCCATTACGGCGAACTTCCGTGAAGGCCTGAACGTTCTGCAGTACTTCATCTCCACCCACGGCGCCCGAAAGGGTCTGGCCGACACGGCGTTGAAGACGGCCAACTCCGGCTACCTGACGCGTCGTCTGGTGGACGTGACGCAGGATCTGGTGGTCAACGAGGACGATTGCGGCACGAGCAATGGCGCACTGATGCGCGCCATCGTCGAAGGCGGTGAAGTCATCGAATCGCTGCGCGACCGCGTGCTGGGCCGTACCACGGCCGAGGACGTCGTGCATCCCGAGACGCTGGCCGTGCTGCTGCCCGCAGGCACGCTGCTCAACGAAGACGTGATCGACGAGCTGGAATCGCAAGGCGTCGACGAGATCAAGGTCCGCACCGCGCTGACCTGCGAGACCCGCTACGGCCTGTGCGCCAAGTGCTACGGCCGCGACCTGGGCCGCGGCGGCCTGATCAACCTCGGCGAAGCCGTGGGTGTGATCGCCGCCCAGTCCATCGGCGAGCCCGGCACGCAGCTGACCATGCGTACCTTCCACATCGGTGGTGCCGCTTCGCGCGCTGCCATCGCCTCGAGCGTGGAAGCCAAGTCCAACGGCTCCATCAGCTTCAACAGCACGATGCGCTACGTCAGCAACACCAAGGGTGAGCTGGTCGTGATTTCGCGTTCGGGCGAAATCGTCATCAGCGACAACGGCCGCGAGCGTGAGCGCCACAAGGTGCCTTACGGTGCCGTGCTGACCGTCAGGCCCGACCAGCAGGTCAAGGCCGGTCTGATCCTGGCCAACTGGGATCCGCTGACCCGACCCATCATTACCGAGTACGCCGGCCAGGTGCGCTTCGAGAATGTGGAAGAGGGCCTGACCGTGGCCAAGCAGGTCGACGAAGTGACCGGCCTGTCCACGCTGGTGGTGATCGATCCCAAGCGCCGTGGCTCTGCCAAGGTCGTGCGTCCCCAGGTCAAGCTGATCGATGCCAACAACCAGGAAGTCAAGATCCCCGGCACCGACCACTCGGTGACGATCGGCTTCCAGGTCGGCGCGCTGATCCAGGTGCGTGACGGCCAGGACGTGGGCCCCGGCGAAGTGCTGGCCCGTATCCCTGTCGAAGGCCAGAAGACCCGCGACATTACCGGCGGTCTGCCCCGCGTGGCCGAGCTGTTCGAAGCCCGCACGCCCAAGGACAAGGGCACGCTGGCCGAGATGACCGGCACCATTTCCTTCGGCAAGGAAACCAAGGGCAAGGTGCGCATGCAGATCACCGATCTGGATGGCAAGGTCTGGGAAGAACTCGTGCCCAAGGAAAAGAACATCCTGGTGCACGAAGGCCAGGTGGTCAACAAGGGTGAGTCCATCGTCGACGGCCCGGCCGATCCGCAGGACATCCTGCGCCTGCTGGGCATCGAGGAGCTGTCGCGCTACATCGTCGATGAAGTGCAGGACGTCTACCGCCTGCAGGGTGTGAAGATCAACGACAAGCACATCGAGGTGATCGTTCGCCAGATGCTGCGCCGCGTCGTGGTCGAGAACACCGGCGACTCGACCTACATCGCTGGCGAGCAGGTCGAGCGTTCGGAGATCCTCAATACCAACGAGGCGCTGCAGCGCGAAGGCAAGATCCCTGCCACGTACTCCAACGTGCTGCTGGGTATTACCAAGGCATCGCTGTCGACCGACTCCTTCATCTCTGCCGCGTCGTTCCAGGAAACGACCCGCGTGCTCACCGAGGCTGCCATCATGGGCAAGCGCGACGAGCTGCGTGGCCTGAAGGAAAACGTCATCGTGGGTCGCCTGATCCCCGCTGGCACGGGTCTGGCATACCACCAGGCGCGCAAGGCCAAGGACGCCATGGACGACGCAGAGCGCCGCGCCATCGCCGACGCCGAAGCGGCCGAACTGGCCGGTGTGATGGCTGACGACGACGCTGGCGTGGCTGCCGTCGCCGGTGACGCTTCCGCTGACTGATAGGCGGTGTCACCCCCTGAGCGGCTGTGCCGCTTCCCCCTCTCTCGCTACGCGGGAGGGGGACGACGCCCTCGCTGCGGGGGCGGCCCTTGCTCGGCGTCCCTCTTGTTGGGACATGCTGTCTCCTAGAGCAGTGCATGGCGCAAGTGCTTGATGATGTGACGCTCCCGGCCTGCCCTGCGCAGGCGGGAGCGTTTTTCTTTGGGAATAACCAGAGTTCGGCCGGACCAGCTTCCGGCCGGGCCGTTGCAGACGATGTGGTCCTTGTCTCTTGAATGGATGCTGCTGGCACTGCTGGTGTTCTGGGCCGTCGGCGCATACAACCGGCTGGCCCGGCTGCGCAGCGGCTGCGTGCAGCAGTTCGGTACGCTCGATGCATACCTGGGCCAGTGGCATGCCATGCTGCAGGCCTTCGAGGAACAGCCCAAGGGCGAAGGCCAAAGCCCCGCCCTTGTGCATGCCCAGGCCGCGCTGCACCAGACCGCCGCGCAGTTGCAGGCGGCGCTGGTCGATGCCCGTGGCCGGCCGCTGCGCGAGAGCGCGCTGGCCTCGCTGGAGCATGCCTGCTCGGCGCTGGAGGTGGCCTGGCAGGCCATGACCAAGGTCGCCGTTGACACCGGCGCCGGCGCCGCTGGCACTGGCACTGCGCCATCAGATGCCCCGTCGCCGGACCCCGATCCGCTGCAGCCCTGGCAGCAGCGCTGGACCGAGCACCAGGTGCGCAACCGCCTGGGACTGCAGCAATTCAACGCCGCGGCCGAGCGCTACAACGCCGCCATCGCGCAATATCCGGCCAGGTTGCTGGCCTGGCTGCTGGGCTTTCGCCCGGTGCGCAGCCTGCTGGTCGAACCTGCGCCCAGCAAGGTGCAGGAAAGTGGAACATGAACCAACGCACGCATTCTTCCCCGCGCCGCGCTGCGGCGCCCTCGCAGGCGCATGCCGTACCGGCCGCACCTCCTCTTTGGCAGCAGCTCGACGCCGTCGCCCAATGCCTGCAGGCCGTGCTCGAAGGCCAGTCCAGCCGCAGCGTGCTGGCGCGTGTGCCGCAGCCGCTGCGTCCCGGCGTGCAGGCCCTGCTGTTCCAGGTGCTGCGCCAGCTGGGCCGCGCCCAGGCGCTGCAAAAGCAGCTGGCCTCGCGCAACCCGCCGCCGCGCGTCAGCGCATTGCTGAACACCGCCCTGGCCCTGGCCTGGGATGAATCTCGCGCGCCATACCCGCCGTTCACCCTGGTCAACCAGGCCGTGGAAGCGGCCAAGCAGGGGCCGACCCGCGCGCAGTCCGGCTTTGTCAACGCCTGCCTGCGCCGCTTTCTGCGCGAGCGCGATGCCCTGGTTGCCGCCACCGAAGCCCAGCCGCAGGCGGTCTGGAACCATCCCGCCTGGTGGATTGCCCGCCTGCGCAAGGACCATCCCGATCACTGGCAGGCCATCCTGCAGGCCAACAACGAGCAGCCTCCGATGACGCTGCGCGTCAATCGCCAAAGGGCAGACCGCGCGCAGTACCAGGCGGCGCTGCAGGCCATGGACGTGCCATCGCTTGCCGTGGCCGACAGCGGCCTGCAACTGCAGCAGGCCTTGCCCGTGCAATCCCTGCCGGGCTTCGACCAGGGCCTGGCCTCCGTGCAGGATGCGGCGGCGCAACTGGCCGCACCGCTGCTGCTGCAAGGGCTGGAGCAGCCCGTCGGCCGAGCGTTGCGGGTACTTGATGCCTGCGCCGCCCCCGGTGGCAAGACGGCCCACCTGCTGGAATACGCAGCGCCGCAGACCCTGCAGGTCACGGCGCTGGAGATAGACGCCGAGCGCGCCGCGCGCATCGAGGACACGCTGGGAAGGCTGCAGTTGCAGGCGCAAGTGGTCGTGGCCGATGCATCCCAGCCTGCGCAGTGGTTCGAGGCGCAATGCGGCGGCCAGCTGTTCGACGCCATCTTGCTGGACGCGCCCTGCACGGCCTCGGGCATCGTGCGGCGCCAGCCCGACGTGCGCTGGCTGCGCCGCGAAAGCGATGTGCACCAGCTGGCCCAGATCCAGTCCCGGCTGCTCGACACCCTGTGGCCCCTGCTGCAGCCTGGCGGGCGCCTGCTGTACTGCACCTGCTCGGTCTTCAGGCAAGAGGGCGAGGCACAGGTTCAAGCGTTTGTTGCACGCAACAGTGAGGCGCGAACACTGCCGGCGCCGGGGCATTTAATCCCGGGCAAGGACTACAAAGCCGGCATGCTGGCTGACAATGCTTTGGGTGACCACGACGGCTTCTTCTACGCCTTGCTGCAAAAGACGCGCTGACCCCCGTCCCCGGACCAGGTCGCCAGCCTGGCTGCGCCTGCTGGCGCGGCTGGCCGGGGCACTTGTGCTGGCCGCCGTGCTGGCCGGCCTGGGCCTGCAGGCCAGGGCCGATGCGCTGACCGCCGAGATCGGATCCATGCAGCTCGAGCGCTCCGATGATGGTCTGCTGCTGTCCGCCAATCTCCAGTTCGAGTTGCCCTACCAGATCGACGACGCGCTGCGCCAGGGCATTCCCATGTACTTCGTGGCCGAGGCCCAGGTCCAGCGTGAGCGCTGGTACTGGTCCGATCAGCAACTGGCCACCGCCAGCCGCCACTACCGCCTCAGCCACCAGCCGCTGACACGCCGCTGGCGCCTGCACATCTCCAATACCCCCTTCTCCAGCGCCGGGCTGGGGCTGGCCCTGGGCCAGACCTTCGAGACCCTGGAAGATGCGCTGTCCTCCATGCGGCGCATCTCGCGCTGGAAAATCATGGACACGGCACCCACGCAGTCGGGTGTCTCGGTGCAGCTGCGCTTTCGCATCGACCTGTCCCAGCTGCCAAGGCCGTTGCAGATCGGTGCGCTGGGCCGCTCGGGCTGGAACCTGCAGCTGTCGCGCGCCCAGATGCTGGAAGACGCGCCATGAACCGGGACACCGACGCCGACGAACGCATGGCCCTGCCGGCCTCGGCCGGCCTGTCGCGCGGCACGCGCTGGGCCGTGGGCGTGGGCGCCGGTCTCATGGGGCTGGTCGGCGTGCTGCTGCTGTTCCTGCTGACCCTGGCCACCAACAACCGGCTGGACTACGAGCGCAACTACAACTGGCTGTTCGCCGCCAACGTGGTCGTGGCCGGTCTGCTGCTGGCCATCCTGGTCTGGGGCGGCATCCGCCTGGCCATACGCCTGCAGCGGGGGCGCTTCGGCAGCCGCCTGCTGCTCAAGCTGGCCGGCATCTTCACGCTGGTGGGACTGGTGCCGGGTCTGCTGATCTACATCGTTTCCTACCAGTTCGTCTCGCGCTCCATCGAGAGCTGGTTCGACGTGCAGGTCGAGGGTGCGCTGTCGGCAGGCGTGAGCCTGGCCAGCTCCACGCTGGAGACCGTGGCCAACGACATGGCCAACAACACGCGCACCGCAGGCGCCCAGCTGTCCCAGGTCTCCGATGCGGGCGCCGCGCTGATCCTGGAGCGCGTGCGCGACCAGTTGGGGGCCACCGATGTCGTGCTGTGGAGCGCCTCCGAAATCGCCGTCGTGGGTCCGGCGCCGGTGCCGCGCAGTGGCGAGCTGGCTGGCTTGCGCGCGGTTGCCAGCGCAGGTCAATCGCGCTTCAACCTGCAGCCCGAACGCCCCAGCGCGCAAATGCTGCGCTCGCTGCGCGAGCAGCGCGCCGTGGCCAGCATCGAAGGACTGGACGACGACGGCACGGCCCAGCCGGGTGCCACAGCGCCGAATGCCCAGGTTCGCACGCTGGCCGTGGTTCCCAACCCCAGCGTGGGACTGCTGACCGAGCCGCGTTATTTGCAGGCCACCATTGCGCTGCCGCAGGCGCTGGTGACCAACGCCCTTGCCGTGCAGGCCGCCAACCGCGAATACCAGGAACGCGCGCTGGCACGCGGCGGCCTGCAGCGCATGTACATAGGCACGCTTACGCTCAGCCTGTTCCTGGCGGTCTTCGGCGCCGTGGTGCTGGCCATCGTGCTGGGCAACCAGCTGGCCAGGCCGCTGCTGCTGCTGGCCCAGGGCATGCGCGACGTGGCGCGCGGCGACCTGCGGCCCAAGCCGGCGCTGCAGACGCGCGACGAGATCGGCGGGCTCACGCGCTCCTTCGCGCTCATGACCCAGCAACTGGCCGACGCCCGCGCCGAGGCCAACCGCAGCATGGGCCAGCTCGATGCCGCACGCGGCAACCTGCAGACCATCCTCGACAACCTCACATCGGGCGTCATCGTGCTGGACGCGCGGGGCGCCATCGTCCTGAGCAATCCCGGGGCCACGCGCATACTGCGCGCGCCCATGGCCGTCCATGAAGGACGGGCGCTGTCCCAGGTGCCGGGGCTGGAGCAGTTCGGCGAAGTCGTGCAGGAGCAGTTCGCGCTCTTCCTGGGCGAGCAGGGGCGCGATCGCTGGCAACTGGTGCATGAGCTGCATGCCTCCACCGATGGCGGCGTCATCCAGCACACCACCACCCTGGTCATGCGCGGTGCGGAACTGCCCGATGCGCAGCGGCTGCTGGTCTTCGACGACATCTCCGAGATCGTCTCGGCCCAGCGCGCCCAGGCCTGGGGCGAGGTGGCGCGCCGCGTGGCCCATGAGATCAAGAACCCGCTCACGCCCATTCAGCTGTCGGCCGAGCGCATGGCCATGCGGCTGACCGACAAGCTGCAGCTGGCTGACCAGGCGCTGCTGGCCAAGTCCGTCAAGACCATCGT
This sequence comes from Delftia sp. WSY_7, assembly GCF_043104845.1. Taxonomy (NCBI): domain Bacteria; kingdom Pseudomonadati; phylum Pseudomonadota; class Betaproteobacteria; order Burkholderiales; family Comamonadaceae; genus Delftia; species Delftia sp. WSY_7. The sequence continues at coordinate 119,367 of NZ_JBICLB010000024.1, read as the reverse complement.
CGATCAGGTCGGCGCCATGAAGCGCCTGGTCGATGAATTCCGCGACTACGCGCGCCTGCCTGCCGCCAATCTGCAGTCGCTGGACCTCAACGCGCTGGTGACCGACGTGCTGCAGCTGTACGGTGAAGAGAACGCCGAAGTGCGCGTGGAGTGTGTGCTGGACCCGCAATGCCCGCCGATTTCCGGCGATGGCCAGCAGCTGCGCCAGGTCATTCACAATCTTTTGCAGAATGCCCAGGACGCCACGGCCCAGCGTGCGCAGGAAAGCGGCCAGCCCCCCGGCCCCGTGACCATAGAGACGCGCTGGAACGAGTCCACGCGCCGCGTGCGCCTGAGCATCAGCGACAGCGGCACGGGCTTCGCGGCCAACATCCTTCAACGGGCCTTCGAGCCCTATGTCACGACCAAGGCGCGGGGCACCGGACTGGGCCTGGCCGTGGTCAAGAAAATCGCAGACGAGCATGGCGCCCGCATCGACCTGGGCAACAGGGACGACGGCGGGGTGATTCAAGGTGCGCAAGTGTCGCTATCATTTGCGCCTGAGCGTACAGGATAGGCCTGACGCCCCCCGCGCCTCAGCACATAGGCTTAAGACACATGGCAAACATACTGGTGGTCGACGACGAACTGGGGATCCGGGATTTGTTGTCGGAAATCCTCAACGACGAAGGTCATAGTGTGGACGTGGCCGAGAATGCCGGCCAGGCGCGCACGGCGCGCGCCTCCAACACCTACGACCTCGTGCTGCTCGACATCTGGATGCCCGACACCGATGGCGTATCGCTGCTCAAGGAATGGGCCTCGGCGGGCCAGCTGACCATGCCGGTCATCATGATGAGCGGCCACGCCACCATCGAGACGGCGGTGGAGGCCACGCGCATCGGTGCGCTGTCCTTCCTGGAAAAGCCCATCACCATGCAGAAGCTGCTCAAGGCGGTGGAGCAGGGCCTGGCGCGCAATGCCGCCAGCCAGGCGCCGGCTGCAGCGCCTGCCGCAGTGGCCGAGCCCGCCGACATCGCAGCCGTCGTCACGCCTGCGGCCAGCCGTGTGCCGGTGGACAACAACGTGCCGCATGCACACCAGGGTTTCGATCTGGACCGCCCCCTGCGCGAGGCGCGCGACGGTTTCGAGAAGGCCTACTTCGAGTTCCACCTGGCGCGCGAAGGCGGCTCCATGACCCGCGTGGCCGAGAAGACCGGCCTGGAGCGCACGCACCTGTACCGCAAGCTGCGCCAGCTGGGCGTGGACCTGGGCCGCAACAAGCGCGGATAGACTTTTTGAAGGAATTTTGGCTTTTTCGTTTTTGGGTCAAAAAATCCTGCATATAATCTAGTTCTCGGCCCGGTAGCTCAGTCGGTAGAGCAGAGGATTGAAAATCCTTGTGTCGGCGGTTCGATTCCGTCCCAGGCCACCAGATACAGTGAAAAAGATTACGGACTGCTTCGCAAGAAGCAGTCCGTTTTTATTTGTGCCTCAGGCAATGCGTGATCCTGCCTGTGCGGCGGCTGCGGCCGCCTTCAGTCGTTCGCGCCCGCAATCGTCACCAGCAGCACGCAGCCCTGGTCGCCGCGCGCGTGCACATCGTGCAGCTCGCCGGCAGGCACCAGCACCACCGAGCCGGCCACCAGCCGCAGGCTTGCCAGGCGCGTGGCAATGCCGGCCTCGCCCGCCAGGCAGTGGATGGTGGCTTCGCCGGGGACCTGATGGCTGGGCAGGGCATGGCCGGGCGGCAGCACCAGGCGCAGCAGCTGCAGCTTCGGCGTTCGGATCAGGCTGGTGCTGATGGGCATGCCGTCGCGGGCGTGCAGGGCGATGACCTCCAGTGGCTTTGCGTGTTCGAGTGCCATGCTTGGCTCCTGCTTGATATGGGTCAGAAGGTGGTTGCGCCGCCGCCTCGCCGGTGCACTTGAAGATGTACGCTGGATGCATCTTATGCAGGCGCAGCGGGCCGGAAGGAGTGCACATCATGGCGCAATGGATGGAGCTGGAGGAACCCCTGAGAACCCGGGAGCCGGCGCCGCAATGGACGGCATTCCTCGAATTGGGATTTCGGCCGCTGTACCTGCTGGGCTGCCTCTGGGCCGCGCTGTCGGTGGCGCTGTGGGTCCATGCTCCGCAGTGGATCGCGGGGCGCATGCCCGGCGTGTTCTGGCACGCGCACGAGATGCTGTGGGCCTTCGTGGCCACCATCGCCGTGGGCTTTCTGTTCACGGCAGGCAGCAACTGGACAGGGCGCAATCCCCTGCAGGGCCGGGCATTGGGCGCGCTGTGCCTGCTATGGCTGGTGGCCCGCGCAGGCTTCTTGCTGCCGGGGCCGCAGGCCTTTGCGGTCGCCGCGCTGTGCGAGACGGCCTTCTTCTGCTGGGCCGCGCTGGCGCTGGGCCGTGCCATTCAGGTGGCGCGCAGCCGGCGCAACTACGGGCTGCCCCTGCTGCTGGCCGGCCTGGGCGCGGCCGATGCGCTGTACCTGTGGTCCATCTGGCAAGGCGACTACGGCGCGCTCATGCAGCGCTTCAACGCAGGCCTGCTGTGCATGGCCGTGATTGCGCTGCTGATCGCGCGGCGCGTGATCCCCTTCTTCGCCATGCGCGCCGTGTCCGGCCTGCAGATCCCCATGCACGCGGCCAGCGGCCCGTGGCAGCTGGGTGCGGGCGTGGTGGCCCTCGCCTGCCTGCTGGCGGGCTGGTGGCCGGGCCTGGCCGCCGGCCTGGCCGTGGCGGGCCTGATCGCCCTGTGGCAGGTGCTGGCCTGGAAGCCCCAGGCCGTGCGCCGCGTGCCGCTGCTGTGGATTCTCTACCTGGGCCACGCGGCGCTGGGTGCGGGCCTGCTGGTGGCCGGCGCGCATGCGGCGGGATGGGTGCTGCGCCCCGCCTGGCCCGTGCATGTGATCGGTGCGGGCGGCTTTGCCCTGCTCATCATCGGCATGTGCACACGGACGTCGATGGGCCACTTGGGCCTGCCGCTGCGCACCGACCGCAGCATGGTCGCCGCCTATGCCCTGGTCATTGCCGCTGCCGTGCTGCGCCTGGCGGCCCTGCTGCCCACGGCGCTGTCGCTGGCGGCGCTGCATGCCTCGGCCGCTGCCTGGGTATTGGCCTTTGCGCCGTACCTGTGGCGTTTCGCCCCGCTGCTGGTGCGCCCGCGTGCCGACCGGCAGGCATGATCGCAGGCCTGCCATGCGCCTGACCCTGATGACCGACTACGCGCTGCGCCTGCTCATGCATGTGGCGCGCCACCCCGGACGGCTGTGCACGATTGCCGAGATCGCCCAGGCCCATGCCATCTCCGAAGCCCATCTCATGAAGGTCACGCACCAGCTGGCGCTGCGCGGCTGGATCGTGACCGTGCGCGGCAAGGGCGGCGGCATGCGCCTGGCCCATGCGCCGGCCGACATCGGCCTGGGCGACGTGGTGCGCGGCATGGAGCCGGACCTTGCCATCGTCGAATGCTTCACGGGCACCAGCCCACCTGCCTGCACGCTTGTGCAGGACTGCCGGCTGGCCGGCGTGCTGGGCGGGGCGCTGGACAGCTTCCTGGCCCATCTGGACGGCTTCACGCTGGCCGATCTGCTGCCGGCTCCCGCATCCCTGCCGCTGCCCCTGCCGCACAGGAGGCGCGCATGAGCTACGGCCTGCTGCTGACCCTGCACCTGCTGGCTGCCATCGCCTTCGCGGGTACGGTGTTCTTTGAAGTGGTGCTGCTGGCCGGGGCGCGCCGCCACCTGCCCGCCATCGTGGCGCGCGCCACCGAGCAGGCGCTGGGCGACCGAGCGGTGGCCGTCATGCCCTGGGTGCTGCTGGTGCTGTACGGCGCGGGGCTGGGTCTGGCCTGGCAGCATCGCGCGGCACTGGCTGCAGCCTTTGCCGCTCCGCTGGCCAGCAGCTTCGGCCTGCTGCTGGCGTTCAAGATCGGGCTGGCGCTCAGCGTGTTCGGACATTTCCTGGCAGCCATGTGGTGGCGCCGGCGCGGTGTGCTGGGCGGGCGCCGCTCGCACCGCCTGCACCTGAGCGTGTTCTGCCACGTGCTGGCCATCGTGCTGCTGGCCAAGGCCATGTTCTACCTGCATTGGTAATGGACCCGCGCGGTCCCGGCCCGTGTCAACCGCGTTAAGCTCGCTGCTCGCATGGCTTGGAGCACGGGAGCGCAGAGGTGGCATCGCATTGGCAGCCGGGCTTGATCGCCCTGCACGGTAATCAGACGGAGGTGCTGGCCGACACGGTGCTGGCATGGCTGGCTGCGCACCCGCTGGACGTGCTGGAGCCGGAGGTGGTGCTGGTGCAGAGCAACGGCATGGCCGAGTGGTTCAAGATGCGCATGGCCGAGCAGCTGGGCGTGTGCGCCGCCGCGCGCGTGGAACTGCCCGCGCGCTTTGTATGGCGCAGCTACCGCCAGGTGCTGGGCCGCCAGGCCGTGCCGCGCGAATCGCCGCTGGACAAGACACCCATGACCTGGCGGCTCATGCGCCTGCTGCCGCAGTGCCTGCATCACCCGGCCTTCGCCCCCATTGCAGGCTTTCTGCGCCCCGGCGAGCCCGAGCGGCTGCTGCAGCTGGCCCAGCGCCTGGCCGACCTTTTCGACCAATACCAGATCTACCGCGCCGACTGGCTGGACGCCTGGGAGGCCGGGCATGACGTGCTGCCCATGCCCTTGCGCCCTGGTGTGGCGGACGCCTCGGTGCCCGAAGGCCAGCTGTGGCAGCCGCGCCTGTGGCGCGCCGTGCTGGCCGAGCTGGACGAGGACCAGCGCGGCGCCACGCGCGCGCGCCTGCAGGGACGGGTTCTGGCCGCGCTGCAGTCGGGCGAAGCGCCGGCCGCGCCGCTGGCGCGCCGCGTGGTGGTGTTCGGCATCAGCCAGCTGCCGCTGAGCCTGCTGGAGTTCCTGGCCGCCATTGCCCGCCACAGCCAGGTGCTGCTGGCCGTGCCCAATCCCTGCCGCTTCCATTGGGCCGACGCCATCGACGGGCGCGAGCTGCTGCGCATGGCGCGGCGCCGCCAGCCGCTGCGCGGCGGCCGCGACCTGGCGCAGCTGCCGCTGGAGGCCATGCATGCCCACGCCCATCCGCTGCTGGCCGCCTGGGGCCGGCAAAGCCGCGACTATGTGCGCCAGCTCGACGCCTTCGACACCACGGGTGCCGCAGCCCAGCTGCAGATGCCGCGCGTGGACCTGTTCGACGAAACCGATGCCGAGGACCTGCGCACCGCGCCGCTGCTGGCCCAGGTGCAGCAGCGCATACGCGACCTGGTGCCGCTGGCCGAGCACCCGCCGCTGGAGGTGGCGCGTGCCGACCGCTCCATCGTCTTTCACAGCGCCCACAGCGTGGTGCGCGAGCTGGAGGTGCTGCACGATCAGCTGCTGCAGATGCTGGCCCGGCCGACCGATCCCGGGCAGCCGGGGCAGGCACCGCTGGCACCGCGTGACGTCGTAGTCATGCTGCCGTCCATAGAGACCGCCGCGCCCTCGATACGCGCCGTGTTCGGCCAGTACGGCAGGCATGATCCGCGCCACATTCCCTTTGACATTGCCGACCTGGGCGCACGCGCCAGCAGCCCGCTGGCCGTGGCCCTGCAATGGCTGCTGCGCCTGCCGCAGCAGCGCTGCCGGCTCAGCGAGCTGTGCGACCTGCTGGACGTCCCAGCGATTGCCGCGCGCATGGGTCTGGCGGCCGACGACCTGCCCCAGCTCACGCGCTGGATGGCGGGGGCCGGCATCCGCTGGGGCCTGAATGCACCGCAGCGCCAGTCGCTGGGCCTGCAGGCCTGCGGCGAGCACAACAGCGCCTGGTTCGGCCTGCAGCGCATGCTGCTGGGCTATGCCAGCGGCGTGGCGCAGGACGGCCAGGCCTTCGGCGGCATCGAGCCCTATGACGAAGTGGGCGGCCTGTCGGCCGAGCTGGCCGGCGTGCTGGCCGCGCTGCTGGAGCGCATGCTGGCGTGGTGGCGCGAGGCCGAGCAGCCCGCCATGCCCGAGGCCTGGGCGCAGCGCTTTCGCGCGCTGCTGCAGGACTTCTTCAAGGCGCAGGACGATGAGGACGAGGCCATGCTGGCCGCACTGGACGCCGCTCTCACGGACTGGCAGCGCGCCTGCGAGCAGGCCGGCTATGCGCAGGCCGTGGAACTGAGCGTGGCCCAGGAGGCCTGGATGCAGGCGCTGGAGCAGCCCTCGCTGTCGCAGCGCTTTCGCGCCGGTGGCGTGACCTTTTGCACGCTGATGCCCATGCGCGCCATTCCCTTCGAGGTGGTCTGCCTGCTGGGCATGAACGATGGCGACTATCCGCGCCGCGCCACGCGCAGCGACTTCGACCTGATGGCGCTGCCCGGCCAGCAGCGCCCCGGCGACCGCGCGCGCCGCGACGATGACCGCCAGCTCATGCTCGAAGCCCTGCTGTCCGCGCGCCGCGCGCTCTACATCAGCTGGACCGGCCACCATGTGCGCGACAACAGCGAGCAGCCGCCCTCGGTCCTGGTCTCCCAGCTGCGCGACTACCTGGAGGCCGGCTGGCGCGGCGAAGGCGGCCAGCCGCTGCTGGCGCAGCGCACGCAGCAGCACCCGCTGCAGCCCTTCAGCCGCCGCTATTTCGAAGAAGGTTCGCCCTGGACCACGTATGCGCGCGAATGGCGGGCCGCGCATGCGCAGTCTGACGGCACGGACGCGTTGCCTCCGCTGCCCGCGCAGCCGCGCCCGCCCTTTGTCCCCGACGCCTCGGCGCCGCTGACGCTGGCCCGGCTCACCGATTTCCTGCGCCACCCGACGCGCGCCTACCTGCGCCAGCGCCTGCAGGTGCGCTTCGAGCAGGAGGACAACCCGGTCGTGGACGAGGAACTGTTCCAGCTCGACGGCCTGACCGAATACCTGCTGGTGCAGCAGTTGCAGCAGCAGGTGGCGGCCGGCCTTTCCGAGCCCGGGCAGGCGCCCCAGGCCATGGAAGACAGCGTGCGAGCCGCCGTGGCGCGCCTCACGCGCTCGGGGCGGCTGCCGCTGGCGGGGCTGGGCGAGCGCGGCGCGCGGGCGCTGCAGTCCTCGGTCACGCCTTCGCTGCGGGCCTGGCGCCAGCAACTGGATCGGTATGCCCATCCCGCGCCGCGCAGGCGGCTGCTGATCGAGGACGATGGCCTGGTGTTCGACGACTGGATCGACGGGCTGCGCCAGTCCTGCGAAACCGAAGAGTCCCCCGATGCGGACGACGCACAGTGCTGGCTGCTGCTGGACCCGCGCAACCTGCTCAATGCCAAGGGCCGGCCCCATGCCGACAAGCTCATGCCGGTCTACCTGCGCAGCCTGGTGCTGGCCGCCAGCGGCTCGCAGGCCGAGTTGCGCGTGGTGGCGCGCGACGGCCTGGTGCAGGTCCTGCCCATGGACCCCTCCGAGGCGCTGGCACGGCTGCGTGCATTGATGGCCCTGTGGCGCGAAGGCCAGAACGGTCCGCTGCCCCTGCCGCTGCGCAGCGGCCTGGCCATGGCCGAAGGCCTTCCCGCTGCGGCACAGCAGGCCTATGAGGGCGGCCATCTGGTCGGCGGCGAAGGCGAGGACCCGTCCTGGGCCCGCTGCTATCCCGATTTCGAGGCCTTGGCTGCCGATGGGCGCTTCGAGGCCCTGGCCCATGCCGCCCACGCGCCGCTGCTCGACTGGATGGCCGCGCAGGTGCAGGTCCAGCCCTACCAGGCGGATGCACCATGAGCACCAGCGAAGTGACCGGCGGCGTGACCAGCCATGTGCTCGACGCACAGCGTTTTCCGCTGTGGGGCAGCCGCCTGATCGAGGCCAGCGCCGGCACCGGCAAGACCTGGACCATCGCTGCGCTCTACCTGCGCCTGGTGCTGGGGCATGGCGAGGGCAGCCTGGACGGCATCAGCAGTACGGCCTTCGAGCGCCCGCTGATGCCGCCCGACATCCTCGTCATGACCTTCACGCGCGCGGCCACGCGCGAGCTGTCCGACCGCATACGCAAGCGCCTGATCGAGGCCGTGCAGTGCTTTCGCGGCGAGGCCGAACCTGCGCCCCACGACGGCTTCCTGCATGCGCTGCGCGAGGCCTACCCTGAAGGCGCGGCCCGTGAACGCGCGGCCTGGCGCCTGGCCATGGCGGCCGAATGCATGGACGACGCGGCCATCCACACCATCGACGCCTGGTGCCAGCGCATGCTGCGCGAGCATGCCTTCGACAGCGGCAACCTCTTCGACGAAACGCTGGAGCCCGACGAAAGCCAGCGACAGACCGAGGCCGCGCAGGACTACTGGCGCCAGCAGTGCTACCCGCTGTCCGACGAGCTGCTGGACGAGGTCCTGAAGATCTGGCCCCACGTCGGCGCCCTGGTCGATGACATGCGCGCCCTGCTGCGCGAGCCCCCCGTGCCCGGCGCGGGCGAGGGCAGCCTGGCTGACTGCCTGCAGCGCGCCATGGAGCAGCGCCGCAGCCGCCTGCTGGCCCTGGCGGCCGGCTGGGACGACAAGGCCCAGCGCCTGCAGCGGTGGCTGGATGGGCAGCTCGACGGGCAGGGTGCGTTGTGGGACAAGCGCAAGCTGCAGCCCGCGCGCTACACCGGCTGGCTGGCCGCGCTGGCCGACTGGTCGCGCGCCCCGCTGGACGGCCCGCTGGCGCTGACCGAGGCCGCGCGCCACCGCCTCAGCCCCGAGGGCCTGGCCGAGGCCTTCAAGGGATCGGCCGGCGATGTGCTCATGCCGCTGGAGCTGGCCGAGTTGCAGGCGCTGCTGGTGCAGCTGGAGCAACTGCCGCCCGTCAGCGTGGCCGTGCGCCTGCATGCGGCCGCGCGCGTGGCGCAGCGGCTGGCCCACCTCAAGCGCCAGGCCGGCAGCTTCGGCTTTGCCGACATGCTGCAGCGCCTGGACACGGCCCTGGCCGGCGACAACGGCGCCGTGCTGCGCGAGCGCATCCTGGCCCAGTACCCGGTGGCGCTGATCGATGAATTCCAGGACACCTCGCCGCTGCAGTACCGCCTGTTCGACCAGATCTACCGCACGGCGGCCAACGACCCGCACAGCGCCCTGCTGCTGATCGGCGACCCCAAGCAGTCCATCTACGGCTTTCGCGGCGCCGACATCTACAGCTACCTGCAGGCGCGCCGCGCCACCGAGGGGCGCCACTACGTGCTGGGCACCAACTACCGCTCCACCGAGGCGCTGGTGGGCGCCGTCAACCATTGGTTCGCGCAGGCCGAGCAGCGGCCGGGCGAGGGCGCCTTCATGTTCCGGCGCGGCAGCCACAACCCGCTGCCGTTCGAGCCCGTGGCCGCCCAGGGGCGCAGCGAGCAACTGCACACGCGCGACGGCGCCATGCCCGCCCTCACCGTGGCCTGGAGCGCGGGCCGCGACGAGGACACCGGCATTCCCCTGCCTTTGTCGGCCGACGAGGTGCGGCGGCGCTTCGCGGCCCATTGCGCCGAGCAGATCGTGCAGTGGCTGGCCGACCCGCAGGCCGGCTTTGTGCAGCCCGATGGCCGCCTTGTGCGCCTGCGGCCTGCCGACATCGCCGTGCTGGTGCGCACGGGCCGAGAGGCGGCTGCCGTGCGCCGAGAACTGCAGGCACGCGCCGTGGCCTCGGTCTACCTGTCGGACCAGGATTCGGTGTTCGCCAGCGACGAGGCCCATGACCTGCTGTACTGGCTGCGCGCCGTCGCCGCGCCGCTGGATGCCCAGGCCGTGCGCGCGGGCCTGGCCACGCGGCTCATCGGCCTGTCGCTGGACGAGCTGGCCTGGCTGGCCGCCGACGAGGAAGCCTTTGACGCGCGCAGCGAGCAGCTGCGCGAACTGCACAGCATCTGGCTGCGCCTGGGCGTGCTGGCCATGCTGCGCCAGACCCTGTACCGCCTGGACCTGCCCGCGCGCTGGCTGCAGGACCCGGCCCTGGGCGGCGAGCGGCGCCTGACCAACTACCTGCACCTGGCCGAGCTGCTGCAGACCGCCAGCGCCCAGCTGGAGGGCGAGCAGGCCCTCATCCGCTGGCTGGCCACCCAGATCGAGGCGCCGGGCAGCGGCAGCGAAGAGCAGGTGGTGCGCCTGGAAAGCGATGCCGACCTGGTCAAGATCGTCACTGTGCACAAGAGCAAGGGCCTGGAGTACCCGCTGGTCTGCCTGCCGTTCGCAGGCAGCTTCCGCCCCATGGAGCGGGCCAGAACGCCGTTCCTGACCCTGTCCGCGCAGGAGGGGGTGGAAGACGATGCCGCCCCGGCCCGCCGATTGCTGCTGGACTTCAGCGACGAAGACCTGGCCCAGGCCGACCGCGAGCGGCTGCGCGAGGACCTGCGCCTGTTCTACGTGGCGCTCACCCGCCCGCGCCATGCGCTGTGGCTGGGCTTGGCCCCGCTCAGGCGCGGCAACGGCAAGACCTGCGTGAACGAGCAGGGCGCCGCCGGCTACCTGCTGGGCGGCACCGAGCCGCGCTCGGCCCAGGGCTGGCTTGACGGCCTGCGACAGCTGTGCGGAGAAGACCCGCACATGGCCTGGCGCGATCTGGACGCCGAGCCGCTGCAGCGCACGCGCTGGCAGCCGCCGGACGCTGCCACGCCGCTGCACGATGCCCGGCCCTACGACGCGCGCTTCGACACCCGCTGGGGCATCGGCAGCTTCTCTGCCCTGGTGCGTGCCATGGCCGCGCCCAGCCTGCCCGTGCTGCCCGTGGCCGTGCAGCGCCCGGCCGAGGATGAGCAGGCGCTGGAGCCGCCGCCATCGCCGGAACTGGCGGACATTGCCGGCCTGGCCGGCCTGGCGGGCCTGCAGCCCCTGCAGGATGGACCGGCCGCTGGGCCTGCGGTCTGGCACCGCTTTTTGCGCGGCCCCGTGGTCGGCAACTTCGTGCACGACCAGCTTGAATGGCTGGGCGGCGAAGACTTTGCCCTGCCCGTGGACGGCCAGGGTGCGCTCGCTGATCGCCTGGTGCGCCGCTGCGAGCGCGCGGGCCGGGGCGAGCAGGCGCGCGACCTGCTGGCCTGGCTCACGGCCGTGGTCCACCAGCCGCTGGCGCCGCTGGATGTGACGCTGGCCACGCTGGGGCCGCAACTGTCCGAGATGGAGTTCTGGCTGCCCGCGCGCCAGCTGCCGGCCGATCGCATCGACCAGCTGTGCCGGCGCTTCATCCTGCCGGGGCAGGAGCGGCCCGTGCTGCCCCAGCGCTCGCTGCACGGCATGCTCATGGGCTTTGCCGACCTGGTGTTCTGCCACGAGGGCCGCTACTGGGTGCTTGACTACAAGAGCAACCACCTGGGCCCGGACGGCGCCGCCTACGGCCAGGAGGCCCTGGCCCGCGCCATGCTCCACCACCGCTACGACGTGCAGGCCGCGCTCTACCTGCTGGCCCTGCACCGGCTGCTGCGCAGCCGGCTGGGCACGGCCTACGAGCCGCAGCGCCAGCTGGGCGGCGCGCTGTACTACTTTCTGCGCGGCATCGATGGCCCGGCCGGTGGCATGCATGCCATGGCGCCCGAGCTGCCCTTGCTCGATGCGCTCGATGAACTGCTCGGTCCCGGCCGCGCCAACGCGGAGGAACTGCCATGAGCCCGCGCCCCCGTTCGCGCACCATCGATACGGCCACGCTGGACCTGTTCGATGAACGGCCGGGCGGCGAACCGCCGGGCGACGACTCGCCGGGCGACGCATCGCTGGGCGGCAAACCGCTGGGCGGCAAACCGCTGGGCGGCAAACCGCCGGGCGCCGTGCCGCCAGGCACCAATGAAGTGCTGGCCCTGCTGCGCCGCTGGGCCGACGCGGGCCTGCTGCGCCGGCTGGATGCGGCGCTGGCTTCCTTCGTCGCCGGGCAGGATGCACAGGCCGGGCCCGCCTTGCTGGTGGCCGCCGCGCTGCTGGCGCAGATGGAGGGGCGCGGCCACAGCTGCCTGCCCCTGGCGCCGCTGGCCGGCCACCCCAACGACGTGCTGGCCTGGCCGGCCGATGCGCTGCCCGCGCAGCAGGCCCTGTGGCAGATGCTGCCCGCGCGCCTGTCCGGCTGGGTGGCGGCGCTGAGCGCCAGCCCCGTGGTGCGCGTGGTGCACGGGGAGCAGGTAGATGGACAGGATGGCAGCGAGGACCTCGGCCAGCCCCTGGTGCTGGCCGGCGCAGACGGCCCCGCGCCGCTGCTGTACCTGCGCCGCTACTGGGACTACGAGCGCGCCGTGGCCGCGCACGTCATCCAGCGCACGGCGGCGCAGGCCGTGGCCGGACAGCCGCTGGACGAAGCCCAGGCCCGGCGCTGGCTGGACCGGCTGTTTCCGACTGCGGCGGAGGGCGGTCCCGTGGACTGGCAGAAGCTGGCCTGCGCGCTGGCGCTGCGCGGCCGGCTGTCGGTGATCACGGGCGGCCCCGGCACCGGCAAGACCTATACCGCCGCACGGCTGCTGGCCCTGCTGTTTGCCACGGCGCCCGACGCCGGCCAGTTGCGCGTGGCCCTGGCCGCCCCCACGGGCAAGGCGGCTGCGCGGCTGAAGCAATCGATCGACGGGGCCTTGCTGCAATTGCAGGGCAGCATGGGCGGCGAGATCGACCTGGCGGGCCTGGTGCAGCGCATGGGTGCGGCGCGCACCCTGCACTCCATGCTGGGCGCGCGGCCCGATACGCGGCACTGGGGATTCCATGCAGGGCGGCAGCTGGACGTGGACGTGCTCATCGTCGATGAGGCCTCCATGGTCCACCTGGAGATGATGGCGGCGCTGCTGGAGGCACTGCCGGCCGGCGCCCGCCTGGTGCTGCTGGGCGACAAGGACCAACTGGCTTCGGTGGAGGCGGGCGCCGTGCTGGGCGACCTGTGCCGCGATGCCCAGGCCGGGCGCTACCTGCCCGACACGCTGGACTACGCACTGCGCGTGGCGGGCCAGCGGCTGCCGCCGCAGTTCGCGGCGCCCGACGGCGATCGTGCGCCAGCGCTGGCGCAGCACACCGTCATGCTGCGCGAGAGCCGGCGCTTCGGGGGCCCCATCGGCCAGCTGGCACACGCCGTGAATGCCGGTGAGGCGGTGAAGGCCCAGGCCCTGCTCGATGCCGGCACGCAAGCCGGCGCCGGTTCCGAGCTGTGGGAACGCCATGGCGGCGGCGTGCACGCCGTGACCGAACTGGCCGTGCACGGGCGCGGCGGTCTTGCCAGCTATGCCCTCTATGCCCAGGCGCTGCAGGGCCGGCCGGATGCGGCCGGCGCCGACGAGGTAGCGCACCGCGCCTGGGTGGTCGCTGTGCTGCAGGCCTTCGAGCGCTTCCGGCTGCTGTGCGCCGTGCGCGAGGGCGATTGGGGCGTGTCCGGCCTCAACCGCGCGGTGGAGCAGGCCCTGGATGCGCAGGGCGTGATCCGCCGAGGCGGCGAATGGTATGCGGGCCGTCCCGTCATGGTCACGCGCAACGACGCGCAGCTGGGCGTGTTCAACGGCGACATCGGCATTGCGTTGCCGGGAGCGCACCAGGGGCAGCCAGGGCAACTGCTGCGCGTCTACTTCCTGCAGGGCGACGAATTGCGCTCGGTCGGCGTCAGCCGCATGGCCCATGTGGAGACCGCCTTCGCCATGACGGTGCACAAAAGCCAGGGCTCGGAGTTCGAGCACACCGCCCTGGTGCTGCCCTCGCGCGGCGGCAGCGTGCTGGGGCGCGAGCTGGTCTACACCGGCATCACGCGCGCCCGCCAGGCCTTCTCGCTGTTCTCCGAGGTGCCGGGCCTGCTGGCCTCGGCCGTTGGCAGCCCCACGCAGCGCGCCAGCGGGCTGCTGCGCTGGCTGCAGGAGTGAGTGAAGGCCCCGCGCCTCAGGCCGGGGTCTTGTCGCTGGCGTAGCGGGACATCATCAGCGCCGTATTGGTCTTGCGGTCGGCATTGACCTGCTGCACCGTGGGCCGCTCGGCCATGCGCGCCAGGTACTCGCGCACGGGCAGGTCGGCCAGAACGTCGCGCCCGCCAACGATCTTGCTGGCCGCGCTGACCAGGGGCAGGTGGACGATGGCGCAGCAGTCGGCCAGCGTGAAGCTGTCGCCCGCCACAAAGGGGGAGAAACGCGCGAGTTTGGCGAAGGCCGCCACGTTCTTGTCGAGTTGGGCCAGCGTGCGCTCCCGGGTGGAGTCGCTGACCTGGCCGCCGAAGAAGGCCTGCGGGTAGAGGATGCGCGCCACCAGTTCCAGGTGCAGGTCCAGGTACACGCACAGCTCGCGCACCTTGGCGGCCTCGAAGGCGTCGGCCGGCAGCAGGGCCGGCGAGGGCGACAGCGTCTCCACGTACTCGACCATGGCGGCCGACTCGCACAGACCCCGGCCGTCGTCGATGCGCAGGTAGGGCACCTTGCCCAGCGGAGAAAGCGCCATGTCGGTCTCTCCCAGCCAGGCCAGTTCCTCGTTGAAGGGCAGCTGCTTTTCCAGCAGGGCCAGCTTGACCTTGTTGTAGTAGTTGCTGGCCGCGAATCCGCACAGGGTGAGCATGGGTGTCTCCTTGGGTTGTTTGTGGTGAAGGCGAGGGTGCGCGCCTGTGATGGTAGGGGCGGGTAGGGCATGGCGCGGTCCCGGAGATGACGACTGGGGCAGACCCCTAGAATGGCGCCATGCCGCTTCGCCTGCCCTCCACCTTGGCTGCCTGCGCCCGCTGGGCGCTGGGCCTGTGGCTGTGCGTGGCGCTGGCATCGGCGTTTGCTCCGCTGGCGCGCGCCTCGGGCTGGGAGCGCCTGTGCTCGGCCGCTGGCGAATCGGTCTGGGTGCCCTCGCCGGCCGGTCAGGACAATGCCCTGGCCGGCAGCCACGGCATCGACTGCCCGCTGTGCCTGCCCCCGCTGGCGCCGCCGCCCGCCCGGTGCAGTGCGGCCCCGGCACCGCTGGTGGCAGATGCGCAGCCACGGGCGCACCCGGACTCCGTCCACAGCCTGGCCATGCCGGCCCTGCCCCAGGCCCGCGCACCGCCCCGGTGACTCCCGGATTCACTCCCGCTTCCTTCGCTTGGCCAACCCTTTTTGCAAGGCACGAAGACCGTGCCGCAATGCATTGAAATTTCTGGAGAAACCGTGATGACACTGCGTCAATGGACCACCCCTTTCCTGATCGCCGCCTCCCTGTCCATGGGCCTGGCCCATGCCCATGCCGATGCGGCCCATGTCAAGGCCGACGCCGCCTGGGCGCGTGCCAGCGTGCCGGGCCAGCAGGCCACGGGCGCCTTCATGCGCCTGACGGCCGAGGAGCCGCTGCGCCTGGTGGGCGTGGAGTCGCCCGCCGCCGGCGTGGCCGAGGTGCATGAAATGAAGATGGAAGGCGATGTGATGCGCATGCGCGCCATCGACGGCCTGGACCTGCCCAAGGGCGTGGCCGTGGACCTGAAGCCCGGCGGCTACCACGTCATGCTGCAGCAGCTCAAGAGCCCGCTGCTCAAGGACAGTCAGGTACCCATCACCCTGGTGTTCAAGGACGCCAAGGGCGAGACCTCGCGCCTGAGCCTGCAGGTCCCCGTGCGCGCCATGGCGCCCGGCGCAGGTGCGGCATCGGCTGCGCAGGGCGGCGCGCATGGCGGACACGGCGGACATGCCGGCCACTCCCACTGAGCTTTTTGTCATCCACCGGGTTTGTGCGCAGCGGGCCGTGCATGACTTGCGATGGACTTGGCGTGTGCCTGGGTTAAGCTGAGCGCATGGCCGGTGTGCTTCACCGGCATGTTCTTCCAACCCAGTCCTAGCGAGTGCTGCCATGAGTGATGCGTCCTCCTTCGGTTTCGGCAAGTTCATCCCCGGTTTCGACTTCCTGCAGGGCCTGGCCCAGAGTGCAGGATCGGCCACCGCCCGGCCCCTGGGGCGCCTGCCCGAATGGGTGGCGCCCACGGTGAGCATCGAAGAGGTGGACAAGCGCATCACCGAACTCAAGGCCGTGCAGTTCTGGCTCGACCAGAACGGCAAGGCGCTGGCCGCCACCATCCAGGCCCTGGAAGTGCAGCGCATGACGCTGTCCACCTTGCAGGGCATGAACGTCAGCATGGGCGAGCTGGCGCAGGCCTTCCAGTTCCCTGCAGCCGCAACCGCCGCGGCCACCGCTGCGGCCAAGGGCGCCGCCAGCGCGGGGCAGGGCGACCTTTCGGACTGGCCCATGTCCTCGGCCGCCAGCCGGGCGAGCAAGAAGGAAAAGCCGCAGCCCGAGCCCGCACAGGCCGCTGCCGCGCCGCCTGCAGCCCCCGAGGCGGGCAAGGCCGCCGACAGACCCGCAGCCGCGGAGACTGCGGCGCCCAAGGACGAGTCCGCCCAGGCCGCCGCCATGGGCCAGGCCATGCAGTGGTGGGGCGCGTTGACCCAGCAATTCCAGCAGATCGCCGCCAAGGCCATGGCCGAGCCCATGGCCCCGGAGGCCGTGGCGGCCGCCCAGCGCGCCACCGGCATGGCCGGGGACCTGGCCAAGGCCACCATGGACCGCATGGCGGCACAGGCCAGCGCCTTTGCTGCGCAGGCGGGCAAGGCGGCGGCGGTCTCCCCTGCCAAGGCGCCGTCCGCAAAGCCGGCGGCCAAGGCTGCGGTGCAGGCCGAAGCCCCCAGGACCGCTGCCAAGGCTCCCGCCAAAGCGGCTGCCAGGAAAACCGCTGCAAAGGCTGGAGCCAAGGCGCCGGCCGCCAGCAAGCCGGCAGCCAAGAGCCGGCCGGCGCGTTGACCGATCGGGCCGGACCCATGGATGCGCAAGGCCCCAGCCACCCGCAAGCCGGGTGCTGGCGGGGCTAGAAAGAAGGTTGGTATGTCGTTGTTTCCTGTAGGCCATGCCAGCCATTCCGACTGGCGCGCCGCGGCCGACGCGGTGCTGCAGCAGCTGCGCTTGCAGATGGCCGGGCCCGGCCACGCGCAGCGGCCCCGTCTGGGACTGGTGTACCTGTCCCATGCGCATGCCGCCCACGCACGGCCACTGCTGCAGCATCTGGCCAGGGCCCTGCCCCATGTGGCGGACTGGGCCGGCTGCTCGGCCGGCGGCGTTCTGGCCATGTCGCATGAGTACCTGTCAGGAACCGCGCTCGCGGTGATGCTGCTGGATGTACCGGCCGCCCACTACCGCCTGTATTCGGGCCTGGCGCCCCTGCATGCGCCTGGCGGCGAGGCCGGCTTCACCGCCCATTCGGCCCTGGTCCATGCCGCAGGCGGCCAGCCCGAGCTGGCCGAGCTGCTGTACGAGCTGTCCGAGCGCACCGAGTCCGGCCTGCTGTTCGGCGGCGTGGGCGATGACGGGGAAGATGGCGTGGAGGGCGTGCAGATCGCCTGCCGTACCGAGGATCTGCATGCGCAGCATGCGGACGCGCGCGGCATTTTTCGTGGTGGCTTTTCAGGCGTGGCCTTCGGTGCCGGCGTGCCCTGCATCACGGGCATGGCCCAGGGCTGCGTGCCGCTGGGCGAGGGGCTGGAGATCACCGAGGCGCGCGGGGCCCTGGTCACCGGGCTCGATGGCGATCCGGCCCTGCAGCGCCTGCTGCAACTGCTGGGCGTGGAGCTGGAAGGCAGCGACTGGCAGCCCGCGCTGACCACGGTCCGCACCACGCTGGCGGCCATTGCGCCGCCGGGCCGGGGCCTGGCCCACGGCGTGCTGACCGAAGAGGCCCAGGTGCTGACCCTGGTCGGACTGGACCCGCTGCGCCAGGGCGTGGCCCTGTCATCGGCCGTGGAGGCCGGGCATTCGGTGATCTTCTGCCGCCGCCAGGCCCAGGTCGCGCGCCAGGAACTGCTGCAACTGGGCGCTGCGCTGCGCGATGCGGCGGAGCCCGAGGAGGCGGCGCCCGAAGGCGAGGTACAGCCCCGCATCCGTGGCGCCATCTACATCAGTTGCCGGGGCCGCGGCGGCGGCCTGTTCGGCGGCCCCGATGCCGAACTGCGCACCCTGCGCCACGCACTGGGCGATGTGCCATTGATCGGCTTCGTTGCCGAAGCCGAGATCATGGACGCCCGCCTGCACCGCTTCGCCGGGGTGTTGACGGTGTTCACTGCCTAGGCGTCGTACACGCCGTACACACGGTACACACCGTCTGCACCTCAGACCGCGCGCGGGCGCACCGTGCCTGCGCTGCGATCCGGGTCCATGGCTGCGGCTCCCAGAAAATCGAAATCCACGGCCGGCTGCCTGCCGCTGACCAGGTCGGCCAGCGCCATGCCGGAGCCGCAGGCATGGGTCCAGCCCAGCGTGCCGTGGCCGGTGTTCAGGAACAGGTTGGCGATGGGCGAGCGTCCGATCAGCGGCACATTGCTGGGCGTGGCGGGGCGCAGGCCGCTCCAGAACTGGGCGCGGCCGGTATCGCCGGCGCCGGGGAACAGCTGCTGCACGCGCCGCACGATGGCCTCGCAACGCACGGGGTCCAGGTTGCGGTCGTAGCCGTTGAACTCGGCCGTGCCCGCAATGCGCAGGCGGTCGCCTTGCGCGCCCGTGTAGCGCGAGAACACCAGCTTGAACTCGTCGTCCGTGAGGCTGACCTGATAGGCCTTGGCGGGGTCCAGCACCGGCAGGGTCACGGAGTAGCCCTTGGCCGGATAGATGGGCAGGCGCAACCCCAGCGGCTGGGCCAGCAGCGGGCTGAACGAGCCCATGGCCAGCACATAGGCGTCGCCCTGGATGCGTTCATAGCGGCCCTCGGCATTGGTCACCTCCACATGGTCGATATGGCGGCTGGCGCCCGCGCCCGTGGTGCGCAGCGC
Organism: Delftia sp. WSY_7; assembly: GCF_043104845.1. Classification (NCBI taxonomy): domain Bacteria; kingdom Pseudomonadati; phylum Pseudomonadota; class Betaproteobacteria; order Burkholderiales; family Comamonadaceae; genus Delftia; species Delftia sp. WSY_7. The sequence goes on along the minus strand of NZ_JBICLB010000024.1, from coordinate 100,772 downwards.
CGTCACGTGGTGGCCGTGGCGGAACTGCACGCCCGTGGCGGCGGCAATGCGCGCCAGCTCACGTGTGAAGAGGTTGGCGTCGCCTGATTCATCCTCGGCCGTATAGGTGGCGCCCGCTATCTGCCCGCGCACATGGGCCAGGGCCGGCTCCAGGCGCACGGCCTCGTCGGCATCGATCAGGCGGCGGTCGCAGCCCAGGGCCTGCATCTGCTCGGTGGGCTTGAGCGCGCCCTCGAACTCGCGGGCGTTCGTATAGAAGTGCAGGATGCCCTGCATGCGCTGCTCGTACTGGATGCCGGTGTCCGACCGCAACTGCTGCAGGGCCTCGCGGCTGTAGGTGCCCAGGCGAACGATCTGCTGGATGTTGTGGCGCGTGCGCGCGGGCGTGCAGTTGCGCAGGAAGGACAGGCCCCAGAGCCACTGGCGCATGTCGGCGCGCAGGCGGAAGAGCAGGGGGGCGTCCTGCCGGCCCAGCCAGCCCAGCAGCTTCAGCGGTGCGCCGGGGTTGGCCCAGGGCTCGGCATGGCTGACCGAGATCTGCCCGCCGTTGGCGAAACTGGTTTCGGCGCCGGGCGCTGCCTGGCGGTCGATGACGGTCACTTCATGACCGAGGGATTGCAGATAGTAGGCCGACGTGGTGCCGATCAGGCCGGCTCCGAGAACGATGACGCGCATGACGATGCCCTTTCAAAGGCATGTGCCGGGTCACGCGAAAGCTGGCCGCTATGGTCTGGATAGCAGGCAGCCGGCGTCCGTCGTGACGCAGCTGCCGCTCCCCCTGTCCTTGGTACCTGAGAGATTCACCACCGTCCATGGGAACGGGGCTTGCTCCTTCGGTGCGCCGCACATTGCGTGCGGCGGCTCTCCAGACGGCATGTTGTGTTTGCAGTACGGAACCTGAGCGTGTATGGGAGTTTGCGCCTTCGGTGAGGCTCGGCACCGTGGCGCCCGCCTGCTCTCCTGCAGGGGCGATTCTATGGGGCTTGCGCAGCCAGTTCCAGTCGTATTGGGGATACCACCAGTTACCTGTATGTGGTGTGGCTGATTCAGGGTATTCCCTAGATCGCTCAAGCGCCTCCCTCGTAGCGCTGGGACGAGTCTCTGGTTTCATGTAAAAAAACTATTGAAATAGAAAAAAACATGATTTAGCCTATCGATATGTGCAGTGGTTTGTCAGTGCATGTTCTGGTCGATTGGACCTGCATGGGTTAACCATGGGTTGTATATATGTCTGATAGGCGACTTACCGTTGCACAGGTGCGGGTCCATGGAAACTGGTCCGTCACTGAAAAAATACAAGCACGGTGAATATGGTTTGTCGAGGGAGGAATGTTTTGCGTCGCAAACCCGACTGAAGGTGTGTCCGCTCAATGGGTAGTGGAGCAGCGCGCAAGCGTTGATGGAAATCCGCCTTTTTTTGATTGACGCGCAGGATCTGCGCGAAAAATTTTGCTTCCAAACTCACCGGCTGCAAGGTGAGTTGTGGGCTCGTGATTCAAATAGAACTATTCGAGGTACGGCGATGCAAATGCGCTGGGTACAACTGATGGCCATTGCCATTGGGAAAATCATTTTCCTGTCATATCTCCTTGAGAAAACGGGGAATATCATGCATGCTCTCAATCGCCTGCCTGGTTCGGCATTTTTTCGCAAGTGGCGTGCAGCGAAGTGCCTTTTCTCTTTGCTGCTGCTTTCATGCGCGGGTATCTCATCCACGGCACTGGCGGCGACCATCGTCTTCACGGTCACCGACAACAGCGACGCTCCCAATGCCAATGCAACGACACCAACCACCTGTGTCAGCACGCTGGGGGGCACCTTTGCTGGCGCATGTACGCTGCGAGCGGCCATTCAGGCAGCCAACTACACGCTGCAAACACTGGATCCGAGTGCCGATGTTTCCATCGTCTTTGCGCCGACACTGACCACGTCGGTACGAACCATACAGAGCGGGACATCCAAGGATGCGGCGGGAAACCTCCATCCGTATGTCGACAATCAGACGGTTTACGTGCGCTGTGCCAATACATTCATCAGCGGAGCCCAGTCCGGCGCCGTGACGGGAGCCACCAATGCCTGTGGTCAAAGCCAGATGATCAGCGGCGGCGATACGGGCACCACCACTGGTGCCGGTGGTGCCTGGTACTGGCTCAAAGGCACCGTGCCAGCCGGCACGGGCTCGTTGACCATCGATTTCGGGGGAGTCATACAAGTCCAGAACTGGGCGGACTCCCCCTGGGAAACTTTTTATCTTGGTGGGAAGAACATCACGCTCACCAATTCGCCCAACATGACCTGTGGCGAAGCGGTATTCGTCGTTGGCTCCCCGGCGAACAATATCACCATTGATCGCGTCGGCTTGGTGAATGTGGCGCCAACCCCTGCGGGAGAGGGGACGCCGTTCAACTGCGAGCTGTACGCGGAGATTCATCAAGGCGCACAAAACGTATTCTTTACCAATAGCACGATCAATTCCGCGATATGGAATGGAAATTACGGCAATAACAAGGGCTCGGCCATTTCCGTTGCCGCAAGCAACGGTGCAGGCACAGTTTCCAACATTGTTGTCGATAATTTCACGGTAACGAATCTGCCCAACCCTATCGGGGGAATGCAGCTCGAGCAGTTCTTCCAGGTCATGTCGAACATGACCGTCAACGGATTGACGATCAAAGATTCGAATATCGCACTGAGTCCGACTGGTGGAAATGCGCCCAGGGCCGTGGTGTCGGTTGATGGAACGATCAACCTGGGCAATGGAATTGGTCTTGCCGTGACGGGTAATACCTTCTCGCTGCCTATCGCCGCCTATACCGCTTCATCGCCAATGCATGTGTCGGCACCAACGGTGAATACGGCAGCCTCAGGCACGACGCAGGTAGTGACGGTGACCGATAACAATTTCACTGGCGGCGGGGACGGTTTGAATATTAGTGGGACGGGTACGGCACCAGGGTTGATTGGCAACAACAAGATGACAAGCCAGTCGAGAAGTGCCATTCGTATCACTACGCATGATTTCTTCAAGATTTCTCAGAACACGCTGTTTTCCGTGCCTGTGGCTGCAAACTCAGGTATCAGTTTGCTGACGACGGCCAATGGACAAACCGGATGGACCCCGACCCTTGGCGTTGGCGCCAGTGACACCGCCGCCTGCACCTGGACATTCAATATCACGGCAAATGCCAATGCGAGCGAGCCGGCACCGTATACGGTGGAAGCCTTTTGGTCGCCGACCGGCGCGGGCGCCAACGACGCACAGGTCTATCTGGGCTCAGGGACCATGGCCGGAGCCTCGGGAACGCTGACCGTTCCTTCGTATCTCAGCGGCCAGGTGCGGGTCACAGTGACGGACAGCAATTCCGGTGGAGCCCAGACCTCGCAGCTTTCAACGGCGGCAAGCGTCACCGGTTTTCCCTGTGCCCTGAAATCCGGCGTTCTGGCGACGACCAACAATCAACCTGTCGGCAGCAGCGACTTGCTGGAGGTCTACATTGTTGACGGCCAAGGCAATGCCTGGACGGGGGGCAGTGACACCGTTACCTTCGCAGCGCCGCCTGCAGGTGTCACGTTCAATGGCAGCTCCGCCGCAGTCAGCTGCACGACCGACTCCAGCGGAAAGTGCGCGTCTCCCATCAATGCCAGCAGCAGTGTCGCCGGAACATTCACGACACCCGTGACCTTGTCGTCGTCAGTCGCTGGTGCCACGTTCTCCAATCTTCCATTGGGTGGAAGTCCGGTATCTGGCGCAGTGACCTATCAGCCTTCGCCGGTTGCTTACAGCTTCACCGGACTGCCGGCCAGCACGAGCGGGTCTGAAATCGCCGCGAGTCCGCCATCGATTGCGGCCAATGGCGTCTCCACCAGCACCTTGGCCGTGCAGTTGAAGGATGCGTTAGGCAACCTTGTCACCACCTGTACCGATACGGTGGCCTTCACCCTCAATGCGGGGACGCAAGGCGTTCCTGCCGTCAGCGTCACGGGCTGCAGTGCCGGCATGTACACGGGGACGGTGACATCGCCGGTGCTGGTCGGCAGCGGCACCTTCGGGTTCACCATCAACGGGGCTGCGGCTGTTGCCACCGCAACGGTCTCCTATGCGGCCGCAACGCCGAGCACGAGTGCATCGACGATAGTCGCCACTCCGGCATCGATCGTGGCCAACGGCAGCTCCACCAGCGTGCTGCGCGTGCAACTGGTCGATGCCAGCAGCAATCCGATCAACACGTGCACGAACACGGTGGCGTTCACCCTGAACGGCGGAACGCAGGGAACGCCCAATGTGGGCGCGGCCTCGTGTACCGCCGGCATCTATACGGGCACCGTCACATCGCCCACGGCGGTCGGCAGCGGGATCTTCGGATTCACCATCAACGGCTCTGCCGCAGTTGCTACGGCTTCAGTGAGCTACACGGCGGGTCCGCCAAGTACCAGCGCCTCGACCATCGTTGCGAGTCCGACCTCGATCATTGCCAATGGCACTGCAACCAGCACATTGACGGCGCAGCTCAAGGATGCGTCAGGCAATTCGATTGCGACCTGTGCCAACACGGTGGCCTTCACGCTGAACGGTGGAACACAGGGCTCGCCCGCGGTCGGCGCGGGGGCGTGCAGCGCAGGGGTGTACACGGCCACCGTCACGGCACCTACCGCAGTCGGCAGCGGCACCTTTGGTTTCACCATCAATGGCTCGGCCGCCACGGCTACGGCTGCGGTGAACTACACGGCCGGCTCGCCCAGCAATGGCGCGAATGGAAACCTGATCAGTGCCAGTCCGCTCAGCGTTGTCGCAGACAACACTGCCACGAGCTCGATCAGCGTGACCCTGCGCGATGCCAATGGCAATCCCGCCACGGATACGGTGGCGCACACGATTGTCTTCACCAAAACGGGCGTGGGCACGACCACGCCGGCCGCACCCACGTGCACGATCGCGGCCAACGCCAATCCGGCCACCTGCTCCGTGACGGTGAAATCGGCCACGGTCGGCACCGCAAGCTTCACGGCGACGGACAACGGAGAGGCCGTGAGCAATGGCAGCCCGGTATCGGTCAACTTCATTGCCGGGCCGCCCAGCAATACAGCCAGTGGCAATCTGCTCAGTGCCACACCGCTCTCGGTGATGGCCGACGGTACGAGCACCGGCACGGTGACCGTCGCACTGCAGGACGCCAATGGCAATGCAACCGTCGATACGGTTGCCCACACCATCGGCTTTGTCCATACCGGCGCCGGCACGCCGTCGGCAACTTCCTGCACGATTGCGGCCAATGCGAATCCAGCGCGCTGCTCCATCACGGTGACATCCACCGTCGCGAGTGCGGCGAGCTTCACAGCCACGGACAACAACGGCACCACCACCCAGAGCGTGGCCAATGGCAGTCCGGCCGTGATCAACTTCACGGCCAATGCCGCCGACCCCGCCAGGTCGGGGGTGCGTACCGTCAGCAGTCCGGCCACGGCCAATGGCTCGGCGACGGATGTGCTTGAAGCGTTTGTGGGAGATGTCAACGGCAATCCGGTGGCCGGAAGCGTTGTCACGTTCTCTCCCACCGCAAACATCACCTTCAGCGGTACCTGCACCACCAATGCGGCTGGTACCTGCCAGGTCACCGCCAGGACAACCGTCGCGGGCTCCTACGCTTCCGGCGCAAGCATCGCGGGGGGCGCATTGAGCGGCAGCGGCATCAGCTCCGGCGGCAATACGTACGGCGCTACGGCTGCCTATGTCTTTACGGCAGGTGCCGTCGATCCCGCCAATTCGACCATGTCGGTCGATGTGAACAACCAGGCAGCCGGCGGCGGCCAGGACGTCGTTTCCGTGGTCACCAAGGATGCGTTCGGCAATCCGGTCACCGGCGTTGCCGTGAACTTCAGCGTGACGCCTGCCGGAGCGGCACCTGCCACCGCCAGTTGCACGACTGCGGGTGCGGCGGCGACCTGCTCGGTGTCGTTCACCAGCGTGACCGCATCGACTTACTCGGCTGCCGCCACGGTGGGTGCAACTGCCATCGGCAACAGCCCGCAATCGATGGCCTTTGTCGCCGGCAATGCCTCGGCAAGCAACTCGGGCCTGCGTGTCGTGAGCGACAACGCGGCGGCAAATGGCACGGCAACCGATGTGGTGGAAGCGTATGTGCGCGATGCTGGTGGCAACCCCAAGGGCGGCGAGGTCGTCACCTTTGCCGGTACCCCCGGCGTGAAGCTGAACGGTGGCGCGGACGGCGCGTCAGCCACTTGCACCACTGGAACAAGCGGCACAACTCTGGGCATCTGCTCGATCACTGCCACCAGCACAGCGAGTGGGACCTACAGCATTGCCACCAGCATTCCTGCCGGAACCCTGGGTGGCACGTTCACCGTGGGAGCAAACGCGTATTCGCCAAGCGCCGCACAAATTCATTTTGTGAGCGTGGTGAACCTCAGTGTCACCAAGGCCAACCCAGGCAGCCTGGCCGTAGGTTCGCCCTTCAACTACACCTTTACGGTAGCGAATGCAGCGAGTGCCTTCGGTTCTGCCAGCAGCGTGACCATCAAGGATCTGGTGCCTGCGGGCATCAGCATCACGGGCGTGCCGACCGGCGCGAACGTGGCCAGTGCAACATGCACCCCTAACGCCTTCCCGTTTGCGGGTAATGGCAGCGCCGTGCTGACTTGTACGGTGAACTTCACGACCTCGGTCGCAGCGGGTGGCAGCACCAGCTTCAACCTGCCGGCTGTTCCGACGGCGGTGGGTTCAAGCACCAACACGGCCTCCTACGATCCGTCGGGTGGCATCAGCCCGGTCAATCCGACGGCCGGTTGCACGACAGACTGCGCTTCCACACCGGTGACTCCAGTCACGCCTGGCACGCCTGCGCTGACGGTCACCAAGGCCAACCCCGGTAGTCTGGCTGTGGGCACGCCCTTCAACTATGCGTTCTCCGTGTCCAACGCCGCTGGAGCGTTTGGTCCTGCCAACAGCGTGACCATCAAGGACATGGTGCCTGCGGGGATCAGCATCACGGGCGTGCCGAGCGGTGCGAACGTGTCCAGCGCGACCTGCACGCCCAATACCTTCCCCTTCGTGGGCAATGGCACGGCGATCCTGTCTTGCACGGTGAGCTTCACCACGCCGGTGGCGGCCGGTGGCACCACCAGCTTCAACCTGCCAGCTGTGCCGACAGCGGTGGGCTCGAGCACGAACACGGCTTCCTACGATCCGTCGGGTGGCATCAACCCGGTCAATCCGACGGCCGGTTGCACGACGGATTGCGCATCGACGCCTTCCACGCCGGTGGCCCCTGGTACGCCTGCGCTGACGGTCACCAAGGCCAACCCCGGCAGCCTGGCTGTGGGGACTGCGTTCAACTACGCCTTCACGGTAGCGAATGCGGCTGGAGCGTTTGGCCCTGCCAACAGCGTGACCATCAAGGACCTGGTGCCTGCGGGGATCAGCATCACGGGCGTGCCGACCGGTGCAAATGTGGCCAGCGCGACCTGCACGCCCAATACCTTCCCCTTCGTGGGCAATGGCACGGCGATCCTGTCTTGCACGGTGAGCTTCACCACCCCGGTGGCAGCTGGCAGCAACAGCAGCTTCAACCTGCCGGCTGTGCCGACGGCTGTGGGTTCGAGCACGAACACGGCCTCCTACGATCCGTCGGGCGGCATCAGCCCCGTCAATCCAACGGCAGGGTGCACGACAGACTGCACTTCCACACCGGTGACCCCGGTCACGCCAGGCACGCCTGCGCTGACGGTCACTAAGGCCAACCCGGGTAGCTTGGCTGTGGGCGCGCCCTTCAACTACGCGTTCTCCGTGGCCAACGCTGCCGGGGCCTTCGGCCCCGCCACCAGCGTGACCATCAAGGACCTGGTGCCGGCAGGCATCAGCATCACGGGCGTGCCGACCGGTGCGAACGTGGCCAGTGCAACCTGCACACCCAACGCCTTCCCGTTTGCGGGTAATGGCAGCGCCGTGCTGACGTGCACGGTGAACTTCACGGCGGCAGTGGCGGCCGGTGGCAACACCAGCTTTAATCTGCCGGCAGTGCCGACGGCGGTGGGTTCGAGCACGAACACGGCCTCCTACGATCCGTCGGGTGGCATCAGCCCGGTCAATCCGACGGCGGGTTGCACGACGGATTGCGCATCGACACCGACCACACCGGTCACGCCTGGTACGCCTGCGTTGACAGTCACCAAGGCCAACCCCGGTAGCCTGGCTGTGGGCACGCCGTTCAACTACGCCTTCACGGTAGCGAATGCGGCTGGTGCCTTCGGTCCTGGCACCAGCGTGACCATCAAGGACTTGGTGCCTGCGGGGATCAGCATCACGGGCGTGCCGACCGGCGCAAACGTGGCCAGTGCAACCTGCACACCCAACGCCTTCCCGTTTGCGGGCAATGGCAGCGCCGTGCTGACTTGTACAGTGAACTTCACAACCTCGGTCGCAGCCGGGGGCAGCACCAGCTTCAATCTGCCGGCTGTTCCGACGGCTGTGGGCTCGAGTACGAACACGGCTTCCTACGATCCGTCGGGTGGCATCAGCCCCGTCAATCCGACGGCAGGGTGCACGACAGACTGCGCTTCCACACCGGTGACTCCGGTCACGCCAGGCACGCCTGCGCTGACGGTTACTAAGGCCAACCCGGGTAGCTTGGCTGTGGGCGCGCCCTTCAACTACGCGTTCTCCGTGGCCAATGCTGCCGGTGCCTTCGGTCCCGCCACCAGCGTGACCATCAAGGACCTAGTGCCTGCGGGGATCAGCATCACGGGTGTGCCGACTGGTGCGAATGTGGCCAGTGCAACCTGCACACCCAACGCCTTCCCGTTTGCGGGCAATGGCAGCGCCGTGCTGACTTGTACAGTGAACTTCACGACCTCGGTCGCTGCCGGGGGCAGCACCAGCTTCAATCTGCCGGCTGTTCCGACGGCTGTGGGCTCGAGTACGAACACGGCCTCCTACGATTCGTCGGGCGGCATCAGCCCCGTCAATCCAACGGCAGGGTGCACGACAGACTGCACTTCCACACCGGTGACCCCGGTCACGCCAGGCACGCCTGCGCTGACGGTCACTAAGGCCAACCCGGGTAGCTTGGCTGTGGGCGCGCCCTTCAACTACGCGTTCTCCGTGGCCAACGCTGCCGGGGCCTTCGGTCCCGCCACCAGCGTGACCATCAAGGACCTGGTGCCTGCGGGTATCAGCATCACGGGCGTGCCGAGCGGCGCAAACGTGGCCAGTGCAACCTGCACACCCAACGCCTTCCCGTTTGCGGGTAATGGCAGCGCCGTGCTGACGTGCACGGTGAACTTCACGGCGGCAGTGGCGGCCGGTGGCAACACCAGCTTTAATCTGCCGGCTGTGCCGACGGCTGTGGGCTCGAGCACGAACACGGCCTCCTACGATCCGTCGGGTGGCATCAGCCCGGTCAATCCGACGGCGGGTTGCACGACGGATTGCGCATCGACGCCTTCCACGCCGGTCACGCCTGGCACGCCAGCGCTGACGGTCACCAAGGCCAACCCGGGCAGCCTGGCTGTGGGAACTGCGTTCAACTACGCGTTCTCCGTGTCCAACGCTGCCGGTGCCTTCGGCCCCGCCACCAGCGTGACCATCAAGGACCTGGTGCCCGCAGGCATCAGCATCACGGGCGTGCCGACCGGTGCGAACGTGGCCAGTGCAACATGCACCCCTAACGCCTTCCCGTTTGCGGGTAATGGCAGCGCCGTGCTGACTTGTACGGTGAACTTCACGACCTCGGTCGCAGCGGGTGGCAGCACCAGCTTCAACCTGCCGGCTGTTCCGACGGCTGTGGGTTCGAGCACGAACACGGCCTCCTACGATCCGTCGGGTGGCATCAGCCCGGTCAATCCGACGGCCGGTTGCACGACAGACTGCGCTTCCACACCGGTGACTCCAGTCACGCCTGGTACGCCAGCGCTGACGGTCACCAAGGCCAACCCGGGCAGCTTGGCTGTGGGCACGCCCTTCAACTATGCGTTCTCGGTAGCGAATGCGGCCGGTGCCTTCGGCCCTGCCACCAGCGTGACCATCAAGGACTTGGTGCCTGCGGGTATCAGCATCACGGGCGTGCCGACCGGTGCGAACGTAGCCAGTGCGACTTGCACGCCCAATACCTTCCCCTTCGTGGGCAATGGCAGTACCGTGCTGACGTGCACGGTGAGCTTCACCACGCCGGTGGCGGCTGGCAGCAACAGCGGCTTCAATCTGCCAGCTGTTCCGACGGCGGTGGGTTCAAGCACCAACACGGCCTCCTACGATCCGTCGGGCGGCATCAGCCCCGTCAATCCGACGGCAGGGTGCACGACAGACTGCGCTTCCACACCGGTGACTCCGGTGACGCCAGGCACGCCAGCGTTGACGGTCACCAAGGCCAATCCCGGCAGCCTGGCTGTGGGCACGCCGTTCAACTACGCGTTCTCCGTGTCCAATGCGGCCAGTGCCTTTGGTCCCGCCACCAGCGTGACCATCAAGGACCTGGTGCCTGCGGGCATCAGCATCACGGGTGTGCCGACCGGCGCGAACGTGGCCAGCGCGACCTGCACGCCCAACACCTTCCCCTTCGTGGGCAATGGCACGGCGATCCTGTCTTGCACGGTGAGCTTCACCACACCGGTGGCAGCTGGCAGCAACAGCAGCTTCAATCTGCCGGCTGTTCCGACGGCGGTGGGTTCGAGCATGAACACGGCTTCCTACGATCCATCGGGCGGCATCAGCCCGGTCAATCCGACGGCTGGTTGCACGACGGATTGCGCTTCCACGCCGGTGACTCCAGTCACGCCGGGTACGCCTGCGCTGACGGTCACCAAGGCCAATCCCGGCAGCCTGGCCGTGGGCACGCCCTTCAACTACGCGTTCTCCGTGTCCAACGCTGCCAGTGCCTTCGGTCCTGCCACCAGCGTGACCATCAAGGACCTGGTGCCTGCGGGGATCAGCATCACGGGCGTGCCGAGCGGTGCGAACGTGTCCAGCGCGACCTGCACGCCCAATACCTTCCCCTTCGTGGGCAATGGCACGGCGATCCTGTCTTGCACGGTGAGCTTCACCACGCCGGTGGCGGCCGGTGGCACCACCAGCTTCAATCTGCCGGCTGTGCCGACGGCGGTGGGTTCGAGCACCAACACGGCTTCCTACGATCCGTCGGGTGGCATCAGCCCGGTCAATCCGACGGCGGGTTGCACGACAGACTGCGCTTCCACGCCGGTGACTCCGGTCACGCCTGGCACGCCAGCGCTGACGGTCACCAAGGCCAACCCTGGCAGTCTGGCCGTGGGTACGGCGTTCAACTACGCCTTCACGGTAGCGAATGCGGCTGGTGCCTTCGGCCCCGCCAACAGCGTGACCATCAAGGATCTGGTGCCCGCAGGCATCAGCATCACGGGCGTGCCGACTGGTGCCAATGTGGCCAGTGCGACCTGTACTCCCAACACCTTTCCGTTTGCGGGCAATGGCACGGCGATCCTGTCTTGCACGGTGAGCTTCACCACGCCGGTGGCGGCCGGTGGCAACACCAGCTTCAATCTGCCGGCTGTTCCGACGGCGGTGGGTTCGAGCACGAACACGGCCTCCTACGATCCATCGGGCGGCATCAGCCCCGTCAATCCGACGGCAGGGTGCACTGTGAACTGTGCATCGACACCAGCAACGCCGGTCACTCCCAGCACGCAGGTGCCGGTGGCTCCGACGCTGACGGTTTCGCCGACCACGGTGGGAGGCTATCCGCAGATTTCCGGCACCGGCACGCCGGGCTACACGATCACGGTGAAGGATGGCTCGACGACGCTGTGTACGGCAATCGTCGCGGCCGATCAGACGTGGAGCTGCACGCCGGGCGGCGGCTTGCCGACGCCGGGTCTGCACACGATCAGCGCGACCCAGACCAATCCAGGCAATGGCAATACCGGACCTGCCACAACGACTTCGCTCAACGTGCTCGGAAAGACCTTCACGGGTCCGACAGCCACCGGGGCAGGCAATGCCACGGCGACCTTGAGCGGTGGTGGCGCGGGCTGCGGGTTCGATGTGTCGCAGTCGTCCTTCGTCGCGGCTGCGGCGGGTGCGCCGGGCCAGTTGAGCTTCCCGTACGGCAATGTGCACTTCGTGGCCCGGGGCTGTACGGCCAGCAGCTCGATCACGGTCAGCGTCACCTGGCCGGGGCCGGTGACCGGCATGGCGTACTGGAAGTTCGGTCCAGCGTCCGCAGGGGCGGCGGACTCCTGGTATCAGCCTCCGGGTGCGGTGGTGTCGGGCAATACGACCTCGGTGGTGGTCACCGATGGCGGCCAGGGTGATGACGATCGCGCAGCCAATGGCGTGATCGTGGATCCCAGCGGTCCGGCGCGTGTGGGTGCGGCGCCGGGTGCCCGGCCGATCCCTGCGCTCGAACCGCGCATGCTCGCCATGGCCATGCTGCTGATGCTGGCCGCAGGCCTGTGGAATCTGCGCCGCAGACGCGGTTGACACACGGTTGAAGAGGCGCTGAACCATCGCCTGCCGAACCTGTTTCGGCAGGCGATTTCCATTGGGTAGAGGCGCTGTATCCCGGCGGCTCCAGCCTGCACGAAACCCCAGGCCGCCTTGCGGGCCTATCGCGCGTGCAACACGCCGTAAATGAGAACAATTTAGAATTTCGCGCTGATGGGTGCCTTGCATCCCTGGGTCCCGGCCGACGCACAGGCGCCTGGCCCCTTCATTCCTGCACGCCTGCCTTCCATGCACCGTTCTGTCCTGATGTTCCGTTGCGCACCGTGATGGACCGCTGAACGCCGCCGCCTGCTCCCCATGACTTTCAAGAAAATCTGGTTCCAGTTGCACTGGTTCGTCGGCATTACGGCCGGCACGGTGCTCATCGTCATCGGGCTGTCGGGCGCGGTGTTCTCGTTCCATGAGGATATCCTGGGATGGATGAATCCCGGCACTGCCTCCGTGCCCGCGCGCGATGCCGCGCCGCTGGCGCCGCCGCAGATTGCGCAGGCGCTGCGCGAGGCCGGCGAGCAGCGCGTGGTCCAGCGCATCACCGTCTTTGCCGAGCCCGGCCGCTCGGCCCAGGTGGCCTTCAAGCCGCCGGCCGGCCAGCGCCGGGGCCAGACGGTCTTTGTCGATCCCTACACGGGCGCGCAACTGCCTGAGCAGCACGGCGCGGAGTTCTTCGAATGGGTGGAGCGCCTGCACCGCTGGCTGCTGCTGTCGCGCGATGACGGCAAGCCGATCACGGGCACCCTGGCCGGCCTGTTGCTGATGCTGTCGCTGTCGGGCCTGTACCTGCGCTGGCCGCGCCGGCCGCTGTCCTGGCGCACCTGGCTGACCTTCGACCCGGCGCTCAAGGGCCGCTCCTTTCTCTGGGGCCTGCACTCGGTGGCGGGCACCTGGGCCCTGGTGGCCTATGTGGTGTTCACCTGCACCGGCATGTACTGGGCCTTTGGCGTGGTGCGCAGCACGGTGGATGGCTGGGCCGGCGTGCCGCCGCGCGTGGCCGCTCCCGCGGCGCCGTCCTCGAAACCCGGTGGCGGCCGGCCTGAGCCGGCTGGCGCGCAGCAGCCCATCGACATCGCGCCTGGCTGGGCCGCCTTCGAGCGCATCGCCCATGGCTGGCAGTTCGCCCAGCTGCGCCTGCCCGAGCGCGCGGGCCAGCCCCTGCAGATCAGCTGGCTGGATGCCGATGCCGCCCATGAGCGCGCGCGCAACCAGATGGCCCTGCTGCCCGATGGCACGGTGCAGCGCGACGAGCGCTATGCCGACCTGCCCACGGGCCGCCGCGCCGTGGGTGCCATCTACCCGCTGCACGTGGGCACTTATTTCGGCATGCCGGGGCGCATCTTCATGACGCTGGCCTCGCTGATCATGCCCCTGTTCGCCATCACGGGCTGGATGCTCTACCTGGACCGCCGGCGCAAGGCGCGTGCCCTGGCCAAGGAGCGCCAGGCGCTGATGGCGGACCCGCCACCGTCCGCCCCTGCGGGCCAGGACACCGTGCTGGTCGCCTTCGCCAGCCAGGCCGGCCGCGCCGAGCGCCTGGCCGTGGCCACCGTGGCCGCGTTGCGCGGCGCAGGCATGGCGGCCAGCCTGCAATCCGTGGCGGCGCTGGATGCCGAGCAACTGCGCCACCACCGGCGCGTGCTCTTCGTGGCCAGCACCTTCGGCGAAGGCGACCCGCCCGATGCCGCGCGCCGCTTTGCCCGCCTGCTGGGCGCGGCCTCGGGCTCGGCCCTGCCGCACCTGCAATACGGCCTGCTGGCGTTGGGCGATCGGCAGTACGCGGCCTTCTGCGGCTTTGGCCATGCACTGGACCACCAGCTGCGCCGCCTGGGCGCACAGCCCGTGTTTCCGCTGATCGAGATGGATGGCGAGGACGCCCAGGCCTGGCATGCCTGGCAGCAGGCGCTGGCAGGGCATTTCGGCGCCGTGCTGCCCGTGTGCGATGCCCTGCCTGCGTCTTCGGCGGAACCGCTTGCCGATGCCACGGCCTTTGCCTCATGGCCGCTGCAGGCGCGCAGCCTGTGCAACGCGGGCAGCCAGGGCGCAGGGCTTTATGTGCTGGACTTGGCACCGCCCGAAGGCGTGGCCCCGCTGTGGCGGGCTGGTGCGCTGGCCGAGGTGCTGCCACGCCATGGCGCAGCCACCGTGCAGGCCTGGCTGGCCGTCCAGGAATGTGATGGTTCGGCCCCCGTGCAATGGCGCCAGCAGAGCTGCACGCTGGGTGAGGCGCTGGCCGCCAGCGTGCTGCCGGCCCCGGGCGATATCGCCCCCGGCACCGCGCCCCAGGCCGTGGCCGATGCGCTGCGGCCGCTGCTGCCGCGCAGCTACTCGGTCGCCTCGCTGCCGCAGGACGGCCATGTGCGGCTGCTGGTGCGCCAGGCCCGCCATGACGGTGGCCTGGGCGTGGCGTCGGGCTGGTTGACGGCACATGCGGCCCCGGGCACATCCGTGGCCATGAGACTGGTGGAAAACCGCGCCTTCGAGCCGCGTGAAGAGGCAGATGCCGAGCCCGATGCGCCGGCCATCTTCATCGGCAACGGCTCCGGCTATGCCGGCCTGCGCGGCCACCTGCTGGCGCGCATGCACGCAGGCCGCCACCGCAACTGGCTGCTGTTCGGCGAACGCCAGCGGGCCCATGACGGGTACTGCGAGGCCGAGGTCTCCGGCTGGCTGGCCGCAGGCAAGCTGCAGCGCGCCGACTTCATCTACTCCCGCGACCAGGCCCGGCGCCGCTACGTGCAGGACGCCCTGCGCGAAGCCGCCGACCCCCTGCGCGACTGGATCGCCGACGGCGCCGTGCTCTACGTCTGCGGCAGCGCCGACGGCATGGCCGCAGGCGTTGATGCCGCGCTGGCCGACATCCTGGGCGCTACCGCCGTCGAAGATCTGATCGTCGAAGGCCGTTACCGCAGGGATGTGTACTGAGGTGAAGCGCCGCGTCTTAATGCACAGCGCATGAAACTGGCGCGGCCTAAGTCAGGGACACCGAGCAAGGGCCGCCCCGCCGCGAGGGTGTCGTCCCCCTCCCGCGTAGCGAGAGAGGGCGCCGTGCATACGGGGGAAGGCGCGTAAGCGCCTCAGGGGGTGATGTACCTCTCCTTGCCGAGATTGAGCATCAACCGGTTCGCCCAGCCGAACAGCGCGGCCGAGTGCAGCATGTCCAGGATTTCCTGGTCCGTGAGGCCGGCATCGCGCAGCGGCTGCAGCTGGGCAGCGCCAAAGCTGCCCGGCGCGCGCGTCAGGGCCAGCGAGGACTGGATGATGGCGCGTTCGCGCGCATTGGTGCCGGCCGTGTCGGGGTCGTCGAACATCTGTGCCATGACATCGTTGCGCTTGGCCAACTGCTCGAAGCGCTGGGCGTGGACCGATGCGCAGTACACGCAGCCGTTGGAGCGCGAGACGGCCGTGGCCGCCACCTCGCGCTCGGCGCGCGACAGGCCGCCGGGCGCGTACATGATGGCGTTGAAGGCCTGCGAGCGCTCCGACAGCACGCGCGGCTGGCGGGCCAGCAGCAGGTAGAAGTCCGACGTGCGCGCCTTGGGGTGGCTCAGGTCCAGCACGGCCTGCTGCTCGGCCGTGGCCGTGGCGGGGTCGAGCACGGGCAGCCAGGACGTCCAGTCCAGCGTCTCGCTGGTGTAGCCGTTGCGGCGCAGCGGCTCGCCCGGTGGCGGCAGGTTGGCGGGGTGCACGAAGGGTGCGGCGGCGGCTTCGGCAGCCGGTGCGCTGGCCTGGCCGCCCAGCGCGTCCATGGCCTGCACGCCCGCGAACAGGCGCAATTGGTAGGCGATGAAACCCACCAGCTGGGCCACCAGCACGGTGTCGTCGATGGACAGGCCGGACTCGGGCATGGCCAGCAGGGCGGCGCGGTCGCTCTCGGCGGGGTGCAGGGCCAGGGTGCGCACAAAGTGCAGGGCCGCATCCAGGCGGGCGTTGCCGGTCTGGGCGCCGGGCTGGGCCAGCACGGTGCGCAGCGCGGGCGTCAGGGCGTCGCCCAGGGATTCGGCACGCTGGCGGTATTCATCGGCCAGGGCCTGGACGCCGCTGACGCGGCATTGCTCGCTGGCCAGCACCAGACGCTCGGCGCGCGACAGGCTGTCGGCCAGGCCGTCGCCCAGCAGCAGGTCCTCGCAGGCCTGGGTGGCAATGGCCACCTTGTCGCGCTGGCGGCGCGTGGCGAAAACGGGGGACTGGTCGGTCAGGCCGGCCAGGCGGTCGATGGTGTCGTTGGCGGTGGTCATGGGTGTCTCAGGTCTTGTCTGCCAGGGCCCGCACGCGGGCTTCGGGGTCGGCGGGCGTCCATTCGCCGCCGTCGAGCTCGGGCTCGGAATAGGACTGCAGCTGGGCGTAGTGGTGTTCCAGGTCCTCGCGGTAGAACAGCGAGGCCAGGCCCTGGGCCAGCTTGCGTGCGCCGTCGCTGATGGCGGGGATATCACCCGACACCGTGCCGTGCGACAGCGCGGCCGGATAGCAAAAGCAGTGCACATGGTCCAGGCCGGGCAGGGCGCCGGGCGTCTTTTCCTGGAACTCGAACAGCGGGCCCAGGTCGGGCGAGTCCGACAGTTCCTGGTCCTCGGCACCCGCCTCGGGCACGAAGCGGTCGCTCCAGATGCGCACCTGGGGCGCCAGGTCGGCGAACTCGGGGCGCTGGCGCCAGTCGATGGCAAAGCCGGTGGAGACGATCAGGAAGTCCAGCGTAAACACGCCGCGCGGCGTGCTCACGCGCAGCTTGTCGCCTGCCTGCTCCACCTTCTGCACGGCGCAGCCCAGGTTGAAGTGGGCGTTGGCGTGGCGCGAGACGCGCAGCGTGCTGCCGTGCGGCGGTGGCACCTGCTGCACGTTGATGTAGTGGCGTATGCGCCATTTCCAGGCGTCGGGCAGCAGGAACTGGCCGTGCGTGAGGCCGGGCGTGCCCGAGCCCTTGGATTTGTTGATGCGCGGCAGGTCGCTGCGGCGCACCAGCAGGTCCACGCTGGCGGCGCCGTTCTCCAGCGCGGTGGCCGCGCTGTCCATGGCCGACGAGCCCGCGCCCACCACGCCCACGTGCAGGCCGGCCAGGCGGCGGTAGTCGAGCACGTCGGAGGAGTGCGCCCAGCGGCTGCGGTCCACGCCCTGCATGAAGGCGGGGATCTGCGGGCCGCCCAGGCCGTCGCGGCCCGTGGCCAGCACCACGCGGCGCGCCAGCCAGGTGCGCGAGGCGCCATCGGCCGTCACATCGACCTCGACCGTGCCGTCGGCCTGCGGGCGGATGGCGGTGACCTGGTGGCCATTGCGCACGTCGCAGCGCATCACGCGGCGGTACCAGCGCAGGTAGTCCATCCACTGCAGGCGCGGGATCTTGTCCAGCGCGGCCCAGGCTTCGCGGCCCCATTGGGCGATGAACCAGGCGCGGAAGGTCAGCGAGGGCAGGCCCAGCGCGGGGCCGGTCAGCTCCTTGGGCGAGCGCAGGGTTTCCATGCGCGCCGTCGTGGCCCAGGGGCCTTCGAAGTCCAGCGGGGCCTTGTCCAGCAAAACGGCCGCGATGCCCAGCTGGGACAGCGCGGCCGACAGGGACAGGCCGGCCTGGCCGGCGCCGATGACCAGGACATCGTGCACGGGCTGGCCGTCGCGGGTGGAGGGAGGGATCCAGGCCTTGGCAGGCCAGCCCAGGGCGACGAGGTCGTCGCGCAGGCGTTCGTCAAGGGCAGCCAGGCCCGCAGGGGCCGCGGCTGCCGGTTCGGTCAGGGACATAGACTCACCAGGAACTCACGAGGAAAGGCGCGCCAGCGGGGCAGGGCCTGCGGGCGCGCGCGGCATCAATCGATGCTGATTTTCGCGTCTTTGACCACCTGTGCCCATTTCAGGCGGTCGTTGTGCACGGTTTTCTTGAACTGCTCGGGCGTCTCTATGCGGATGGCATTGCCCTGGGACTCGAAGCGCGCACGCACCTCGGGCAGCTCCAGCACCTCGCGCACGGCCTGGCCGAGCTTGGCCACGATGGCCGGGTCCGTGCCCTTGGGCGCGAAGATGCCGAACCAGATCGAGCTGTCGAAGCCCTTGGTGCCCGTCAGGCCGCTGGAGGCGATGGTGGGCACTTCCTTGATCACTTCCACGGGCTTGGCCGTGGTCACGCCCAGCAGGCGCACCTTGCCGCTCTTGTAGTGCGGCAGCACGGTCTGGACCTGGTTCATGATGCAGCAGGTCTCGCCGCGCAGCACCGAGGTGATGGCCTCGGGGCCGCCCTTGTAGGGCACGTGGACCATGTTCAGCCCCAGGCGCGCATTGAACTCTGCAAAGGCCATGTGCGTGCCCGCGCCGTTGCCCGTGGAGGCGTAGTTGTACTTGCCGGGGTTGGCCTTGATCTCGTCCACGAACTCCTTGAGGTTCCTGACGTTGATCACGTTGGGGTTGATGGTCAGCACGTTGGACACATCGATCAGCGGCGCCACGGGCACGAAGTCGGTTTCCACGTCAAACGGCAGCTTCTTGTAAAGCGCCGCATTGCTGCCGTGCGTAGCCGCCGTGCCGAAGGCCAGCGTGTAGCCGTCCGGCTTGGCGCGCGCCACGATCTCGCTGGCGATGTTGCCGGCCGCACCCGACTTGTAGTCAATGATCAGGGGCTGGCCCAGGCGCTGGGACAGCGGCTCCTGCACGCCGCGCGCGATCACGTCCACGCCCGAGCCTGCCGGGAAGCCCAGGATCATGGTCACGGGCTGGTGCGGCCACGAAGCCGCCGAATCGGCTGCCACCGCTGCGGTGGAGCCGAGGACGGCCAGGGCCGCGGCGGCGGCGGGAATCCAGGAGCGGAAAAGCGAGGGGCGCATGGTGTGCAGGGAAATCCGGTGAATCAATTCCCATATTTTCCTGAGAACTTAATGAGCCACTTTTATATGCATATGTTGGTATGAAGCCAGTGTGGGCATGGCCGCAGCGCTCAGCAAAAAGCCCGCCGATGGGGCGGGCTTCATGCCGGGCGCAAGCGCCCATCAATGGCGGTAGGGGTTGTTGGGGCGGCGGTCATGGCGGTCCGGCACGCCGTCGCGGTCACGGTCCCAGCGGCCGGGTGCGTAGCCCCAGCGGCCACCGTGCTGCGACCACACGGGCTGGCGGTACACATAGCCGGGGCGCGCCTTGACCCAGTGGCCGGCCACCCAGGCATGGCGGTGGCCCTGCGGGCGCCAGTAGCCCGGCGCCCACACATAGCCGCGGCGCGGTGCCGGAACGGCCTCGTAGCGCATGGGGGGCGGCGCGCCGAACTGCACAGAGATGGCGGCACCCGGCGCCGCGTAGGTCACGTTGGCCTGGGCCTGCGCGGTCCCGGCCCATCCGGCCAGGGCCACGGTCGCGGCGATCAGCGGTGTGCGAAGGGAAATCATGGCGGCTCCTTGTCCTTGGTTCATCGGGCTGGAGTCCCTGTGACGGGAATCCATGACTGCATGGTGCGAGTGCTGCGTCAAGCCCGGGTTGCCGCGACGCGAAGTCTTGCAATCTTGTGTATCGCCTTGGTGAAGCCTTGTTGCCAGGTGCTGCAGCGCAGGCTGCCGTCCTGCAGCCGCCGTCAGACAGTGCCTCTTCTCAGGGCCGTGAACGCCGTGAATTCCCAGCTGCGCATGGCCAGCACCAGGGTGTAGCCCTCGCGCTGGCCCGGCGGCAGGCGCTGGTCCTGCAGGTGCTGCTGGGAAAAATCATGGGCCAGCCGCTGTATGCGTTCCACGAAGCTGGGCGCCAGATGCCGGCCGATGGAGCCGTGCACCATCAGCATGCCTTCGCCCGGCTGGTCGAAGCCGCCGCCGAAATAGTCGAGCACGGCGTTCTCGCGGAAGTACTCCATCACCGGCCCGCGTGCGCGCCAGCGGAAGGTCTTGGCCAGGCGCAGCCGGTAGCGGTTGCCGGGGCGCAGTTCGATGATGCCGATGCGGTCCAGCTGGGCCAGGTAGCGGATGCCTTCGGCCTCGGTCATGCGGTAGGTGGCCACGATCTGCTCCAGCGTCCACTGGCTGAGCACGCAGATGGCCATCAGCAGCAGCTTGCGGTCGGCGACCACGGCGTTCTCCTGCTCGGGCGTCATCTCCTGCAGCAGCGGCTGGCTGTCGGCCACGCGGCGCGCCAGGTCGGCGAAGTCCAGGCTCAGCGCGCGGCAGATGGCATCGATGCGCGACAGCGGCATGTCGCCCTTGGCCAGCATGCGCTTGACGCTGGACTCGGCCATGCCCAGGGCGCGCGCCAGGTCGGCATAGGTCATCTGGGCGGCCTTGAGTTCCTTCTTGAGGGCGATGACGAGGTCGGCGGTGGTGCTCATGGGTAGCGATTATCGATACCCGAGGTGCTGGTTTGCGCGGCGGGTGCAGAAAAACGATGCTGGAAGGGCCGATGGCTCGCCACACTCCGCCTCACTTTTCACGAGGAGCAACACATGCCATCCGTATCGATTTCACCGGCCGCCGCCCTGCGCGCGCTGTACTGGGGCGCTGCCCTGCTGCTGCTGGCCGCCTGGCTTGGCCCCGCCGTGCCGCAGCCGCAGGACTTTCACGCATTTGCCGATCAGCGTGCCTGGGGGGCGCTGCCCCATGCGCTGGATGTGCTCAGCAACCTGGGCTTTGCCTGGGCCGCCGTGGCGGGCGCGCGCCTGCTGCTGGACCGGCGTAGCCAAGCGCTGGCGCCGGCCCTGCGCTGGCTGGCCGCGCTGTTCTTCACGGGGCTGGCGTGTTCGGCCATAGGCTCGTCCGTCTACCACTGGGCACCCCACGATGCCACCCTGGCCGGCGACCGGCTGGGCATGTCCATGGCCTTTGCCGGCATGCTGGGGCTGGCGCTGCAATCGCGCATTGCCGACCGCGTGGCCGTGCGTGCCGCGGTGGCCATGCTGGTCGCCGCCGTGGCCTCGGTGCTGGTCTGGCTGCATGGCGGCAACCTGCTGCCCTGGGCGCTGGTGCAGGGCGGCGGCATGCTGGCGGTGCTGGGCCTGGCCTGCGTGGCGCCGCGCCATGGCGCGCTGGCGCTGCGCCTGGGCGTGGTGATTGCCTGGTATGGCGCGGCCAAGCTGCTGGAGTGGGGCGATGCGGCCGTCTTCGAGGCCACCGGCGGGCTGGTGTCCGGCCACAGCCTCAAGCATGTGGTGGCGGCGGCCGCCGCCCTGCCCGTGATCGCCGCGCTGCGTGCGGCCGGCACGGCGCGCATGACCAGTACGGGCACAATGTGCGCCGATGCGTGCGGCCACGGCGGCGCCACCAACCGTTGAGGGAAGACAAGATGTTCCAGCAAGAGACCGGCAGCCCGTCTGCCCCCACCGCAACGGCCGGCGCCGTGCCATCGGCCGCGCACGAGCACCCCAACCAGTTCGCCCTGCTGGGCCAGCGGCGCTTTGCGCCGTTCTTCTGGACGCAGTTTTCCGGGGCGGCCAACGACAACCTGTTCAAGTTCGCGCTCACCGTGATGGTGACCTACCAGCTCAGCGTCTCCTGGCTGCCTTCGGCCATGGCGGGGCTGGTGATCGGGGCGCTGTTCATCCTGCCGTTCCTGCTGTTCTCGGCCACCTCGGGCCAGCTGACGGACAAGTGGGACAAGACGCGCATGTTCCGCCTGGTCAAGAACCTGGAGATCGCCATCATGGCGCTGGCCGCCTGGGGCTTCATCCAGGCCAATGTGCCCTTGCTGCTGGGCTGCGTCTTCCTGATGGGCCTGCACTCCACGCTGTTCGGCCCCGTGAAGTTCGCCTACCTGCCCCAGGTGCTCAGCGAGCGCGAGCTGACGGGCGGCAACGGCATGGTGGAGATGGGCACCTTCGTGGCCATCTTGCTGGGCAACGTGGCCGGCGGCCTGCTGGTGGCCGTGCCCGAGGTCGGCCATCTGCAGGTGGCCGTGGCCTGCCTGGCGCTGGCGGTGATCGGGCGGATCTTTGCGCAGTTCATCCCCAATGCGCCGGCCACCGATCCGCACCTGGTCATCAACTGGAACCCCTTCACCGAAACCTGGCGCAACCTGCAGCTGGCCCGAGAGCAGCCCGCCGTGTTCCGCTCGCTGCTGGGCATCAGCTGGATGTGGTTCTTCGGCGCCGTGTTCCTCGCCCAGTTCCCCAGCTTTGCCAAGGAGGTGCTCCATGGCGACGAGCATGTGGCCTCGCTGCTGCTGGTGGTGTTCTCGGTGGGCATTGGCACGGGCTCGCTGCTGTGCGAGGTGTTCAGCCGCCGCCATGTGGAGATCGGCCTGGTGCCGCTGGGCGCCATCGGCATGAGCGTGTTCGCCGTGGACCTGTTCTTTGCTTCGCGCGCACTGCCGGCCTCCGAGCTGATGGGCGTGGGTGCCTTCTTTGCCCAGCCCGCGCACTGGCGCGTGATGGCCGACCTGGGCATGCTGGCCCTGTCGGCCGGCATCTACAGCGTGCCCATGTACGCGCTGATCCAGATGCGCAGCCAGCCCACGCACCGCGCGCGCATCATCGCGGCCAACAACATCCTCAACGCGCTGTTCATGATCGCCTCCAGCGTGCTGGCCGGCGCGCTGCTGGCGGCGGGCTTCAGCATTCCCCAGGTATTCCTGATCACGGGCATTGCCAATGCCGTGGTGGCGGCCTACATCTTCTTGCTGGTGCCCGAGTACCTGCTGCGCTTCGTGGCCTGGGTGGCCTCGCGCTTCGTGTACCGCTTCAAGGTGCAGGGCGACGAGCACATTCCGGCCACCGGCGCGGCCATCCTGGCCTGCAACCATGTGAGCTTTGTCGATGCCGTGCTGCTCATGGCCGCCAGCCCCCGGCCCATCTACTTTCTGATGGACCACCGCATCTTCCGCGTGCCCGTGCTGGGCTGGCTGTTCCGCCTGGCCAAGGCCATCCCCGTCGCGCCCCAGAAGGAAGATCCCGCCACCTACGAGGCTGCCTTCGAGCGCGCCGCCCAGGTGCTGCGCGAGGGTGATCTGCTGGCCATCTTCCCCGAGGGCGGCATCACGCGCGACGGGCAGCTGCAGGAGTTCCGGGGCGGCATCATGAAGATCATCGAGCGCGCCCAGGCCGATGGCCTGCAGGTGCCCGTGGTCCCCATGGCGCTGACCAATCTCTGGGGCTCGTACTTCAGCCGTATCGAGCAGGGCGGCGCCATGGTGCGGCCCTTCCGCCGTGGCCTGTTCAACCGTGTGGGCCTGAACGTGGGCCAGCCCATGGCCCAGGCCGAGGTGCAGCCCGCGCTGCTGCGCGAGCGCGTGCAGCGGCTGCTGGCGGCTTAAGAGGGGCTCTGTTCCTCCACCGTGAAGCTCAGGCCGGCATTGGCCTTGAGCCTGGCGATGAGCGCGTCGCCCATGGCAGGCGCCGTGGTCCAGATGCCGCCGGGCGTGTCCGGGGCGTCCTGCAGCAGGCAGACGGCGGCCTCGGTGATCATCTTGGACGTGGAGCCGTAGCCCGGATCGCGGTCGCCCTTGACGCCCACGCGCAGGCTGTGGCCAGCCGCGTCGGTGCCGATGAACAGCACGTCGTAGAAGCCCGATTCGCGCTCTTCGCGCGATGGCCCCTCGCCAGGCTTGGGGCCGTCGTCCGCGCCCAGCGACTTGTCGGCCGCCACGGCGTTGGCCAGGGCCTCGCCCTTTTCGCCCGCGCCTGTGACCATCATCTCGTCGTAGACAAAGTCGGCGCCATAGGCATGGCCCAGCAGAAAGTTGGAGCGGTGCACGTTGCGCGTGTTGATGGCCGCCATCACGAAGGGCGCCACCCACAGGCCCAGCACCTCGTCCACCATGGGCTTGCTGCCGGACGGCTGGCGCGGGCCCTCGAAACCCGGCGTGAGCGAGAACGGATTGCGCAGCAGCTCCAGCACGCCCGGCTGGGCGGCGGCCGCCGCCATGGTGGCCTTGAGGCTGGCGGCCGTGCCGCCCGAGAAAGTGCCCTTCATCTTGCGCACCCGGCCCCGCACGCGCTGGGCGGGCTGGCCGAAGCGGGCCTGCATCTCTCGCTGCAGCATGAACACGCCCAGGTCGAAGGGAATGGAATCGAAGCCGCAGGAGAACACGATGCGCGCGCCGCTGGCCCGGGCTGCGGCCTCGTGGGCATCGATCATCTGGCGCATCCACGCTGGCTCGCCGCACAGGTCCACATAGTCCACGCCGGCGCGGGCGCAGGCGGCCACGAGTTCGTTGCCGTAGAGCTGGTAGGGGCCCACCGTGGTCAGCACCAGGCGGGCCTGCTCCATCAGCGCCTGCAGGCTTGCGGGATTGCCGGTGTCGGTCACCACCAGCGGGGTATCGGCGGGCGCGCCCAGCTCGTCGCGCACGGCCGCGAGCTTGGCGGCATTGCGCCCGCCCATGGCCCAGCGCAGGCCGCTGCCTGCGGGGTAGCGCCTGAGCAGGTACTCCACCACCAGCCGGCCCGTGAAGCCGGTGGCGCCGTGGACGACGAGGTCAAAGGGTTTGGTCATGGGAGATCTCCATCAATCAGCGTGGCGAACGTGCGATTGCCCGCTGCACTGCAGCCGGGGTGGGCGCATTGTCTGTGGCGCGCCGCAGGGTTCCTGTCGCCCAGGTGCCGTGCCCGATGTCCTGTGTGCTGGTGTCACATGCAGGAACTTTTTGGGGTGTAAACAACAGTCAAAAACTTGAAAAGTACCGTTTGAAGATACTCGATGGCCTGTGTCTGGCCACTGTTACGGTTGAATGCAGACACGCAAGTTACGTCTGGGCACCATGCGTCCCGTGTTCAACCAATGCCCTTGAGGGGCACCTCGGCAAATGTCCTCTTCTCCCATCGTCGTTCAGCGTGATACCCGGGCCTGGCAACTGCAGGTGTGGGTGTCGTTCGGCATTGCGGTCTCGCTGTGCGCCATCGGCCTGGCATGGCTGCCCGGCGAGCAGCTGGAGCAGGCCTTCATGGTGATGGGCTATGTGTTCTGCCTCTCGGCCGCCTTCGTGCTGGCCAAGTTCGTGCGGGACAACGAGGGCGGCCGCAGCGGCGCAGGCGACACGCCCATGTGGAAGCTGGTGGTCTGGGGCGGCTTTGCCGTGTCCATGGCGCTGACCGGCTGGGGGCTGGTGAGCATGGACATCAACGTGACCTACAAGGCCTTCCTGGGCGTGAGCTGGCTCTATCTCATCACCACCGCCTTCACGCTGGCCAAGATGCTGCGTGACCGCCACGAGGCCGACCTGGCGCAGGCCCGCATGCATGGCCGCCGCGAGGCCGCGCAACCGGCCGACGCCGAGTGATGTCCACCCCTTCCCCGCATTTCCAGGAGTCCAAGCAATGATGGTCAACCAATCCGTTTTCACGCGCCTGCCGCGTGCCCTGCTGGCCGCTGGTGCGCTGTGCGCAGCCCTGGCCATGGCGCCTGCCCATGCGCAAAGCGAGGCCTCGGTGGCGCTGTCCATGCTGCCCGTGGCCTCCGTGGTGGGCACGGCTTCGGTGGCTTCGGCGGCCGCTGGCGCCGTGGTGGCCGTGCCTGCCGCTTTGTCGGTGGGCGGCGCGGTGCTGACCGTGAAGGCGGTGCAGGCCTCGGCCACGGGCACGGTCTACCTGCTGGAGCGTGCCTCCGACGGCGCCCAGGCCAGCGTAGAGGTGGTGGGGCGGGGCGCCTCCGCCTCGGCTTACGCCGTGGGCACGGTGCTGACCTGCAGCGTGATCGGCACGGGCGTCATCATCTCGGCGGCCGGCAAGGTGCTGGCCTTCATCCCCAACGAGATGGGCAAGGCCCTGCTGCACAACGAACGCCTGTGATGCCCGCCATGAAACCGCTGCTTTCTCCTTCCCCTGCAGCCCGTGCCGCCTGCCTGGGCCTGCTGCTGGCCGCCGCGCTGGGCACGGCCCATGCAGGGCGCAGCTGCGAGGACAAGCCCCTCACGCCCCAGTCCCTGCAAAAGGGGCTGGACCTTGCCCAGCGCACCTCGCAGGCGCTGGATGCCGAGTACGCGAAGAACGGCACCCGTGTCGTGCTGCTGGCGCGCGTGGGCCAGGACCTGAGCAAGTACGACCTGCACTACTCGCACTACGGCTGGGCCTACAGGACCCCCGAAGGCCCCTGGCGCGTGGCGCACAAGCTCAACGAATGCGGCACGGCCGGCGGCCATGTCTACCGCCAGGGCCTGGGCGAGTTCTTTCTGGACGACCTGTGGCGCTACGAGGCCGGCGTTCAGGTGCCCACGCCCGCCGTGCAGCAGGCGCTGTGGACCTTTCTGACCCAGCCCCAGACCGTGCTGCGCCTGCAGCACGAGCCCTACAGCATGGTCAGCTATGCCTGGGGCCAGCGCTACCAGCAGTCCAACCAGTGGGCCACCGAAACCCTGGCCGCCGCCATGGAGCCGGCCACGGTGCAGCGGCGCCAGCAGGCCCAGGCCTGGCTGCAGTTCAAGGGCTACGAGCCGGGCGTGCTGGTCATCCGCGCGCTGTCGCGGCTGGGCGGGCGCGTGACGGCCGCCAACATCGCCTTCGACGACCATCCCAACGACAAGCGCTATGCCAGCCGCATAGAGACCGTGACCGTGGAGTCGGTGACGCAGTGGCTGCAGCGCAGCCAGCTGGCGGGTCCGGTGCGCGTGCTGCCCTGAGCCGGACCGGCTCTTCCTCCGCCTGCGGTCTTCCTCGGCCGCAGGCCACTGAAACAGGAGTTTCCCCATGAGCAAGGCCCTGCGTCTGCCCGAGAAATGGTTCCGCCGAGGCCTGTGGCTGGTGGCGGTGGTGTTCGCGTCCTTCCTCATCGGCCTGGGCGGCCTGGTGGTGGGCGACCTGCCCCAGGTCGAGTCGCCGCGCACGGTGGAGGACTTCATCGCGCCCGAGGCGGCCGAGCCCGTGAAGGCCGAGATCAAGGCCGCCGATGCCGACCACGACAAGGCGGAAACGGCGCTGGAGAACGCACGGCTCAAGTACCAGGCCGCGCAGTCGCGCTACCGCTCGGCGCGCGAGACCTTCGACAACTGGGTGGCCACGCGCCGTGCCACCGCCCGGCCCGAGCAGGACAGCGAACTGCTGTCGCGCACCCAGGCGCTCGATGCCATCAAGCAGGAAGAGAACACCGCCCGCGCCTCCGTGGAGCGGCTGCAGGATACGAGCCTGCGGGCGCGGCAGCGCCTGGACGCGGCCAACCGCCAATGGGACGATCTGCGCGACGGGGCCATGGAGGCCTGGCGCACGGAGATGCGCGCCGTCGAGCTGCGTGTCTTTCTCTACCGCCTGGCGCTGACCCTGCCGCTGCTGCTGGCGGCCGGCTGGCTGTTCGCCAAACAGCGCAAGAGCACCTGGTGGCCCTTCGTCTGGGGATTCATCTTCTTTGCGCTGTTCGCTTTCTTCGTTGAACTTGTGCCGTACCTGCCCGACTACGGCGGCTACGTGCGCTATGTGGTCGGTATCGTGGTGACGGTGCTGCTGGGGCGCGCGGCCATCCTGGGCCTGAACCGCTATCTTGAAAGGCAAAAGCAGCAGGAATCGCTGCCGGAGACGCAGCGGCGCCAGGAACTGGGCTACGACGTGGCCCTGGCCCGCCTGGCCAAGGGCGTGTGCCCGGGCTGCGAGCGCCCCGTGGATCTGAAGGACGGCGCCATCGACTTCTGTCCCCACTGCGGCATCGGCCTGTTCGACCGCTGCGGCAGCTGCAACACCCGCAAGAGCGCCTTTGTACGCTTTTGCCACAGTTGCGGCACCCAGGCCGATGGCCACAGCAGGAAGGCGGGCGCGGTGCTGCCCCGGGCGCAGGAGCCCGGGCCGGCGCCAGGCTGAGCCGGCCTGGCCGTCAGGGGCTCCAAGCCCCTTGAAGCTGCACGGGGTTGTGGTACACCATGGCTTGCGCGCTCGGCCGGGGCGCAGATGTCTTCAGCGAGGATGCCATGTCACGCCAGCTGCCGTATCCCCCACAACACACGCCAGCGCAACCCGCCCACCCACCGGCCGGCGGGTCCGCCCATGTCCTTCCCCTTGCGGCCTGGGCCGTGGGGGCGGCCCTTCTGGCAGGTCATGTGCTGGCGGGCCCTTCTTCATGGAAAGCATGGGCGGCCTACGCCGCGCTGTCGGCATTGGCCGGCATGGCCTGGATCTGGCGCTGCCATGCAGCCGGCTTGCCGCTGACCCGGACGCTGCGCGGCCATGGCTGGATACAGGCCACGATGGCCTTGCTGCTGGCGGCATGGCAGCCGACCCTGGCCTGGGCTTGTGCCCTGCTGTGGCTGGCGGCCGTCGCCTGGCTGCCCTGGGATGGCGAGCGCGAGCAGGCGCTGCATCTGCCCACGGGCCAGGTGGTGGTGCTGTGCGCCATGCTGGCCATGCTCTGCGCCGTGGTGGTGGCCAGGCCCATGCCGCAGATGGCGCCGGGCCCGGTCGCCGTGCGCATCCTGTGGCTGGCCAGCGTGCTGCTGCCGCTGGCCGTGCATGCGCTGGCGCTGTGGCAGGCGCTGAGCCGCATGCAGCGCCAGTACACCGAGGAGCTGGCGCAGCTGTCGAGCTATTGCGGCCAACTGGCCGACGATGTGCAGCAGTTGCAAAAACGCGTGGGCTCGCTGCAATTGCCCACGGGGCGCGACACACTCACCGGCGTGGCCAATTACGCGCGATTGATGGATGTCGTCGATGGCCTGCGCGAACGCCATGCCCGCAAGCCCGAGCCGTTTTGCGTGGTGCTGCTGGAGCTGGACCCGTGGGTGGAGCGCGTGGGTGTTCACCAGGCCTACAAGGGCCCCTCGCTGCAGGACCGCGTGCTGCTCATGCTCAGCGGCCTGCTGGTCACGCATCTGCGCACCGTGGACGGCATAGGCCGCTACCGCGACGACACCTTCATGCTGGTGATGCCCGATACCGCCTCGGTCCAGGCCGTCTGGGCACTGCAGCGCGTGCGCGAGGGTGTGCGCCAGCAGCGCTGGAGCGAAACGCCCATCCCCGATCCCGACAAGGACCCGCTGACCCTGACCCTGGCCGTGGCGGAGTTCCAGGCGGGCGAGACCTCGGAGCGGCTGGTGCAGCGGGCCGAGGCAGCCCTGTTGCATGGCCGCGCCTGCGGGCGCAACCAGATCGTGGTGGCCGAGGATGTGCGGCCGCCGCGCGCGTCCTAGACGCACAGCCTGCGATAGGGCCTGTTCATCCCCTGCGGGGGAGCGCGCTCCTCGGGATTTCCCGGATGCGGTCACAATGGGCGCCCATCGGGGCCGCCGGCCCGCCGCGCTTCATTGCATGCCCGTGCTTTCCTCCATTTCCCGGAATCTTCCCGACCGCCTCCTTTGGGGGCCGAAGCCGGCGTCACCGCTGGTGGACGAGGCGCTGCACCTGGAGCGCTGGAAACGCCGCACCTGGCAGCTGCACATCTCCGTGCTGCTCAGCCATCTCTATGCGCTGCTGCTGTTCCTGGGCCATGCATGGGCCGGCTACGCGCCCTGGCCCGTGGTGCTGGGCTATGGACTGTGGGTGGCGGCCGGCATGGGCTTCATCACCTGGGCCTATGCCAGCGACTGGTGCCACAAGCTGCGCGATCCGGGCATGTTCCTCACGCACCAGCTGGTGTCCATCATCGGCGTGCTGGGCATGGTCATGGCGGCACCCGCGCTGGCGTTCCAGTCGATGGTGATGCTGATCGCCTTCAGCGCCGACGGTTTTCTCGCGCGCAGCCGCACCAGCTTCTGGCTGACGTGGATAGGCACCCTCGTTGCCGTGGCCGCCATCATCTGCTGGCGGGGTCCGCTGATGCGCATGACCACGGACACGGCTGCGGGCCAGCTGCTGGCCTTCGGCGTGGTGCTGGGGGCCGTGGTGCGCTGCAGCGTGCAGGCGACCTTCTTTCGCAGCATGCAGTACCGGCTGGGCATCGCCAATGACAAGCTGGCCGCTGCGCTGGCGCAGATCGAGGCCTTGCTGCGCCATGACGACCTGACCGGCGTCAGCAATCGGCGCGGCGTGATGGAGCGGCTGCACGAAGTGCGCACCGCCGCCCAGGAGCGTGGCGAGGTGCTGTGCGTGGCGTTGCTGGACATAGATCACTTCAAGCGCATCAACGACAGCTTTGGCCATGAAGGCGGCGATCGCGTGTTGCGCGCTTTCGGCGCGCTGCTGAAGTCGCAGCTGCGCAGTACAGATGGCGTGGGCCGCTATGGCGGCGAGGAATTCCTGCTGGTGCTGCCGGACACCGGCCTTGCCCAGGCCGGCGAATTGCTGGAGCGCCTGCGCCTGCGCATTGCCGAGGCTCCGTGGACGCACACCCTGGGCGATGGCGCCCGCGTCACCTGCACGCTGGGCGCGGCGCAGTACCGCACGGGCGAATCGGTGGAGGCCACCATCGCGCGCGCCGATGCGGCGCTGTACCGAGGCAAGGCCCAGGGCCGCAACTGCACGGTGCTGGAGCCGCAACAGGCCCCGCAGGCCTTGAGCGGCGCCCCGGCCCCCCGGACTGATGCCGGAATGCCTGACCGCTTGTGAGTGCAGCTCACGACGAGTGACAGAAAACATCGTTATTCATGCGCACCGATCGTCCATAGCATCGGCATCCATGCTCGGAATGGACAAGGGTGCAAATATGAACCAATGGTTCGCTGAAATCGCCGGCAACGGGCCCGAGGGCGCTGGCATCGTGGTGTCTGCGCAAGGCTGGGATAGGCATCTGCAGTCCGGCCCCCGCCAGTTGCAGGCCGGCCCGCTCCGCGCCGAACTGGCCGACGGCGGCCTGCGCAATGTCCGCTATGGCGGCGTCGACATCCTGCGCTCCATGGCCTTTGTGGCGCGCGACGGACAAGGTGACCGCTGTGTGCATGGCGCGGGCGAACTGAGCCTGCGCGAGCGGGCCGGCCGCTTCGAGGCCTTCTACGAAACGGTGGTGGACTGCGAGGAGCTGAGCCTGGCCTGGCGCGTGCGCATCGTGGGTTCGGCGCGCGGACTGAGCTTCACGTGCTGGGCGCGTGCCCAGGGGGATGTCGACGGCGGCCTGCAGCGGGGCCTGCGCGCCGGGCGGGCGGGCCTGGAACTGGTGTATCCGCTCAAGGTCCTGGCTGGCCGGCCCGTGCATGTCCAGCATGTCGATGGCAGCGCCGAAACCACCGTGCTGCCCGAGCCCGATGCGCTGCAGCGCCTGTCGCAGCTGTCTGGCATCGCCCATGAGCCCGCACCGGGCCTGCAGGTGGATTGCCGCCTGGAAGGCGCCGAGTTCGAGATGCTGGGCCAGCGCTGTGGCGGCAAGGCCTTTTTCCGGCTGCAGCCGCGCGCGTTGTCTCCTTCGCCCTCCTACCCGTTGACCCGGGGCCGGACCCTGGTGCAGATGGCCGGCCTCTCGTTTGTCTCGCCCGGCGCCCTGCAGTAGCACCGCAAGCAGCGCCAGGCCAGGCCTGGCCGGGCCTGGCCTGGCCTGGCCGGGTCAGCCTGTGCCTTGCAGGCGGGCGGCCTGCACGGTGGCCTCCAGCAGCTTTCTCTCCCTTTGCAGGTGGGCGGTGAACTGGGCTTGCTCCATGACCATGGGCTTGAAGCCGGCCTCGGCCAGCTTGCGCACCAGTTCCGGCTCGGCCAGCACGGCGGCGGTCTCCCGGGCCAGGCGCTCTGCAATGCGGGCATCGGTGCGGGCTGGCAGCAGCAGGCCTTGCCAGGCTTCGACATCGAACGCCTGCCAGACCGCCGTGTCCGACAGGCTGGGTGTCTGCGGCAAGGTGGCGGCCCGCTGGCGCGATGTCACCCCCAGGCCGCGCAGCTTGCCCTCGCGCACGAAGGACTGGACCAGGGCCACGGGCAGCACGGCCAGGTCGATCTGCCCGCCTGCCAGCTCGGTCAGCGCCTGCGGGCCGGATTTGTAGGGCACATGCGTCCATGACAGGCCGGCCTGCTGCTGGAGCATTTCGGCCGTCAGGTGCAGGCTGGTGCCCACGCCGTCGGTGCCCACGGTCAGCCGGCCCGGTTGCTGGCGTGACAGCTGCACCAGCTCGGCCGCCGTGGCGGCCGGCAGGTCGGGGCGGCCTGCCAGCACGAAGGCCGAAGAGGCCACGGGCGCCACGGGCAGCAGCTCCCTGAGGCCGTCATAGCGAAAGCGTTCTGGCGAGACCAGCGGCGCGATCAGCACGCAGCTGGCCACGCCAAACAGCACGGTGTGCCCGTCGGGCCGGGCCTTGATGACACGCTGGGTGGCGATGGTGCCCGAGGCGCCCACCGTGTTCTCTATGACCACGGGCTGGTGCAGCCGCTCGGCCAGCCTCGGCATGACAAGGCGTGCGGCCACGTCCACGCTGCCGCCTGGCGAGAAGGGCACCACCACGGTCAGCGGCTGGCTGGGCCAGGCGTCGGCCCCAGCCGTGGAGGCGCGGGCTGCCGGCGCAAGCCAGGGCGCGCCCAGCATCCAGGCCGCCAGTTGCCTGCGGTTGAGGCTCATGCCAGCCTCCCGGCAGCGCCCAGCCAGGGCAGCTGGTCCGCGTGGTAGCGCCAGGTCTGGAACACGCTGTTGAGCCGGCCGGGGCCGGTGCGGCGCGCTGCGGCATCGGGATACTCGGCGAACCAGGGCAGGATGTATTCCCAGACCACTTCCCCCGCAGGCGTGACCTCGAAGAGCCGGCCCGTGGCCGATTCGGTGATGTGGGTGTTGCCGTTCCACAGGCGCTGGGCATTGCCCATGAAGGCGGTGTAGAAGGCGTTGACCATCTCGTCCTGGTAGCTCCAGACCACGCGGTGGTCGGCCGGATCGATCTCCACCACGCGCGAGAAGGCCACGTGGGCGCCTTCGCGGAAGTTGCCGTTGTCGAAGGCCAGGATGTGGCCGTTGGCCAGTGCCACGGGCGCATGCTGGTGCGAGACCACGGAAGGTGGAATGTGCAGCGTCACCGCGCCGCTGGCCTTGTCCACGGCGATGATGCCGGAGGTGGTGCGCAGGCTCATGAGCACACTGCCGTCGGCCCTCACGCCCAGCCCGTTGACCAGCGGCCAGTGGTATCGGCCAAAGCCCGGGTGGATGGGGAAATCCTCGGGCTCCAGGTGCTCCCAGGCCTTCCACTCCCAGACCAGGCGGCCGCTGCGGTCCACCTCGCGGATCACGTCGCCGTACATCACCTCGCCGGTTCCGTGCGCGGTGCCGCCGGGCACGCGCTCGGCAAAGCCCTCGGGCACGGGCGCGCAGGCGGCATAGAGCAGGTGGCCGTTGGGCAGCCATTGCGCGTCATGGTGGTGGTCCGGGTCCTCGTGGCGCCAGACGATCTCGCCCTGCGGCGTGACCTCGTAGAAATCGCCACCGTGCCACATGGACCACGGCGCATAGCGGTCGGGCGAGCGGGGATGGTTGCCGTTGTAGCCCAGGTTGCCGTTGGGCAGGATCACGGCATGGCGGCCCGCGCGCACGGGCAGTTTCCATTCATGGGCCACGCGGCCCTCGACGTCCACCAGGTAGACATGGCCGTCGGCCGTCTGCGGCGCGATCAGGGTGTAGCCGCCGGCCGAAAGGGCGGGGTCGTGGGCGATGAGTCCGACGCCGCGGCGGCGCTGGGTGACTTGGTCTACGGTGCTTGCCATGGGCTGCTTTCAAAGGAGGGCGGGGAATGAGCGCCACTGTAGGCAGTCGCAAGCGTCAGGAATAGCTGTTTGTTTTGGATGAGGTGTCAGATAAAAATTTACACTCCGCGCCATGCCCGCAATCTCCCAGGCCTTTCGCTGTTTCGACGAGGTGGCGCGCCGTGGCTCGGTGCGCAAGGCCGCCGTCACGCTGCACCTGACGGCGGCGGCCGTGAACCAGCAGATCCTCAACCTGGAGGCCCAGGTCGGCGTGCCGCTGTTCGACCGCCTGCCGCGCGGCATGCAGCTGACAACCGCCGGGGAGCTGATGCTGGCGGCCGTGCGGCGCAGCCAGCGTGACTTCGACAACGCGCTGGCCCAGGTGGAGGACCTGCGCGCCCTGCGCCGGGGCCATGTGCGCGTGGGTGTGTCGCATGCCACGGCCGAGTACCTGCTGCCGCTGGTGATCTCCAGCCTGCATGCACGCTATCCGGGCATCACCTTCAGCGTGCGTTCGGGCACGGGCGAGGAGCTGCTGCGCGGCGTGGCGCAGGGCGAGATCGATGTGGCCTATTGCCTGCGCCGCCCGCCGCCGCCCGGCGTGCAGGAGGTGCGGGCCTGGCCCCAGCCGCTGGGCGCGGTGATGGCCCCCGGCCATCCGCTGGCCACCGAGCCGCGCCTGCTGCGCCTGCGCGATTGCGTGGCCTATCCGCTGATCCTGATGGCGCCGGGCATGGAGCTGCGCAGCATGCTGGAGCAGATGGACAGCGCAGCCCTGCACCAGCAGCGGCCGCTGGTGGAGACCAGCTCCGTGCCCATGGTGCGGCGCCTGGTGGCCGGCAGCACGGCCCTGGGATTCCTGGTGCCCGACAACGTGGCCGAGGATGTGGCGGCCGGCCGCCTGCTCTGGCGGCCCCTGCACGATGCAGGAGCACAGCTGCCAAGCTGTCTGTACCAGCGCATCGGCTACACCAGGGCGGCCGCCATGCGCCTGTTTCTGGACGAGCTGGAGCGCGTGGCCGACGAGATGCGCGCCGGCTTCGAGACCGGCGTGTCCTGGTCGCTCAAGGATATGGCGACCTGAGTGGAACCGCTGACGCTGCGGCGTCAGACGCCGCGAGCGCGCTCGGCCTTGAAGCGCGCGCGCATTTCGCTGAAGTTGCCGGCCTCCAGCGCGTTGCGCACTTCCTGCATCAGGTTCAGGTAGTAGTGCAGGTTGTGGATGGTGGTGAGCATGGGGCCCAGCATCTCGCCGCAGCGGTCCAGGTGGTGCAGGTAGGCGCGCGAGAAGCCGTCGCGTCCGCCTTGCTCCCAGCTCACGCCGCTGGCGCCGGCGCAGGCGTGGCAGGTGCAGCTGGGGTCCAGCGGCTGGTGGTCGGTCTTGTGGCGTGCATTGCGGATCTTCAGGTCGCCATAGCGCGTGAAGATGGTGCCGTTGCGCGCATTGCGCGTGGGCATGACGCAGTCGAACATGTCCACGCCGTCGGCCACGCCCTGCACCAGGTCCTCGGGCGTGCCCACGCCCATCAGGTAGCGCGGCTTGTGGGCCGGCAGGCGGTGCGGCGTGTGGGCCATGATGGCCAGCATTTCGTCCTTGGGCTCGCCCACCGAGACGCCGCCCACGGCGTAGCCGGGGAAGTCCATCTCGACCAGGGCCTGCAGCGATTCCTCGCGCAGGTTCTCGTACATGCCGCCCTGCACGATGCCGAACAGCGCGTTGGGGTTGCCCAGGCGCTGGAATTCGTCGCTGGAGCGCTTGGCCCAGCGGCGGCTCATCTCCATGCTCTTGCGTGCCTCGGCCTCGGTGGTCTTGTGGCCGTTGGTCTCGTAGGGCGTGCATTCGTCCAGCTGCATGACGATGTCCGAGTTCAGGATCGTCTGGATCTGCATGCTGACTTCGGGCGACATGAACAGCTTGTCGCCATTGACGGGGCTGGCGAAGTGCACGCCTTCCTCGGTGATCTTGCGCATGGCGCCCAGGCTCCAGACCTGAAAGCCCCCCGAGTCGGTGAGGATGGGCTTGTCCCACTTCTCGAAGCCGTGCAGGCCGCCGAAGCTCTGCATGATGTCCAGCCCCGGGCGCATCCACAGGTGGAAGGTGTTGCCCAGGATGATCTGCGCGCCCATCTCCTGCAGGCTGCGCGGCATCACGCCCTTGACGGTGCCATAGGTGCCCACGGGCATGAAGATGGGTGTCTGCACCACGCCGTGGTTGAGCGTGAGCTGGCCGCGGCGCGCGTGGCTGGAGGGATCGGTCTTGAGCAGGTCGAATTGCAGCATAGCCCTCCATTGTCCCAGATGGCCGCATGTGCGTGTCGGACGCTCCGTGACTGTCCCCGGAGCCCGTCTGGCTTAGCCGGCCCGCGTCTACACTGGGGTGGTTGCGATTCGCCAGCTACAAAAAAGGAGGTCCGCATGCTGAAGATCATGATTGCCGTCGATGGGTCCGAGCCCTCGCTGGATGCCGTGCACCACGCCATCTCCCTGGTGCGCCAGGGCCTGCAGGCGCATTTCGTGCTGGCCCATGTGCAGCAGGAGGCCTCGCTGTTCGAGCTGGCCACGCAGGACTCGGACATGATCGCCGCCGCCAGCGTGGACGCCGGCATGCACCTGGTGGCGCCGGCCGTGGCCCTGGTGCGGGCGGCCGGCATTTCCTACGAGGTGGAGATCGGCCTGGGCGAGCCCGCCGCCGCGCTGGCCGACATTGCCGAGAGCACGGGCTGCGAGCAGATCATCATCGGCGCGCTGGGCCAGGGCGGCCTGCGGCGCGTGCTGATCGGCTCGGTCTCGCGCGAGGTGGCGCGCAACAGCCGGCTGCCCGTGACCATCGTCAAGCATGCCGAGCCGCACGATGAAGAAGGGGAAGAGGACCTGGGTCCCGAGTGAGGGGGTGCCGGGCGCGCGCGGGCTTTCAGGCGGCCCGCCGTTGCTGGCCCTGATGGGACTGGTGCCGGCCTGCATGGGCGCCGTAAGCTCCGTAGGCACCATGAGCGTGCGCATGCGCGTGGGGTTGCAGCTTGCCGTGCGGCAGGCTGGCCAGACGCTGGAACATGCGGCGGCAGTAGCCGCGTATGCCCAGGCATTTGTTGATCTCATCCACCGGCAGGGGCCCGGAGACCACGACGATGCTGTCGGCCTGGTCCCAGTCGCCGGCCGCGCGCAGCCGCCTGCGCGTGCACAGCGCCCAGGCATGGATGCGCGTGGGCGAGCCATGCTCATGGACCTGGCCCGTGACCAGGTCGAAGGCAATGGCCACCAGCTCGGTCCTGAGCCGGCAGCGGCGCTCGCCCGTGATGGCACTGGGCGTCTCGCGCATGTCGTACAGGCAGTAGCTGCCGGCCTTGAGCTGGTATTGCAAATCCATGGCGGACCTCCGCGGTTCGTTCTGGGGCGGGTTTCCGGGCCTGTGTGGAAAGGCCCGGGGCATCGGCGCATTCTGACGCATGGCCCCGGCCGCTGGCAATGCAGCCAGCGGGGCGGGGCTTCCCCGCGAAGGGCAAGCGGCAAAGCGTGCCCGCGAGGGCCGGCCTTCTAGAAGTCCAGAAGGCTGAAGCCCACGCTGAGCACGGTGCGCTTGTAGTTGTAATCGATCAGGCTGTCACCGTATCCGCTGAAAAGCTGGACATGCAGGCGCAAATTGCTCTTGCCACCGTTCCATCCTTCGCCTAGGGTGCGCAGCCATTCGACGCGGCCGGAGCCGCGGCCCTGGCCCAGCGAGCCGCGCGCAGTGAAGCCCAGATAGTTCTGCGCATTGACGTTCCAGCCCAGTTTCACCTCGCCCCGGCCTATGTAGTCCTGGATGCGCGGGTTGTCGTCGTGCTCGGCGCTTTCGCGGATGCGCTGCCAGGCCTTGGCGTGCAGCTGCCAGCGGTTGTCCAGCTCGAAGCCGGTCATCAGATACCAGCGGTTCCAGCTGCGCGACAGCGGATCGCTCTGGCCGTTGGACTGGTGCACCAGTCCCACGCCGCTGTAGCGCCAGCGCCAGCCGAAGGGCAGCCGGGCATCGGTGGGGTAGACGTAGAAGATCTCGGGCTCGTGGTCCGTGTTGCGGAAGGGCCGCGAGATGGCGGGGCTGAACAGCTGCCAGTACGACTGCTGGGTGTAGCCGACCCACAGCGAGTCCTTGCCCGCCGAGGTGCTGCCGGTCAGCAGGCCCTGGGCGACCTTGGTGCGCACCGACAGCTGCACGCGCATTTCCTCGGTCTTGTAGGGCTGCGACTGCGCAGGGTCCTTGCCGGGCGTGGTGGGCTGCCGGTTGACATGGTCGGCCGTCACCACGGACACGGACATGGGCCGATAGCCGCGGAAGCTGAAGGTGCCGCAGTCGCTGCCCGGTTCCAGCTCGAAGTAGCGCGACAGCTCGCTGTAGCGCGGGTCGCGGCAGCCGCCGTTGGTGGGGGTGGTGGGCAGCGCCAGGCCCTGGCCGCTGTCGGCCGTCACCACGGGGGCGGGCGTGGGCAGGGCGCCAGGATCGGCTGCGGCGCTGGCGGCCGGAGCACTCCAGCCGGTGGCTGGCGGCGCGGTCAGCGGTTGCTGCTGCTGTGCCCAGGTGTCGAAGCAGGCCAGGCGAGACTGGTTGTCCGTGGTGGCGGCGCACTGGCGCCAGGCGTCCTCGGACAGGGGGCGGGGCGCTGTCTGCGCCTGGGCGCCGAGCCAGGGCGTGGCGCCCAGGCCCATGGCCAGGGCCCACTGCAGGGGTGTCGGCGTGCGGCTTGGGCGCTTGCGGCGATCCAGGTGTGGAGGATTCGTCATGGCAGGGGTCCGGTGATGGAAGGAGCGAAGAGTAAGGGGTAATGAGTGAAGAGGCAGCAGGGGGCTCGTGTGCAGGCTCGGGGGCCGGTCAGGGCGCGAGCTTGCGCAGCACGAAGGGCCGGGGCGCGGCATCCTCGCCTTCGAGGTAGTTGCCGCGGATCTCGCGGGCGCAGCTGCCTTCGACGACATCGCCCAGCCAGGTGGCGGTGATGCGCTTGCCGTCGGCGCTTTCTTCCAGCGTGATGTGGTCATCGGCCACGTCGCCGACCATGGGCCGGGTGTCTGCGCCGCGCGCGATCGTGCCCTTGACGTTGCCCTTCCACTGGGGGTGCGGTCCCAGCTGCAGGCGCACGGGCTGGGCCTGGCCTTCGACCGTGCCGGTCCATTCGCCCTGCAGCTGGCTGTCCTTCATTTCCTCGCCCTCGGGGCATGAGAGAGGGGGCTGTGCGGAGGCTGTGCGGGCGGCCTTGGGTGCGGCCTTGGTCTGGGCGGTGGACTGTGGGGTGGGCTGTGCGGTGGGCTGCAAGGCGGTGCTGGAGCAGGCGGCGGTCACGGCCACCAGCGCCAGGCTGAGAACGGGGCGGTAAAAACGCATGCGGTGTCTTTCGGGGAATCAGGAGTCGGCGGGCGTGGACTGCTGTGCCTTGAGCGCGAACTCGGCGCGCAGCTGGCGCAGCTTCTCGCGCGGGTCTTCGCGCGAGGTGGCGGCGTCCAGGCCCATTTCCTTGATGAAGCGGCTGGGCAGGGTGGAGACCATCTCGCGGCCCTTCTTGCGGCGCTTGGTCCAGCTCACGGCCAGCGATCGCCGGGCGCGCGTGATGCCCACGTACATGAGGCGGCGCTCTTCCTGCAGGCGCTGGGCGGTCTCGTCGCTGACCTTTTGCTGGCGGCCATCGTCGTCGTCGAGCTTGAAGGGCAGCATGCCCTCGGTCACGCCGACCAGCATCACATGCGGCCATTCCAAGCCCTTGGAGGCGTGCAGCGTGGACAGGATGACCATGTCCTGCTCCTTCTCGCGCTCGCTGATGGTGGACAGCAGGGCGATGTTGCGCGCCACCTCCAGCAGGCTCTTGACCTCGGTGTGCGTGGTCGTGCCCGCCGCATCCTCGATCTGGCCGCCGGCGCGCTGGGCCATCCAGTCGCAGAACTCCAGCACGTTGCTCCACCGCGCGGCGGCCACCGATTCGCTGTCCTCGCTGTCGTAGAGGTACTGCTCGTAGCCGATCTCCTTGAGCCAGTCGAGCATGAAGCCGCGCGACTGCTCGGCGCCCAGCGTGTGGCGGGCGCGGTATTCGAGGTCGTTGATGTAGCGGCCGAACTCCAGCAGGCTGTCATGCGCCTTCTTGGGCAGGGCCGCTTCCAGCATGTGCGCGAACAGGGCGCCGAACATGCTGAGCTTGTGCTGCGAGGAAAACTCGCCCAGCTTGCCCAGCGTGGTGTGGCCTATGCCGCGCCTGGGCGTGCCGATGGCGCGCAGGAAGGCGGGGTCGTCGTCGTTGTTGATCCACAGCCGGAACCAGGCGCACAGGTCCTTGATCTCGGCGCGGTCGAAGAAGCTGGTGCCGCCCGAGACCTTGTAGGGAATGTTGGCCTTGCGCAAGGCCTTCTCGAAGGGCTTGGCCTGGTGGTTGGCGCGGTAGAGGATGGCGAAATCCTTCCAGTCCGGCGGCGGGTTGCTGGCCGCGCGCAGGCTCTGGATGCGGGCCACGGCGCGCTCGGCCTCGTGCTCCTCGGTGTCGCAGTCCACGATGCGCACGGGCTCGCCTTCGCCCAGCTCCGAGAACAGCGTCTTCGGATAGAGCTTGGGGTTGGGCTGGATCACGTTGTTGGCCGCACGCAGGATGGCCGAGGTGGAGCGGTAGTTCTGCTCCAGCTTGATCACCTTGAGCTGCGGGAACTCCAGCGGCAGCTTCTTGAGGTTGTCCAGCGTGGCGCCGCGCCAGCCGTAGATGCTCTGGTCGTCGTCGCCCACGGCCGTGAAGTGGGCCCGGCTGCCCACCAGCAGCTTGAGCAGCTCGTACTGCGTGGCGTTGGTGTCCTGGTATTCGTCCACCAGCACATGGCCCAGCAGGCGCTGCCATTTCTCGCGCACCTCGGCGTGGTTCTTGAGCAGGCGCATGGGCATGCCGATCAGGTCGTCGAAGTCCACGCTCTGGTAGGCGGTCAGGCGCTCTTCGTAGCGCTGCATGATCAGCGCCGTGCTGCGTTCGTTGTCGTCCTGGGCCATGGCCAGGGCCTTGCGGCTGTCCCAGCCGGCGTTCTTCCAGTTGCTGATGGTCCATTGCCACTGGCGCGCCGTGGCCAGGTCGGTGGTGCCGCCCGAGCAGTCCTTGAGGATGCCCGTCACGTCGTCGGCATCCAGGATGCTGAACTGGGGCTTGAGGCCCAGCACATGGCCGTCCTCGCGCACCATGCGCACGCCCAGGGCGTGGAAGGTGCAGACCAGCACATCCTTGGCCTGTCGGCCGATGAGGCCGGCTGCGCGCTCGCGCATTTCGGCCGCTGCCTTGTTGGTGAAGGTGATGGCTGCGATGCGCCGTGGCGCCATGCCCGTCTCGATCAGGCGTCCGATCTTGTGCGTGATCACGCGTGTCTTGCCCGAGCCCGCGCCGGCCAGGACCAGGCAGGGGCCTTCGGTGTAGTGGACGGCCTGGAGCTGGGCCAGATTGAGTCCTGCGGACATGGGTGCGTTGCGCGGGGAAAGGCGTGAAAGTGAGGGAAGCGGGAGCATACCGCTTCGGGGATCGGGGCCGTCCGGGCAGGTGTAAGCACCCTTGGAATTCGGCGACAAATCTCGCGACCCGCGGGGAGCTGTCTGTGGCTGTACAGCCACCGATAGAAAAGTTCACATTGATGGGTGTGATCGTTGAGCGAAAACTATCGAAAATATCAGTGCTCGCCTATATTTGCTCCAGGCGACCTCGATCTGTTCATTTCCCGCTGCTATCCGGGGAGGCGTTGAAGTTGGCTCGCACTACCGATGAGATTGGCCTGGCTGCCGAGCTGTGGTCGCCGCTGCTCAAGCAGCGTTTTGAGACATTGTTTGCCGTGGCGTCCCGCAAGTCGCTGCGCGGCTGGCGGCAGGTGCCCCTGGTCAGCGCCCAGGTGCTGGTGGTGGACGGCAGCCTGCCCGTGCCCGAGGCGGCCGGATGGCTGCCTTGCGTGGTCTATGTGGGCGGTGTGCCCCAGGGGCAGCACCTGGAACGCACGCCCCAGCGCCTGGCCACCTATCTGGATCTGGATTTCACGCTCTCCGACCTGATCGACATGCTGGACCGGGCCGCCGTCTTTCTCATGGACTGGACGGTGCGCCAGCAGGTGGCGTCCTCGCAGACCCTGGTGCGCGCGCTGGATGACCTTCGGCAGCAGGCTGAGGGCTGCCGCTATCAATTCCGGCTCAAGGCCTGGGTGGCGCTGCCCGCGCCCTGGAACAGTGCCGAATCCCTGCGGGCCCTGGCCATGCTGTGCCGTGGCCCGATGGATGTGGCCACACTGTGCGAGCACAGCGGCATGGCGCCTGCCGCCGTGGCCGAGCTGCTGCGCCACCCCCGGCTGCGCGGCACGCTCGATTGCAGCCTGAGGCCGGCCCGTGCGGACGATCCGACGCCGCTGGGCGGCCACCGCGCGCAGGCGCACGGGGCTGCCACTGCCGTGGCGCCAGGCCTGTCGCGCCAGTGGGTGCAGCGGCTGACCGGCTGGATACGCCGCGGAGGGCAGGCATGAGCATGTGGATGAGCGACCAGCCCGGTGCGGGACTGGTGCGGGTGAGCCTGATCGGCCCCATGGGCATCGGCAAGACCACGGCGCTGCGCAGCCTGTGCGGAGCGCTGATGGCCGCAACGGATGTGCCCAATCTCGACCGGGCCGCCCATTCCAAGGAGTTCACCACCGTGGGCGCGGAGTTCGGCGAGATCGATCTGGGCGAGGGAATGCGGCTGCAGCTGGTGGGCAGCCCGGGCCAGGACCGCTTCGACTTCGTGCGCCGCTGGGTGCTCAATGCTTCGGTGGGCGTGCTGCTGATGGTGGATGTGCGCGATGCCTCGGCGCCGGACTATGCCGCGCAGCTCCTGTCCGAGATCGCCACCTTGGAGGTCGAACCCCAGGTGCTGCTGCTCAGTTGCCGTGACGCCAGCGAACAACAGCAGGAGGCGTTCAGCACCGCCTTGGCCGATCGAGGTCGCGGTATAGTGCCTGTCATCCAGGCGGACCCCCGTGACCGGCAGCAGTTGCTGGATGCGCTGGGGGTGCTCGTTTCCTTGCTTTCCTTGCAAAGTCAGGCATGAAGACACCAACGCATCCCCAGATTTCCTCCACCGTGATCGAAGCTGGCCAAGTTGCACTCAATCGCGTGGTGGCGCCTCTCGAGGGCGTGCATATCGCCTTGCTGTGCACGCCCGATGGTTTCGAGATCACGGCCCTGCGGGTCAAGAGCGAGCTGCCGACGGAGCGCCTGTCTGCCATGGCGGGCTCGCTGATGGCCATGGCAAAGGCCGTGGCCGCCGAGATAGGCCACAAGTCCTGCCACCGCCTGACCTTCGAGACCGAACTGGGTACCGTCCTTTTCCAGGCCGTGGGCGGCAGCCACCCGGCCATCCTGTGCATGGTGGTCGATCAAAGCGCCCTGCTGGGACGTGCGCTGTGGGCCGCGGGCGAAGTGGCCGGCGATCTGTCCCGTCTCTGATCCCCGTATCCGATTCAAGAGTTTTCTCCCCCGAGGAGCGGGCGCGATGAGTCCATCGCATCGCCTGCCCTTGCTATTTGAAAGAGGTGGCATATGGCTTCGATACATGATTCTCTGAACGGCCTGCTGGGCATCGATGGCGCCCTGTGCGCAGCCCTGGTGGACAGCACCAGCGGCATGCTGATGGGCAGCGCGGGCTCCGGCCTCGACATGGAGCTGGCCGCCGCCGGCAACACGGAGGTGGTGCGCGCCAAGCTCAAGACCATGCGCATGCTCAAGCTGGACGATGCCATCGACGACATCCTGATCACCCTGACCCACCAGTACCACGTCATCCGGCCCGTGGCCGCCCATGAAGGCGTGTTCTTCTACCTGGTGCTGGACAAGAGCCGCTCCAACCTGGCGCTGGCCCGCCGCAAGGTGCAGGAGATCGAAAAGGACCTGGCACTCTGAGAGCGCCCGCGCTCTTGCCGCCAGACCTGCCGGAGACGGATTCCGGCAGGTTTTTTTTCGCCCGCCGTCACCGGTGCGCCACGGGCGCGCAGCGTACGCGCCGGCTTGCTGCCAGAATCGCCGCGTGCTGTCCGTCCTGCTGATCACCTTCCCCTTCTTCGCTCTCGTGGCCTGCGGCTTCGCAGCCACCTGGCGTGGCGTGCTGCCGCAGGCGGCGATACCGGGGCTCAACGCCTTCGTGCTGTATTTCGCGCTGCCCTGCATGCTGTTTCGCTTTGGCGCGCAGACGCCGATCGCGCAACTGCTGGATGTGGGCGTCTCCGTGGTCTACCTGCCGTGCGCGCTGCTGATGGTGGGCGCCACCGTGGCGCTGACCGTGCGGCGCGTGGGCTGGAACGATGCGGCCTTCGGCGCGCTGGTGGCGGCCTTTCCCAACACCGGCTTCATGGGAGTGCCCATGCTGGTGGCGCTGCTGGGCGAGCGTGCGACGGGCCCGGTCATCGTCACCATGGCCATCGACATGGTGGTGACCACCTCGCTGTGCATTGCGCTGTCGCGCCTCGGAATGCCGGGCGGGCACGGTGTGACGGTGGCATTGCGCCGCGCGCTGGCGGGCATGGCCTCCAACCCCATGCCCTGGTCCATCGTGCTGGGCGCAGTGGCGTCGGCTGCGGGCTGGACGCTGCCCGGCCCCATCGACCGCACCGTGGCCATGCTGGCGGGCG
This sequence comes from Delftia sp. WSY_7, assembly GCF_043104845.1. Classification (NCBI taxonomy): domain Bacteria; kingdom Pseudomonadati; phylum Pseudomonadota; class Betaproteobacteria; order Burkholderiales; family Comamonadaceae; genus Delftia; species Delftia sp. WSY_7. The sequence goes on along the minus strand of NZ_JBICLB010000024.1, from coordinate 56,316 downwards.
CGGCCTCGCCCGTGGCGCTGTTCACCATAGGCGCCGTGCTGGCGCGCTCGCAGATGAACAGCCATGAGCGCGTGGCCGCGCGCGATTACGTGCCCATCGCGCTGGCCAAGCTGCTGGTCCATCCGCTGCTGGTCTGGGCCGTGGCCCGCGCGGCCATGGCGCTGGGCCTGCCGCTGGGTGAGGAGGCCTTCGTGGCCCTGGTGCTGCTGGCCGCACTGCCCAGCGCCAGCAATGTCTCGCTGCTGACCGAGCGCTTCGGTGCGCATGGCGGGCGGGTGGCCCGCATCATCCTGGTGTCCACGGTGCTGGCCTTCCTGAGTTTCTCGGGTGCCGTGGCGTTGATGACCTGAGCAGGTCCGAGCGGCAGGCCTGGGCAGGCCCGGTCAGTCCAGGCCTGTCGGCAGGCTGGCGCTCTCTACAATCGCGCCCATGTTTTTCACCACCTTGACGGGATTGCATGAAACCCTCCCCCTCTGTCCCGGCCGGCGCCCCCACGGGCGCGGGCCTGCTCTGGATGGTGACGCTGGCCTGCCTGCTCTGGGCCCTGGTGTCCTGGCTGGCCAATGGCAATCTGGACGGCTACCACGACATGCTGGAGAACTATGCCTGGTCCCAGCCGCTGCAGCTGGGAACGCACAAGCACCCGCCGTTCTTCGCCTGGGTGGTCGGCCTGTGGTTCATGGTGTTTCCGCAGAACGACGCCTTCTACCGCCTGCTGTCCTATGCCAATGTGGGCGTGGGCCTGTGGGGTGTCTATGTGCTGGGCCGGCGCCTGGGGCTGGCGCGCCTGGCGCCGCTGGGGGCGCTGCTGCTGCTGTGGTGCTTCCCGTATACGACGCTGGCCGGCAAGTTCAACGCCAACAGCCAGCTGCTGTCCCTGTGGCCCTGGGCGGCGGCCCTGCTGCTGGCCAGCTGGCAGGAAAAGGGTGTGCGGGGCCTGACCTTCAGCGTGGCCCTGGGCGTGGTCTCGGCCGCCTGCATGCTCAGCAAGTACTACAGCGGCGTGTTCCTGGCCGGTTTTCTGCTGCCCATCCTCCTGGTGCGCGAAGGTCGCCAGTGGCTGCTCACTCCCAGGCCCTATGTGGCGCTGGCAGCCTTTGGCCTGGCGCTGGCGCCGCATGTGGCCTGGATTGCCCACCACCAGTGGGTGACGCTGGGCTATGCCATGGACCAGGGCGGCGGGCAGGTGGTGTGGGGCTATGTGCTGCGCTTTGCGCTGGCGCCCATCTTCTACTGGCTGCCGGCCTGGCTGGCCGTGTGCCTGGTGTATGGCTTCATGCAGGCCCGCCAGCAAGGCGGTGGCTGGCTGCGCTGGAGCGCGCGCTTTCTGCGCCGCAGCTGGGCCTGGCAGGGGCGGGGCGACACCTTGTTCTGGCTGGCCCTCATGCCCTGGCTGACGACGCTGGGCTTTGGCGCCACCGGCGTGGTGGAGCTGTCCACGCCCTGGGCCATTCCCATCGGCTATGCCTTCGTGCTGCTGTGGCTGCGCAACCTGGACGCCGAGGCGCCTGCCGCGACGCAGGCCGCCCTGGCCGCGCTGCGCCGCGCCTGGTGGCCGAGCCTGGCCGTGGTGCTGGTGATTGGCGTGGCCGCGGGTTGGGGCAATGCGCGCAAGAGCAGTTCCGACTACTACCGGCCCGCGGCCGATGCGGCCCAGGCCATCGTGCTGTCCTGGAACCAGCGCCACCCGGAGCAGCCGCTGCAGTGGGTGGGCGGCGACTGGGCGGAAAACGCCATGCTCTCCTTCTATGCACAGCCGCATCTGCGCACCATCCCCGGCCTGCCCGACAGCGAATATGCGCGTGTGCTGGCGCTGCCGGACTGGCGCCGCCAGCCCGGCCTGCTGCTGTGCCCGCGCGGCCCCGTGGCCGGCGAGCCCGGGCCGACCGCGAAATCGCGCGATTGCGAGCGGCAGGCGCAGGCCTGGCTGGCGAAGCTGGGCCTGCCGCAGGAGCCGCGTGTGCTCACGCTGCAACGCTCGGGCTGGCGTTTTCCTGTGCCCACACCTTATGCGTATGCGGTTTTTGATGTGTTGCCGCGCGCGGGCAGCCAGCCCGCTGACAATGCTGGCCTATGACCGAATTGCATGCTGACATTGCTCCGGCCGCTCCCAAGGGAATGCTGCCGCGCGCGCCGCTGCGGCTGAGCTGCGTGGTGCCGGCCCACAATGAAGAGGGCAACCTGGAGGCGTTCCTGCGCGCCCTGGACGCGATGGTGCGCACGCTGACGCCCGACTACGAGCTGATCGTCGTCAACGATGGCAGCCGCGACGCCACGCACGAGATCGCGCTGCGCATGGCGCAGGAGCTGCCCGTGCGCTACCTGGCGCTGTCTCGCAACTTCGGCAAGGAGGCGGCCCTGTCGGCCGGCATAGACCATGCGCGCGGCAATGCCGTGGTGCTGATCGACGCCGACTTCCAGCATCCGCTGCAGATGCTGCCCCAGATGTGCGAGCTGTGGCAGTCCGGCTACGACATGGTCTATGGCGTGATCGCCGACCGGGGCGCCGAAAGCGGCGCCAAGCGCGTGGGCACCAATCTGTTCTACCGGCTCATGAATGCCGGCAACCTGGTGAAGATCCCGCCCAATGCCGGCGACTTCCGCTGGCTGGACCGCTGCGTGGCCGACGCGCTCAAGGCACTGCCCGAGAGCCACCGGTTCATGAAGGGCCTGTACGCCTGGGTGGGCTTCAAGGCGGCGGCACTGCCGTTCGTGCCGGCCGACCGCACGGCCGGGGCGTCCAGCTTCAATTTCCGGCGCCTGGGCTCGCTGGCCCTGCTGGGGCTGACCTCGTTCACCACCTTGCCGCTGCGCGTGTGGAGCATCGTGGGCGGGATGATCTCGCTGGCGGCCCTGCTCTACGGGCTGTGGATCACCATGGAGACGCTGATCTTCGGCAACCCGCTGGACGGCTGGCCTACGCTGGCGGCCAGCATCATGCTGTTCTCGGGCGTGCAGCTGATGTCCATCGGCATCCTGGGCGAGTACATCGGCCGGATCTATGACGAGGTCAAGCGCCGTCCCACCTATCTGCTGGCGCGCGACGAGGACCGCAGCCCGCTGGCGCCGCGGGAGTAGCCATGCACGATGTGATCGCGCAGCTGCGCCGCCTGCCGCAGGCGCTGCAGTTCGTGCTGGTGGGCGGCTGCGCGGCCGCCACGCACCTGGCCGTGGTCGCCCTGCTGGTGCAGCTGGCGGGCATGGCGCCGCTGCATGCGAATGTGCTGGCCTTTCTCGTGGCCTTCGTGGTCAGCTACAACGGCCATGCGCTGTTCACCTTCGTGCAGACCCAGGCGCGTGGCCGGGCCGTGGTGGCCAAATACTTCGCCGTGGCCTGCGTCTCCTTCGTGGCCAATGAGCTGCTGTACTGGGCGGCCCTGCACTGGCTGCACTGGCACTATTTCTGGAGCCTGGCCCTGGTGCTGGTGCTGGTGGCGGTGGGCACCTTCGTCCTGGCCAAGTTCTGGGCCTTTGCGGCCCCCGGACGCAAGGAATCCCCATGAACACCATGCCTGCCATAAACGGGGAGAAGTCCCCGGCCAGAACCGTCGTCCTGTGCGCCGACGACTATGCGCTGCACCCCCTGGTCGATGAAGCCGTGGAGCAGCTCACGCTGCAGGGCCGGCTGTCGGCCACCAGCTGCATGACCACCTCGCCGCACTGGAGGCAGGCGGCCAGGCGCCTGCCCGCGCTGCGCCCGCGCCTGTCGCTGGGCCTGCACTTCAACCTGACCGAAGGCCATGGCCTGCAGCCCTCCTCCGGCATAGGGGCGGTGATTGCGCGCGCCTACGCAGGACGGCTGGGCAGCGCCGCCATGCGCGACGCCTGGCGCCGCCAGCTCGACGCCTTCGAGGACGCGCTGGGCATGGCCCCCGACTTCATCGACGGCCACCAGCACGTGCACCAGCTCCCCGGCGTGCGCGCCGCGCTGGTGCAGGAACTGCGCCAGCGCTATGGCGACAACGCCGACGACCTGCCCTGGGTCCGCTCCACCACCCCGGCCGGCCAGCTCTGGCGCGACCCCAAGGCCGCCATCATCGCCCTGCTCGGCGGCTGGACCACCACCCGCCGCCTGCGCCGCCAGGGCGTGCCGCTCAACCACGGCTTCGGCGGCGTCTACGCCTTCGACAAGCCCACGCCCGAAGGCTATGGCCGCCACATGGCCCAATGGCTGGCCCAGCTGCAGCCCGGCAGCCTCATGATGTGCCACCCCGCCACCGCCCCCGTCCAGGGCGACGCCATAGGCGCCCAGCGCGCCGTCGAATACGCCTACCTGCGCTCCGACGCCTTCGCCCAGGCCCTCGAACAAGCGCACTGCCACATCGCCCAAGGCCCCCTCACCCCGCTGTTCACATCGAACTAGCAAGCGGCAATAGAAAAAGCCCGGCCAAAAATGACCGGGCTTTCAGGGCGCAACGCAAAAAACCGACGCACCCCAAGGCGAGAGACACCGAGGAAGGGCCGCCCCGCACCGAGGGTGTCGTCCCCCTCCCCCGCGAAGCGGGTAGAGAGGGGGAAGGCGCGCCAGCGCCTCAGGGGGTGCCTATCAATACTCCCAGAAGATGCGCTGCAGCTGCTTCGTGTCCTGCGTCTTGGTCAGGGCCACGGCGGCCAGCAGGCGGGCCTTCTGCGGGTTCAGGTCATGGGCGACGACCCAGTCGTACTTGTCGTCGGGCTGCTCGGCGTTGCGCAGCACGAAGCCGGCCGGCACGCGCGAGCTGCGCACCACGATCACGCCCTTTTGGCGCAGTTCATTGAGCTTGGGCACGATGCGGTCGGCCACCGAGCCGTTGCCCGTGCCGGCGTGCACGATGGCCTTGACGCCGGCCTTGCCCAGCGCGTCGATGGCCGTGGCGGGCACGTTGCCGTAGCCATAGACGATGTCCACGGCGGGCAGGTCGGTGATCTGCTCGATGTTGAACTCGCTGCCCCTGGTGTGGCGCTTGACGGGGGCGCGGAACCAGTAGGTCTTGCCCTCGACCACCATGCCCAGCGGGCCCCACTGGCTGGAGAAGGCATTGGTCTTGATGTTGGTGAGCTTGGCCACATCGCGCGCGGAGTCGATGTTGTCGTTCATGCTGACCAGCACGCCCTTGCCCGCCGAGTCCTTGGAGGCGGCCGTGGCCACGGCGCCCAGCAGGTTCAGCGCGCCGTCGGCCGAGATGGCCGTGCCGGGGCGCATGGAGCCGACCATGACGATGGGCTTGTCGGTGGGCACCACCAGGTTCAGGAAGTAGCCGGTCTCCTCCAGCGTGTCCGTGCCGTGGGTGACGACGATGCCGTCCACGCCGGGCTGCTTGGCCAGCTCGTTGACGCGGCGTGCCAGCGTCAGCAGTTCCTTGTTGGTGAAGCTTTCGGAGGCGATCTGGAAGACCTGCTCGCCAGAGACGTTGGCGATGTTGCTCAGCTCGGGCAGGCCTGCCAGCAGCTTGTCCACGGGGACCTTGGCGGCCGTGTAGGTGGCGCTGTTGACGGCGCTGGCGCCCGCGCCGGCAATGGTGCCGCCCGTGGCCAGGACGACCACGTTGGGCTTGCCGGCCTGTGCGGCGGGAGCGGGTGCAGGGGCGGTCGCCGCGGCGGGCGCTGCGGCTGCGGGGGCCTGGCTGGCGCCGGGCTGGGACGCGCAGCCTGCCAGCGCAAGCGCGACGGCCATCAAGGTCATACGGAAGGGGGTGAACGGCATGTATCGCTCCTGGAAAGGCATTGAATGATCCAGCCTTGTGGGCTGAATGCGGCACGATGCAATAAACATGCCCCGCCTGCATCAGCGCAAATCCCGATGGGAGCCGTGCGGCGGATGCGCTAAAAGCGCTTCCGAAAAAGGAGCGGTGAACGCTTTGTGGGATTGCACCAAAGGCCTGAAAGGCTTGAGGTTTTTTGGGGCCGTTCCAGAGGCTGTGCCACGTTCAGATGGCCAGCGGGTCCACGTCCACCAGCCAGCGCACCAGGGCGCGGTGCTCGGGCTGTGCCCTGATCCAGTGCAGATGCGCCTGCCAGGCCCAGAGAAAGCGCAGCAGGGCGGGCCGCTGGGCCGACTCGATCAGCATCTGCGCCCGCTCCACATTGGCCACGCGCTGGACGGACATGGGAATGGGCGGGTAGAGAAACACATCGTCCACATGGGGCAGGCCGGCCTGGCGCGCGGCTTGGGCGGCGGCGGCCAGAAAGGCCTGGGCGGCCTCCTGGCTGCGCGCATCGGCCCGCACGATGGCCTGGAAGGCAAACGGCGGCATGCCCGCATCGCGCCGCTCGCGCAGCTGGCGCGCCGCAAAGGCAGGGTAGTCGTGCGAGCGCAGCGCGGTGTAGACGGGATGGGACGGGTCATGCGTCTGTATCCACATCTCCGGATGGCTGCCCTGGGCGGCCACGTAGTGCGCGTCGCGCCCTGCGCGGCCGGCCGCCTGCATCAGCAGGCTGAACAGGCGTTCGGGCGCGCGGTAGTCGCTGGAAAACAGCGCGCTGTCGGGCTGCACGGCGGCCACCAGGGTGATGCGCCGGAAGTCATGGCCCTTGGCCACCATCTGGGTGCCGACCAGCACATCGATGTCGCCGGCATGCACCTGGGCCAGCTGCTCCTCCAGCGCGCCCTTGGCGCGCGTGGTGTCGGCGTCGATGCGCGCCACGCGGGCAGGCTCGCGGTCGGGGCGCTGCACGTTGCGCAGCAGGCGGGCCAGTTCTTCCTCCAGCTGCTCCGTGCCCTTGCCCAGCGGCAGGATGTCGGGATTGCCGCAGCCGGGGCAGGCCATGGGCACGCGCTGGGTGTAGCCGCAGTGGTGGCAGCGCAGCGTGCGGTCGGCCTTGTGGAAGACCTGGTGGGCACTGCAGTGCGGGCAGTCGCTTTTCCAGCCGCAGTCGGCGCAGAACAGCACGGGCGCGAAGCCGCGGCGGTTGAGCAGCACCAGACTTTGCTCGCCGCGCTGCACACGCTCGGTGATGGCATCGATCAGCGGCGGCGAGAACACGGCCTTGCGCGGCTGCTGGCCCATGTCCACCAGGCGCACGCGCGGCAGGGCGGCCGCGCCGATGCGGCTGGGCATGTGCAGGCGCAGGTAGCGGCCGCCCTGCGGCTCGTCGGCATTGGGCGGGCGGCTGGCGTGCCAGCTCTCCAGCGAGGGCGTGGCGCTGCCCAGGATGACCTTGGCGCCGGTATCGCGCCCGCGCCAGATGGCCAGGTCGCGCGCCGAGTAGCGCGCGCCTTCCTGCTGCTTGTAGCTGGCGTCGTGCTCCTCGTCCACCACGATCAGCGACAGCCCCGGCAGGCTGGCGAACACCGACATGCGCGTGCCCAGCACGATGCGCGCCGTGCCCGTGTGTGCCGCCAGCCAGCTCTTGAGCCGCTGCGGGTTGGTCATGCCGCTGTGCATGCTGACCACGCAGGCCGCGCCATACTGCGGCGCAAAGCGCGCCAGGAAGCGCTGCTCCAGCTGGGGCGTGAGATTGATCTCGGGCACCATCACCAGCACCTGGGCGCCGGGGTCGGCATCCAGCGCGGCCTGGGTGGTCCTCAGGTAGACCTCGGTCTTGCCGCTACCCGTGCTGCCGTAGAGCAGGAAGGGGCCGGGGTGGGCGGCCACCTGCGCGAACACATCGGCCTGCTCTGCGCTGAGCACGATGGGGGGAATGTCTGCCGCCGCCGCTGCAGTCGCAGCCGCGAGGGGCTGCGCTGCCTGCACTGCCTGCGTCGCCTGTGCGGCCTTGGACGCTTTCTTGGAGGCGGTCCTGGGCGGCCTGAGCCGGCGCGCCAGTTGCTCGGCCGTCATGTCGCGCAGCTGCGGCGGCAAGGCCGTCACGGCGATCTCGCCCACGCTGCGCTGGTAGTAGTAGGCGGCGAAGGCCACCAGCCGCCGCCAGGCCGCCGGCAGCGGCGCGATGCCCTCCAGCACGGCGCAGATGGCGCGCAGCTCCACGCCTTCGGGCACGGCGGGCGGCTGGGCCGGCGCGTCCCAGACCACGCCCAGCAGTTCCCGGCGTCCCAGCGGCACGCGCACCAGGGTGCCCGGCTCCAGCGGCTGCTCGCAGGTGTAGCTCAGCAGATCACCCACGGCGCTGTGCGCCGGCGTCTGGACGGCGACATGGACGGTATGGGCGGGAAGGGGCATGGGAAGAAAGCGGGGCCTGAAAACGCTGGCGCCGTAGGGCACGAACAGCGGCAACAAAGCCGCCAAGCATAAGCCTTGGGCAGCGTCCGAGGCGTGGGAAGCGGCGTTCTACACCAGACATCCCGGGCGGTGGCTACGGGTTTCTGGGTATATCGCCAATTTCTGTGGATAACTTTGTGGGGATTATTCGGATCTATGGCCATCCCCCCATTTGTCTGACCTTTCCGAGTGGTGCATTCTGAAAACGGTGCTATCAAAAAAAATCTTCAAAAACAACGGCTTATATCGATATGTCGCCCGCGTTCAGGCGCGGGTGACAACTGTGAGTCCTAAGACCTCGCTCAGATTTTTCTGTGCATAAGATGGTCTGTGGCCATCTTGTGCAGCAAGCGCCGGCCGGGCGCGCGGACTGTGGACAGCGCGGCCCAGCCGGGCCGGTGGCTGTCACGGCAGGGGGCCGGCGCTGCGCTGGCATCCGGTCCTGCGTGTGATGAGGAGCAGGGCGGGCGCTCAGCGCTGGCGCATGGCGCGCGAATGGCCGTGGACGGCCTCGACCAGGGCGGCCACATGCTCGGGCGGCGTGAACTGGCTGATGCCGTGGCCCAGGTTGAAGATGTGCGTGGGGCCCGTGGTGGTCCTGTCGGTGTGCGGGGCGCCGAAGCTGTCGAGCACGGCGCGCGCCTGCTCGGCCACGCGCTCGGGCGGCGCGAACAGCACATTGGGGTCGATGTTGCCCTGCAGCGCCTTGCCGGGTCCGCCCACCTCGCCGCCGACGATGGCGCGGGCGCGGGCCAGGTTGGCCGTCCAGTCCAGGCCCAGCACCTCGCAGTCCAGGTCCTTCATGTCGGGCAGCCAGATGCCGCCGCCCTTGGTGAAGACGATGCGCGGCACGTCCTGCCCATCGACGCCCGTGCGCTTGAGTCCGGCCAGCACGCGCTTCGTGTAGGCCAGGCTGAATTCCTGGAAGGCGCCATCGGCCAGCACGCCGCCCCAGCTGTCGAACACCATCACGGCCTGGGCGCCCGCATCGATCTGGGCGTTGAGGTAGGCGGCCACGCTGTCGGCGTTGACGGACAGGATGCGGTGCATCAGGTCGGGGCGCGCATACATCAGGCTCTTGACCAGGCGGTAGTCGTCGCTGCCCTTGCCCTCGACCATGTAGCAGGCCAGGGTCCAGGGACTGCCCGAGAAACCGATCAGCGGCACGCGGCCATCGAGCGCGCGGCGGATGCTGGTCACGGCGTCGAACACATAGCGCAGCTTGTCCATGTCGGGCACGGCCAGCTCGGCCACGGCGGCCTCGTCGCGCACCACCTTGGCAAAGCGCGGGCCTTCGCCTTCGGCAAAGGACAGGCCCAGGCCCATGGCGTCGGGCACGGTCAGGATGTCGGAGAACAGGATGGCCGCGTCCAGCGGGAAGCGCTCCAGAGGCTGCAGCGTGACCTCGGTGGCGTAGTCCACGTTGGTGGCCAGGCCCATGAAGCTGCCGGCCCGGGCGCGCGTGGCCTTGTATTCGGGGAGATAGCGGCCCGCCTGGCGCATCAGCCACAGCGGCGTGTAGTCGGTGGCCTGGCGCCGGCAGGCGCGCAGGAAGGTGTCGTTGGTCAGGGGGGCGAAGCTCATGGTGGGCGATTGTCGCCGAGTCGGCTTCGCCAGGTTGCCGCGATGCCCGAGCAGCGCAGGGCGTCTTGCCCCGGGTTAACCCTGGTCAATATCGGCGGCAACGGGCTTTTTGAGGCCGCTACATTGTGCGGCGTGCGTTCCGCACGGGAATCCGTCCATGCAAGGAGAGAGTTTGCGATGCAGCGAAGAACCCTGACCCAGATCCTGGCCCTGGCACCGGCCTCGGCCGTTTGGGCTGCCAGCGGGCTGGCTGGAAGTGCCACGGCGGCCGAGCCGCTGTTTCCGGGCAAGGCGCCGCTGCGCATCGTCGTCGGCTACCCGCCCGGTGGCGCCACCGACCGCGTGGCGCGCATCGTGGCCGACAAGCTGCAGGCGCGCGTGGGCTCGCCCGTGGTGGTGGAGAACAAGCCCGGCGCGGGCGGACGCCTGTCGGCCCAGTATGTGAAGAACGCGCCGGCCTCCCAGCCCGCGCTGCTGCTGGCAAACCCGGCCGTGATGCTGGTGGCGCCCCTGGTGTTCCCCGACTCGGGCTACGACCCCGACAAGGACTTCCGCCCGGTCAGCGAGGTTAATCGCTACGAATTCGGCGTGGCCGTGGCCAGTGCCGTGCCCGTCAGGCAGCTGTCGCACCTGCTGGCCTGGCTGCGTGCCAATCCGCAGCAGGCCAACGTGGGCGTGCCGGCCACGGGCAGCCTGCCGCACTTCTTCTCGCTGATGCTGGGCGAGGCCGCCAAGGTCCGGACCGAAACCGTGGGCTACAAGGGCTCGGCCCCGCTGCTGACCGACCTGGTGGGCGGCCAGGTACCGCTGGCCATCGACACCTTCGACGTGCTGCTGCCCCAGCACGAGGCCGGCAAGATCCGCGTGCTGGCCGTGTCGGGCGAGCGCCGCAGCACCATGGCGCCGGACATCCCCACGCTCAAGGAATCGGGCCTGAACCTGTCGGGCATGGGCTGGAACACCTTGTTCGCGCCCCAGAGCATGGCGCCCGACATTGCCGAGCGCCTGTCGCGCATGGTGCAGGAGATCATGAAGGAGCCCGACACGCGCCAGAAATTCGAGGCCAGCCGGCTGACCCCGGTCTCCAGCAGCAGCGCGCAGACGGCCGAGATGCTCAAGGCCTACCGCGCCCAGTGGACGCCGGTGGTGCAGCGCTCGGGTTTCAAGCCCTGAACCTTCGACAAATCGGCCCGTGAGGGCCTTTTTTCATGGGGCCTAGGGTTTCCTCGGTGCCTGGGCGCTTGTGGTGGAAAGGGTCTGGCGACTAACATTTACCGACCATTCGGTAAATTATGTTTGATCTGCCGCATAAAGACGGCAGACAGGCCACGGAGACTTCCATGCCCCCATCGCTGGTTCTGGTTGAGCAGCACGACGCCGTCCGCACCCTGGTGCTCAATCGCCCCGACGCGCTCAACAGCTTCAACGCGCAGCTGCACGAGCAGCTGCTTTCGGCCCTGGAGCAGGCCGCCGGCGATGCCTCGGTGCGCTGCGTGGTGCTCACGGGCGCGGGGCGCGGCTTTTGCGCGGGCCAGGATCTGTCCGACCCCGAGGCCGCGCCCGACCAGAACCTGGGCGACCTGATCGAGCGCCGCTACCAGCCGCTGTGCCTGCGTCTCAAGTCCATGCCCGTGCCCGTGGTGGCCGCCGTCAACGGCGTGGCTGCCGGCGCGGGCGCCAATATCGCGCTGGCCTGCGACCTGGCGCTGGCCGCACGCTCGGCCAGCTTCATCCAGGCCTTTGCCAAGATCGGCCTGGTGCCCGACTGCGGCGGCACCTGGCTGCTGCCGCGCCTGGTGGGCCGTGCGCGCGCCCTGGGCCTTGCGCTGCTGGGCGACAAGCTGCCTGCGGCCGAGGCCGAACGCATCGGCCTGATCTGGCGCTGCGTGGAAGATGCCGATTTGCGCAGCGAGGCCCAGGCCCTGGCGCAGCGCCTGGCCGCCATGCCGGTGCGGGCCCTGGCGCGCACGCGGGAGGCCATGGACTCGGCCCAGCTGCTGGACTACGAACATGCGCTCACGCGCGAGGCGCGCCAGCAGGGCCAGCTGGGCGCAGCCCACGACTACCAGGAGGGCGTGGCCGCCTTTCTGGGCAAGCGGGCTGCCGTGTTCTCGGACCGCTGAGGAGCGGCGCCATGCAAGACACCCACACCCCGGGCGAGGCCGCCCAGCGACTGGCCGAGCAGGTGCGCGACGGCATGCTGGCGCGCGACCGCGCCGCGCAAGGCCTGGGCCTGCGCATCACCGAGATCGCGCCCGGCACGGCGCGCATGGAGATGGCCGTGCGCGACGACATGCTCAATGGCTTCGACATCTGCCACGGCGGCTTCATCACGGCGCTGGCCGACACGGCCTTTGCCTATGCCTGCAATGCGCGCAACGAGATGACGGTGGCCTCGGGCCTGAGCGTGGACTTCGTCGCGCCCGGGCGGCCCGGCGACGTGCTCACCGCGCAGGCACGCGAAGTCTCGCGTGCAGGCCGCACCGGCGTCTATGACGTGCAGGTCACCAACCAGCGCCAGGAAGTGATCGCGCTGTTCCGTGGCCGCTCGCACAGCTTCAAGGGCCGGCCCACCGTGCCCGGCCTGGACCAGCCCGTCTGAAAAGGCCCAGCCATGCCTGTCCAGCGCCCCGCCCCCGGCGAACTCGACCCCATCGAAACCGCCAGCCGCGACGAGATCGCCTCGCTGCAGCTGCTGCGCCTGCGCTGGTCGCTGCAGCATGCCTACGACCATGTGCCGCATTACCGCCGCGCCTTCGACGAGAAGGGCGTGCATCCGTCCGACCTGCGCACGCTGTCCGACCTGGCCCGCTTTCCCTTCACCACCAAGAAGGACCTGCGCGAGAACTACCCGTTCGGCATGTTCGCCGTGCCGCGCCAGAAGGTGGCGCGCGTGCATGCCTCCTCGGGCACCACGGGCAAGCCCACGGTCGTGGGCTACACGTTGAATGACATCGACAACTGGGCCAACCTGGTGGCGCGCTCCATCCGCGCGGCGGGCGGGCGGCCTGGCGACATGGTGCATGTGGCCTACGGCTACGGCCTGTTCACGGGCGGCCTGGGCGCGCACTACGGTGCCGAGCGCGCGGGCTGCACCGTGGTGCCCATGTCGGGCGGGCAGACCGAAAAGCAGGTGCAGCTGATCCAGGATTTCCGGCCCGACATCATCATGGTCACGCCCAGCTACATGCAGGTGATCGTGGAGGAGATGCAGCGCCAGGGGATGGACCCGCGCGAGAGCTCGCTCAAGATCGGCATCTTCGGCGCCGAGCCCTGGACCGAGGCCATGCGCCGCGAGATCGAGGGCAAGGCGGGGCTGGACGCCGTGGACATCTACGGCCTGTCCGAAGTCATGGGCCCGGGCGTGGCCAGCGAATGCGTGGAGAGCAAGGACGGGCCGGTGATCTGGGAAGACCATTTCTATCCCGAGATCATCGACCCCGACACGGGCGAGGTGCTGCCCGACGGCAGCGAGGGCGAGCTGGTCTTCACGTCGCTGTCCAAGGAAGCCATGCCCATCGTGCGCTACCGCACGCGGGACCTGACGCGGCTGCTGGCGCCGACTTCGCGCAGCTTCCGGCGCATGGGCAAGATCGTGGGGCGCAGCGACGACATGCTCATCATCCGCGGCGTGAACCTGTTTCCCACGCAGATCGAGGAGATCGTGCTGCAGAACGCCCAGCTGTCGGGCCAGTACCAGCTGGTGGTCACGCGCGAGGGCAACCTGGACCGGCTGGCCGTGCGCTGCGAGATGCAGCCGGGCACGCAGGGCGACACCGAGGCGCTGGCACTGTGGGTGCAGCAGCGCATCAAGACCCTGGTCGGCGTGAGCGCCGAGGTCGAGGTGCTGCGGCCCGATTCCATAGAGCGCACCCTGGTGGGCAAGGCCCGCCGCGTGATCGACCACCGCAGCCGCTGAGCGCGCACAGGAGTCCCATGGCCCGAGGCCGATCTTCCGGATACGACGACCAGCGCGAACTGATCCTGGGCCATGCCGCCGCGCTGTTCGCGCGCAGCGGCTACCCCGGCACTTCGATGAACGAGGTGGCCCAGGCCTGCGGCCTGTCCAAGCCCACCATCTACCACTACTTCCGCGACAAGTACGCGCTGCTGGTGGACATCACCGATGGCCACATGACGCGGCTGCAGGCCCTGGTGGACGAGGTGCAGGCCATGGGCCTGCCGCCCGAGCCGCGGCTGCGCATGCTGATCGAACGCTTCGTGCAGGAGTACGCCCATGCCCGGCATGCCCACCGCGTGCTGACCGAGGACGTGCGCTTCCTGCAGGACGAGGACCGCCAGCGCGTGGTGGGCAAGGAGCGCGCCGTGGTCGAGGCCTTTGCCCAGGCGGTGGCCCAGCTGCGGCCGGACGCCGACGGCGCGGGCCTGTCCAAGGCGCTGGCCATGCTGCTGTTCGGGATGATGAACTGGATGTTCACCTGGCTGCGGCCCGACGGAACGCTGGACCACGAGGCCATGGCCCCCGTGGTGGCCGACCTGTTCCTCGGAGGCCTGCCGGCCGTGCAGACCCCAGGCAAACCCGTGCATCAAACCGCTGGCAAAAAAATAGTTACCACGGTAAATTGTGGCGCCTGACGGCACCGCGCCCCATCCAACACAAAGGAGACAGACATGAAGCGCATGACAAAACTGGGCCTGCTGGCCGCAACCCTGGCCACGGTCTGGGGCTCGGCCCTGGCCGACATCAACGTGGGCGTGGTGGTCTCGGCCACCGGGCCGGCCGCGTCGCTGGGCATTCCCGAAAAGAACACGGTGGCGCTGATGCCGCGCACGGTGGCGGGCCAGAAGGTCAACTACATCATCCTGGACGACGCCTCCGACACCACGGCGGCCGTGGCCAACACGCGCAAGCTGATCAGCGAGAGCAAGGTCGACGTGATCCTGGGCTCCAGCATCACGCCCAACTCCCTGGCCATGGTGGACGTGGTCTCCGAGGCCAAGACGCCCATGATCACGCTGGCGGCCTCGGCCAAGATCGTCGAGCCCGTGGATGCCAAGAAGTTCTGGGTCTTCAAGACGCCCCAGCACGACGCCATGATGGCCGCCGCCATCGGCGAGCACATGGCCAAGGCCGGCATCAAGACCGTGGGCTACATCGGCTTCAACGACGCCTATGGAGAAAGCTGGCTGCAGGAATTCCGCAAGGTGGCCGAGGCCAAGGGCCTCAAGCTCACCGCCACCGAGGCCTATTCGCGCAGCGACACCTCGGTCACGGGCCAGACGCTCAAGCTCATGGCGGCCAAGCCCGATGCGGTGCTGATCGCCGGCTCGGGCACGCCGGCCGCACTGCCGCAGAAGTCGCTCAAGGAGCGCGGCTACCAGGGCAAGATCTACCAGACCCACGGCGTGGCCAATGCCGACTTCCTGCGCGTGGGCGGCAAGGATGTGGAAGGCACGCTGCTGCCCGCCGGCCCCGTGCTGGTGGCCCACCAGCTGCCCGACAGCAACCCGGTCAAGAAGTCCGCCGTCTCCTATGTGGAGGCCTACGAGGCCGCCAACGGCAAGGGCACGGCTTCGACCTTTGGCGCGCATTCCTGGGATGCGGGCCGCGTGCTCGAAGCGGCGATTCCCGCCGCGCTCAAGAAGGCCCAGCCCGGCACGGCCGAGTTCCGCGCCGCGCTGCGCGATGCGCTGGAGCAGACCAAGGACGTGGCCGGCGCCCACGGCATCTTCAACATGACGCCCACCGACCACCTGGGCCTAGACCAGCGCGCGGCCGTCATGGTCAAGATCGAGAACGGTACCTGGAAGTACCAGCCCTGAACCTGCAGGCCTGAGGCCGCAGCGGCTGCCGCGCCTGGTGGCGGCCGCTGTGGCGCTTGGCCGCGTCTGCTCGAAAGTCGATCATGGATCTGCAAATCGCCCTGCTGCTGGGGCAGGACGGCATCGTCAACGGCGCCGTCTACGGCCTGATGGCGCTGGCCCTGGTGCTGGTGTTCTCGGTCACCCGCATCATCTTCATCCCGCAGGGGGAGTTCGTCGCCTTCGGCGCGCTCACCCTGGCCATGATGCAGGCCGGACGCGTGCCCACCACGCTGTGGCTGCTGCTGGCCCTGGCCGCCGCCGTGCTGGTGGTGGACCTGCTGCGCTGGCGCGCGGGCAGCCAGGTGAGCTGGCCCGCCACCTTCCTGTGGTGCCTGGCGCTGCCGGCCATTGCCGTGGCCCTGGCCTGGGGGTTGCGCCCGTCCTCGCTGATGCTGCAGGCGCTGGCCACCCTGGTGCTGATCACGCCCATGGGGCCGCTGCTGTACCGCCTGGCCTACCGGCCGCTGGCCCATGCCTCGGTGCTGATGCTGCTCATCGTCTCGGTGGCCATGCACGGCGTGCTGGTCGGCCTGGGGCTGCTGTTCTTCGGGGCCGAAGGCTCGCGCACCCCCGCGTTTTCCGAGGCGCAGCTGCGCCTGGGCGACATCACGATCTCGGGCCAGTCCCTGGTGGTGGTGGGCGTGACCCTGGTGCTGGTGGCCCTGCTGTTCGTGTTCTTCGAGCGCTCCATGATCGGCAAGGCGCTGCGCGCCACGGCCATCAACCGCGTGGGCGCACGCCTCATGGGCATTCCCACGGCCATGGCCGGCGACGTGAGCTTTGCGCTGGCCGCGCTGATCGGCGCCATCTCCGGCCTGCTGATCGCGCCGCTGACCACGGTGTACTACGACACCGGCTTTCTGATCGGCCTCAAGGGCTTCGTGGCCGCCATCGTGGGCGGGCTGGCCAGCTACCCGCTGGCCCTGGCCGGCGCGCTGCTGGTCGGGCTGCTGGAGGCCTTCTCGTCGTTCTGGGCCAGTGCCTACAAGGAGGTGCTGGTGTTCACGCTGATCATCCCGGTGCTGTGGTGGCGATCGCGCAATAGCCACCATGTGGAGGAAGAAGAATGAGCGCCCCCGTTTCCTCGCAGGCCGCGGCGCCTGCCAAGGCCGCCTCGGGCGGCATCAGCACGCGCGTGCTCACGGTGGCCGCCATTGCGCTGCTGGCCGCGTCCTGGGGCTTCCTGCCCGATTTCACCGTCGTCATCCTCAGCTACATCGGCCTGTTCGCCATGGTGGCGGCAGGCCTGGTGATGCTGACCGGCGTGGGCGGCATGACCTCGTTCGGCCAGGCGGCCTTCGTGGGCATCGGCGCCTATGCCACGGCCTGGGTCTGCACGGCGCCGGCCTCGGTGGCGGCGCTGGGCGGGCTGGTGGGCGCGGCGGGCCTGCCCTGGGTGGGCCTGGCGCTGGGCCTGCTCATCACCTTCGTCGTGGCCTGGCTGCTGGGCGCGGTCACGGTCAAGCTGCAGGGCCACTACCTGCCGCTGTGCACCATCGCCTGGGGGCTGAGCCTGTACTACCTGTTCGGCAACATGGAGTTCCTGGGCGGGCAGACCGGCATCACGGGCATTGCGCCGCTGGTGATCGGCGGCGTCTCGCTGGCCTCGCCGCGCGCCATGGGCGTGGTGATCTGGGCCGTGCTGCTGGTGGCGCTGTGGCTGCTGCACAACCTGCTGGACTCGCGCGAGGGCCGGGCCATCCGCGCGCTGCGCGGCGGCCGCGTCATGGCCGAGTCCATGGGCATCGACACGGCGCACTACCGCGTCAAGCTCTTCGTGCTGGCGGCCCTGCTGGCCACGCTGTCGGGCTGGCTCTACGCCCACATGCAGCGCTTCGTGAGCCCGGCGCCCTTCAACCTGAACGTGGGCATCGAGTACCTGTTCATGGCCGTGGTCGGCGGCGCCGGCCACCTGTGGGGCGCGGTGCTGGGCGCCACGCTGATCACGCTGATCAAGCAAAAGCTGCAGGACATATTGCCGGCCCTGCTGGGCACCAGCGGCAACTTCGAGGTCATCGTCTTCGGCCTGCTGATGGTGCTGGTGCTGCAGCGCTTTGCAGAAGGCCTGTGGCCCACGCTGCAGGCGCTCACGGCGCGCTGGGTGCGCCGGCCCGTGTCCGATCTGAAGCTGGCGGACGCTGCGCCGCTGGCGCAGCGCGCGCTGCCCGTGGCGGGCCAGGTGCTGCTGGCGGCCGAGCATGTGACCAAGCGCTTTGGCGGGCTGGTGGCCAACAACGATGTGGCCATGACGCTCAAGGCCGGCGAGGTGCATGCGCTGATCGGCCCCAACGGCGCGGGCAAGAGCACTTTCTTCAACATGATCTCGGGCGTGGACTCGCCCACCGAGGGCCAGGTGCGCTTCATGGACCAGGCCATGAACGATGCGCCCTCGCGCCGCTTTGCCGCCCTGGGCCTGGGCCGCACCTTCCAGCATGTGCGCCTGCTGGGCCAGCGCAGCGTGCTGGAGAACGTGGCCGTGGGCGCGCACCGGCGCGCGCACCGGGGCTGGCTGGCCTCCATGCTGCGCCTGGACCGGGCCGAGGAGGCCTCGGTACTGGCCGAGGCGCGCCGCCAGATCGAGCGCTGCGGCCTGGGCGCCTTCGCCGACGTGCCGGCCGCCTCGCTGGCCCTGGGCCAGCAGCGCATCGTGGAGATCGCACGCGCCCTGGCCGGACAGCCCGCGGCCCTGCTGCTGGACGAGCCGGCCGCCGGCCTGCGCCACCTGGAAAAACAGGCCCTGGCCGACCTGCTGCGCCAGCTGCGCGCCGAGGGGCTGGGCATTCTCGTCGTCGAGCACGACATGGAGTTCGTCATGAATCTTGCGGACCGCATCACGGTGCTGGAGTTCGGCACCGTGATCGCCGAAGGCACGCCGGCCCAGATCCAGGTCAACCAGCGCGTGCTGGATGCCTACCTGGGCGGCGGCGACGACGACGAGGCAACCGGAGAGACGGCATGAGCGATACCCTTTTGCAGCTCAAGGGCCTGAGCGTGTCCTACGGTCCCGTGGAGGCCGTGCACCAGGTGGATCTGGATGTGCGCAGTGGCGAGATCGTCACCGTCATCGGCCCCAACGGCGCGGGCAAGACCACGCTGCTGTCGGCCGCCATGGGCCTGCTGCCCTCGCGCGGCGAGATCCATCTGGACGGCAAGCGCATCGCACGCCCCGGCGTCGAGGTCATGGTGGCCAACGGCGTGGCCCTGGTGCCCGAAAAGCGCGAGCTGTTCGGCGAGATGTCGGTGGAGGACAACCTGCTGCTGGGCGGCTTCTCGCGCTGGCGCCGGGGCCTGCGCGACCAGACGCAGCGCATGGACGAGGTCTTTGCCATCTTCCCGCGCCTGAGGGAGCGGCGCCCGCAGATGGCCTCCACCCTGTCGGGCGGCGAGCGCCAGATGCTGGCCATCGGCCGCGCGCTGATGGCGCGCCCGCGCCTGCTGCTGCTGGACGAGCCCTCGCTGGGCCTGGCGCCGCTGATCGTGCGCGAGGTGCTGCAGGTCGTGGCCGGCCTGCGCGACCACGGCGTCTCGGTGCTGCTGGTCGAGCAGAACGCGCGCGCCGCCCTCAAGGTGGCCGACCGTGCCTACGTGCTGGAGATGGGCGCCGTGGCCCTCAGCGGCGCGGCCAGGGAGCTGCTGCACGACCGGCGCATCATCGATACCTATCTGGGGATGGGGCGCAGTGCGGAGGCGGCGGCGGTGGCCTGAGACGCAACCCCCAGCCACAACGAAAAAGGCTGCCAGACCGGCAGCCTTTTTGCGTCTGCAGCGTGGCGCTCAATCCAGCTTGATGTTGTTGGCCGAGATCACCCGGCCCCACTTGCTGCGCTCGGCGCGCACGAACTGGCCCATCTGCTCGGCGCTGCCGGGCATGGGCTCCACGCCCATGGCGGCCAGGCGTGCCTTGGTGCGGGTGTCGGCCAGGGCCTGCTGCAGCGACTGGCTGAACTTCTTGACCACCTCGGCCGAGCTGCCCGTGGGCACGACGATGCCCTGCCAGGCATAGCCCTCGAAACCTTTCAGACCCTGCTCCTGCAGCGTGGCGATCTGGGGCAGCACGTCCACGCGGGCGGGGCTGGCCACGCCGATGGCCTTGAGCTTTTTCTCGCTCAGGAAGGGAATGATGGTGGCGCTGTCGGCCCACATGGCAGGGATCTGGCCGCCGACCACGTCCTGCACGGCAGGGGCCGCTCCGCGGTAGGGCACATGGGTCATGTTGGTGAGGCCCGCCTGCTCCCGGAACAGCTCGCCCACCAGGTGGTGGGGGCTGCCCAGGCCGGCCGAGCCCCAGCTCACGCCGGTCTTTTGCTGTTTGGCCCAGGCCAGGAATTCGGCGAGGTTGGTGGCGGGCACCTCGTTGTTGACCACCAGCAGCATGGGAAAGCGCACCAGCATGCCCACGGGCTTGAAGTCGCGCTCGGCGTTGTAGTTGAGCTTGCTGAACAGGAAGGGGTTGGCCGCCAGCGTGGCGAAGTCGGCCGTGAACATGAGGTTGCCGTGGTCGCGCGAGCGGGCGCTGTACTCGGCCGCGATGTTGGTGCCTGCGCCGGGCTTGTTATTGATGACGATGACCCGCTCCATGTTGCGGCCCATGGCCTCGGCGATGACGCGGGCGACCACGTCCGAGCCGCCGCCGGCCGCATAGCCCACGACCCATTCCAGGGGCTTGTCCTGTGCCAGGGCGGCAGGCCCTGCGGCCAGGGCCAGGCCCGAGCAGGCCAGTGCGGCCAGAAACTGCTTGCGTTGCATCCTTGTCTCCATGTTGTATGCGGCGCCCTTGTGAGATGTCCAAGGTGTGAGGCGGGCGCCTTTGTGGGGATGGCAGGCCGCCGCACGGGCGGCGGCGCGCGGCTTCAGGCGGCCGCGTGCACCGGGGCGACCGGTGTCACGGCGCCGCGCTCGGCCGGGTCCGCGCCGGCAGGCGCAAGTCCTGCGCTGGCGCGGGCCAGTTCGAGCGCATGCAGCAAGGTGCCCTGGTGGCCGATGTGGTTGGCCAGCAGCAGCACGAGGCGGGCATTGAGGGCATGGCTTTGCGCGGTATCGAGCCCCTGGTGGGTGGCGATCAGGGCTTCGTAGAAATCGTCGCAGGCCTGCAGGTTGGGGTGGGTGGACAGCAGCATGGCGGTCTCCTTTGGATGGGGCGTAAGAGGTTCAGGCCGTGGCGGCGGCGCCGCAGGCTCTTTGGAGAGCGGCGCGCACGCCGGCCTCGTCGGGGCGGCGCCAGCGCGCGCAGACATGCTGGTCGGGCCGCAGCAGGTAGCTGGTGCCGGGGCGCGCATCCAGGCGTCTGGCCGCCAGGCCGCGCGCATCGATGAGGTCGGCGTCTGGTGCATGGGCCTCGCCCTCTGTCGCGATGGACAGGTTGAGCACGCCGGGCAGCGCCTGCGCCCAGGCCGGCGTGGGGCCGAAGTGCAGCAGCGTGAAGTCCGGGCCCAGGGCGCGCAGCAGCCAGGCCGTGCCGTCCACGCCGGGCCGGCGCATGGGCGCATCGGCCAGCACGGCGCCGGGCAGCTGCGTTCCGTCGAAGGTGTCGGTGTCGGGCGTGTTGAGCGCCGAGCCATGCAGCGTGGCCGGCACGGACAGCCGCCCGCTGTTGACGATGCGGCGCGCGAATTCATGGTCGCGCGCCAGGTCCAGCACGGCGTCGCGGAACAGGCGGCTGATCTCGCTCTTGGGCGTGATGAAGTCGGTAGCGCGCGTGGAGTTGCGGATGTTCTCGTCGGCCGCGTATTCGCGCTCGGCGCCATAGGTGGCGATCAGCGAGGCATCGGCCTGGCCGCGCAGCACGCGGTCCAGCTTCCAGGCCAGGTTCTCGGCATCCTGCACGCCGCTGTTGGCGCCGCGTGCGCCAAACGGCGAGACGCCGTGGGCGCTGTCGCCCGCGAAGACCACGCGGCCATGGACGAAGCGGTCCATGCGCAGACAGGCGAAGGTGTAGACGCTGGCCCATTCCAGCTCGAAGGGCGCGTCCTTGCCCAGCAGGGCGCGGATGCGGGGAATGATGTTCTCGGGCTTTTTCTCTTCCTCGGGATCGGCGTCCCAGCCCAGCTGGAAGTCGATGCGCCAGACATCGTCGGGCTGGCGGTGCAGCAGCACGCTCTGGCCCGGGTGGAAGGGCGGGTCGAACCAGAACCAGCGCTCGGTGGGGAATTCGGCATGCATCTTCACGTCGGCGATCAGGAAGCGGTCGCGGAAGATGCGGCCATGGCTTTCCTGGCCCAGCAGGCCGCGCAGCGGCGAGCGCGAGCCGTCGCAGGCCAGGACCCATTGCGCATCGATGCGGTAGCTGCCGTCGGGCGTCTCCACGGTCAGCAGCGCGCCCTCGGCCTGCGGCTCGAGCGCCGTGACCTTGCTGTGCCAGCGCAGGTCGATCAGCGGCAGCTGCAGGGCTCGCTCGACCAGATAGGCCTCGGCGTAGTACTGCTGCAGGTTGATGAAGGCCGGGCGCTCGTGGCCGTCCTCGGGCAGCAGGTCGAAGCGGTACAGCGGCTGGTCCTTGAAGAAGACCTTGCCCAGGTTCCAGGACACGCCCTTGTCCACCATCGCCTGGCCCACGCCCAGGCGGTCCCAGATCTCCAGCGTGCGCTTGGAAAAGCAGATGGCGCGCGAGCCCGTGGACAGCCGGCAGTCGTTGTCCAGCAGCACTACGCGCTGGCCGCGCTGGGCCAGGTCGATGGCCAGCGACAGGCCCACGGGGCCGGCGCCGACGATGACCACGGGATGCCGGGCGGGCGTGTCCGCACCGGCGTCCTGGTCGGCATGGCGCTCGTAGGGGATGTGGATGGCCTGTATGTCTGCGCCGCTGCCGCGCAGCGCTTGCAGGGAGATGGCGGGGTGGGACATGGGGTTCGTCCTCTGTCGTGGGCGTATGAGAGAGAAAAGGCGCAGCCATCCCCGCCGGCATCAGGGAATGCCGGTGCGCGGGCGGGTGCGATGGGCAGGCGTGCCGGTGCTCAGGACCGGCACGCCGCCGTGGTTCAGCCTTCGAGCGCTTCCCACATCTGGCGGTCGCGCTCGGCGGTCCAGATGCGCGGGTCGGCATGGCCCGAGGCCTCGTCGTAGGCGCGGGTCACATCGAAGGGCATGCAGTGGTTGAAGATCACCCACTGGCCGTACTTGGGCTGCAGCTTGGCGAAGGCGGCCTCGTAGACCTTGCGCAGGTCCTGCTGGGCGTCGGCGCCGGCCTTGACCTCGGTCCACAGGTCGCTGATGAAGTCGCGCGTGCCGGCCAGGCCGGCCTGCACCTCGGCCGGCGTCTGCAGCGCGGCGCCCCGGCCGGGCACGAGCTTTTCGGGCTGCAGGGCGGCGATGGCGTCCAGCGTGTGCGGCCAGTCCTGGAAGTAGGCATCGCCCGCATAGGGCGTGGCGCCGAACTCCACCAGGTCGCCGCTGAACAGCACCTTGTCCTGGGGCAGCCAGACCACGGTGTCGCCCTTGGTGTGGCCGCGGCCCAGCTGCAGGATCTGCACCTCGAGCTTGCCCAGCCACAGCGTCATCTTGCCGGTGAAGGTCAGGGTGGGCCAGGTCATGCCATCGGGCACGCTTTCCACGTTCTGGAACAGGCGCGGGAAGCGGCCGATCTCGCTGGCCTTGTCCTGCTCGCCGCGCTCCACGATGAGGTCGTAGGTGTCCTGGCTGGCAATGATGTGCTCGGCGCCTTCCGCGAAGAAGGCTGAGGCGCCCAGCACGCGCACCGCGTGGTAGTGCGACAGCGTGACGTACTTGATGGGCTTGTCCGTGACCTCGCGGATGCGGCGGATCACGTCCTGGGCCATGACGGGCGTGGCCTGGGTGTCGATCACCATCACGGCGTCGTCGCCAATGATGATGCCGGTGTTGGGGTCGCCCTCGGCCGTGTAGGCGTAGGCGTGCTCGGAGAGCTTGTCGAAGCTGACCTGCTTGATTTCGAGGTCGGCGGCGGAGGCAAAGGTCTTGGTGGTCATGGGTATCCTGCTTTTGAAATGGACAAACGCATTTGTTTTTATCGAATGCCTGAATGCTAGGGAAAAATTCAACATTGAACAATTCGTTTGGCATAGTGAAAAACCCTCGGAGCCGCAAACTCCGGGTTCCAGCCCTCACAATGCCTGCCATGTCCGATGCCGCCTCTTCCCCGAACAGCCCCGTCTTCCTTCCTGACAGCAGCGATGACGAGCCCGCGCGCGGCCCGCGCGGCATCCAGAGCGTGGAAGTCGGCGGCCAGTTGCTCAAGGCACTGGCACGCACGGGCCGGCGCATGGCGCTCAAGGATCTGGCGCGCGAGGCCGAGATGACGGCGGCCAAGGCCCACCCCTACCTGGTGAGCTTTTGCAAACTGGGCCTGATGGAGCAGGACCGTGCCAGCGGCCACTACGGCCTGGGGCCGCTGGCCATACAGATGGGGCTGATCAGCCTGCAGCAGGCCGATCCCGTGCGCCTGGCGATCGCCGAGCTGCCCGCGCTGGCGCAGGAGGTGGGCAGCACGGTGTCGATTGCCATGTGGAGCGGCCAGGGGCCGACCATCATCCGCGTGGAAGAGGGGCCCACCCATGTCTATGTGGCCATGCGCCACGGCACGCCCGCATCGCTGCGCCACACGGCCACGGGCAAGATCTTTGCGGCCTTTGGCGAGCCCGGGCGCATTGCGCCCCTGCTGGACGCGGAAGGCCACAGCCTGGAAGAGCCCGCCTTTGCAAAGGAGTTGGCCGCCATCCGCGCCAGCCGCCTGAGCCGGGTCGAGAACCAGCTGCTGTCAGGCGTGAGCGCGCTGGCCGTGCCGGTGTTCGACGGCTTTGGCCAGTTGGTGCTGGCCATTGCCGCCATCGGCCCCTCGGCCACGCTGGACCTGGATCCCCAGGGCCGGCCGGCCCGGCTGCTGCAGGCCCAGGCGCGCAGCCTGTCCCAGCGCCTGGGAGCGCCGGCCCAGGCCTGAGCCCGTCGCTTGCGGCGGCTCAGTTGGTGAGCAGCAGCTGATCCCGGGCAGGCGCACGCCCTTCCAGCGTGAAGCCGGCCACCGTGCGCGACAGGTGGTGGGCCTGCTCGTTGAGCACGGACGATGCGGCGGTGGACTCCTCCACCAGCGCGGCGTTCTGCTGCGTGGCGCGGTCCATGTCGGCCACGGCCTGGTTGATCTGGCCGATGCCCACGCTCTGCTCGGTCATGGCGCCGTTGATCTCGACAATGATCTGGGAGACGCGCTGGATGCCGTCCACGATCTCGCCCATGGTCTGGCCGGCCGCGCGCACGCGCTCCGTGCCCATGGCCACGCTGGCGCCGGAGGCGTCGATCAGGGTCTTGATCTCCTTGGCGGCCGCCGCGCTGCGGTGGGCCAGGCTGCGCACCTCCGAGGCCACCACGGCAAAGCCCCGGCCCTGCTCACCGGCGCGGGCGGCCTCGACGGCGGCATTGAGCGCCAGGATGTTGGTCTGGAAGGCGATGGCGTCGATGACGCCGATGATCTCGCCGATCTTGGACGACGCCCGGGAGATGTCGTCCATGGTGCTCACGGCGCTGCCCACCACGTCGCCACCCTTGGTGGCCGAGCTGCTGGCCGACTGCGCCAGGCGCGTGGCCATGGCGGCCGCCTCGGCCGACTGGCGCACATTGGCCGTCAGCTGCGACAGCGAGGCCGAGGTCTCCTGCAGGCTGCTGGCCGAGGATTCGGTGCGGTTGGACAGGTCCAAGTTGCCCAGCTTGATCTCGTCGGTGGCGGTCTTCATGGACTCCACGCCGTTGCGCACATCCTTGAGCACGGTGCCGATCTGCTCGACGAAGCCGTTGAAGGACGAGGCGATCTGCGCCACTTCGTCATTGCCCGACACCGGCAGGCGCTGCGTCAGGTCGCCGCCGCCCGAGCCGATCTTGTCCATGGCGTCGCGCACCTGGGACAGGCGTCGGAAGGACTGGGCCGTCAGCGCCGCCGCCACGGCCGTGGCCAGGCAGGCCAGCAGCACGATGGCGATGGCCAGCGTCTTGAGCACGCTTTGCAGGCCGGTCGTGGCCTCGGCCTTGTCCAGCGCGACCACCAGCAGCCAGTCCGTGCCTTGCACCGGGCGGGCCTTGAGCAGCTTGGCGCTGCCGCCCAGGTTCACTTCCAGCGGCGCCGTGGCGCTGGCCAGCGCGGTCAGCGCGGCCGGCGTCAGCAGCTCGGAGATGTCGGACGTGGGCTTGAGCAGCAGCTTGGCATCGGCATGCGCCAGCACCTGGCCGTCACGGCTGACCACGAAGCCCAGGCTGCCGGGCGTGGGGCGGATGGCGGAGACCACCTCGCGCACGCCCTCCAGCGGCACGGCGCCGCTGATCACGCCCTGCAGCGCGCCGCCGCGCAGCATGGGCGCCACGAAGGCCACATAGGGCACGCCCGTGGTGGAGTCGCCATAGGGCTTGGTCAGGGCCAGCTTGCCGGCCTGTACGGCGCTCTTGTACCAGGGGCGGGCCGTGGGGTCGTAGTCGGGCGGAGTGCTGGTGGTGGACTTGTAGGTCTTGTCTTCCCAGCCCACCGTGGTGATGGGAAAGCCGCTGGCCTGGCCCATGTGGGCGGCAAAGCCCTGCGGGTCGCCGTGCTCGATCACGGCGGCGGCGGCGCTGACGGCGCGTGCCTTGGAGGCCACCCACTGGTCGATGGCCATGGTGTTGCCGGCGGTGATGGCGTCCAGGTCCTGTTCAATGGTCTGGAAAGTGCTGCCGCGAACGATGTGGTACGTGGCAGCCCCCGTGATGGCAAGGGCGCCGACCACGGTGGCTGTGCTGATGGCAAGGATCTTGGAGCGAAGGGTCTGGAGCATGGCGCGGCAAGGGAAGACTGAGGACTCCGCAAGCCGCAATGGCCGGGCATGCGGCCCTGTCATTAACGCACAATTTGTTTCATTTTTGACGACATGCCAACCCTGTGGTGGCGTGCACCAACTTGCACGCAACACCTGTCATAGAGGCATTTGCTGCAGTGCACCATTGCAGTGCGGTGTGACATGTTGCTGTAACGCAACCGTCGCGGGACTTTCATGGCCGCTTTCCACAATGGCGGCACGCAGGCAAACCGAGTGGCACAGGCAGGTCACCGACTGCGTCCAACATGACGAGGAAGGCGGGCATATGGACGTTCTGGACACCCTTCGCAACGCGGCGATCGAGATCGCCAAGCCCCCGCTTTCCGCGCTTCTCCAGCCACCCCAGGCCGCGGACAAACCGCTGCGGCTGGATGTGCGCTGGGCCCGCCATCTCGACGAGGTGCGCCAGGTGCAGCGCCTGCGCCACGCGGTGTTCGCCGCCGAGATGGGCGCCGTGCTGCAGACCCCGCTGGCCGGGCACGACATCGACGCCTTCGACGATTTCTGCGAGCACCTGATGGTCTGCGATGCCGACAAGGGCGTGGTCATCGGCACCTACCGCCTGCTCACGCCCACCCAGGCGCTGCGCGCCGGGGGCCTGTACTCCGACCAGGAATTCGACCTGGGCCCGCTCGCCGCCTGGCGCCCGCGCATGGTGGAGCTGGGCCGCAGCTGCGTGCACGCATCGCACCGCCAGGGCGGCGTGATCCTGGCGCTGTGGGGCGCGCTGGCCGAATTCATGCAGCGCAACCGGCTCGACGCCATGGTCGGCTGCGCCAGCATCCCCATGCAGTACCCGGGGCTGGCCCATGGCGAGGGCCCGGCGCGCGTCTGGCAGCAACTGCGCCAGACCCATCTGGCCGAGCCCGAGCTGCAGGTGCGTCCCCGCGTGGCCCTGCCCGAGGAGCTGGCATCCGTCAGCACCAGCGGCATGAGCGTGGAGCCGCCCGCGCTGATCCAGGGCTATCTGCGTACGGGCGCCAAGGTGCTGGGCGCACCGGCCTGGGACAGCGACTTCAACACGGCCGACCTGCCCATCATGATGCGCATGCAGGACCTGCCTTCGCGCTACCTGCGCCTGTTCACGCGGCGCGGCTGAGGCCGTCGCAGCGTTTTGGGGAAATTGGGAATTTTCGGAAAGAGAGGGCGGAGCCGGCTTCTTGTGCAATGGGCCGGACCGTGATGTGCATCACAGGGCTGTCACAAAGACCGTGCATGATGCTGGATGTGGGCTGAAGCAGACACCCGGACGGAGGCAGGTAACCTGCACCGGACTGACCGGGCCTTGGTCCACGCCAATTGCAGGCCGCAGCCTCTTCGGGGCTGCGGCTTTTTTCATGGGCAATTCCTGAGTTACCGGGCAGTGGGCGGGGCATCGGCCAGAAGGCGCTGGTGTTCGATCTTCACGCAGCGGTCCTGCACGGTCCACAGGCCCGCAGCGCGGGCCAGTTCCAGGGCCTTGTCGTTGACCACGCCCAATTGCAGCCACAGGCAGCGCGCGCCGACGGCAACGGCCTCGGCGGCCAGCGGCGGGATGTCCTCGCTCTTTCGGAAGCAATCGACCATGTCGATGCGCAGGCCCTTTGCGGCCAGCGCGGCCGCAGCGTCGGCCAGGCTGGCATGCGCGGGCTCGCCCAGGATGAGGCCGCTCTCGCGCGCCACCACGGGGTTGACGGGAACGATGCGGTAGCCATGGCGCTGCATGTACTGCGAGGCCTGGTGGCTGGGCCGCTCGGGCTGCGGCGACAGGCCGACCACGGCCAGGGTGCGGCACTGCACGAGGATGTCGCGCAGGCGGGAGTCTGTTGCTGTATCGCTCATGCGCCGCAGTGTACGCAGCGCCTGCCGTTCAGGCGGGCAGGGCTGTCGCGTCCGCAGCATGGCGCCGGCGCAGCACCATCCCCCAGCCCAGCCCCAGCACGGCGGCCGTGGCCGAGGCCAACAGCACGCCCAGCTTGGCGGCATTGAGCAGGGCCTCGCTGTCAAAGGCCAGCGTGGCGATGAAGATGGCCATGGTGAAGCCAATGCCTGCCAGCAGGCCTGCCAGCAGCGTGTCGCCCCAGCCCATGCCTGGCGGCAGCGCGCACAGCCGCAGGCGCACGGCCAGCCAGCAGCTGATCAGCACGCCCAGCGGCTTGCCCAGCACCAGGGCCAGGGCCACGCCCCACATCACGGCCGAGGTGCCCGCCGCATCGATGCCAGCGGTGCCCGCCCCCTGCAGCGGCACGCCGGCATTGGCCAGCGCAAACAGCGGCATCACGCCAAAGGCCACCCAGGGATGCAGGTCCGCCTGCACGCGCTCCACGGGCGCGGCGCTTTCGCGGCCGGCCAGCGCATGCACGGGCGTCACCAGGCCCAGCATCACGCCTGCCAGCGTCGGATGGGCGCCGGTCTGCCAGATGCCCCACCAGAGCACGGCTCCCGGCAGCACATAGGCCCAGGCGCGGCGCACGCCCAGCGACTGCAGCAGGAACACGCCGGCCAGGCCGGCGGCGGCCACCAGCAGCTGGCTCCATTGCAGCCCGCCCGAATAGAACAGCGCAATGATGAGCACGGCCACCAGGTCGTCGATGATGGCCAGCGCCAGCAGGAACACGCGCAGCGCGGGCGGCAGGCCCCGGCCCAGCAGGGCCAGCACGCCCATGGCAAAGGCGATGTCGGTGGCCGTGGGCACGGCCCAGCCATTGCGCAGCGGCGGCGCGGCGTTGAAGGCCAGGAAGATCAGGGCCGGCGCCACAACGCCGCCCAGCGCGGCCATCACGGGCAGCAGCGCCTGGCGCGGCCGGGCCAGTGCGCCGGAATGCATCTCGCGGCGTATCTCCATGCCGACCACGAGAAAGAACACGCTCATCAGCGCATCATTGACCCAGAAATGCAGGGATTGCGACAGCTGCCACGGGCCCAGGCCCACGCTCAGCGGCGTGTGCCACAGCGCCTCGTAGGAGCCGGCCCAGCCGGAGTTCGCCCAGAGCAGGGCGGCGGCCGCTGCCAGCAGCAGCACGATGCCGCCCGCGGCCTCGGCATGGGACCAGCGGGACAGGAAGGCGCCGACGCGATCGGCGAAAGACAGGAAAAGGGGCGTGCGCGGGCCGGACGGCCGCGGGGTCGTGTAGGTGTTCATGTGCAAAGCAGCAAAGGGGCCTTGCGGCCCCGGTGCGCAGGCGGCCCGACCTGCGCTGAAAACACCTGTCCTGCCGCCCCATGCGGTCTGGACACCCAGCCGCCATTATAAAAGAAGCCCCCACTCCCTTTGCTGCGCAAGGTCCGCTGCCCCCCGAGGGGGCCGCTTTTTGCCTTGGGGCGGCCCGGCGGCAAAAAATCGGCTGCCGGGACTCTTGCGCAAGACCCTGCGGATTCAGGGCCTGGGCGGCTCATTGCGCGAGACGCATTCGGCCAGCAGCCCCAGCGAGGACAGCGCAATCATGAAGACCAGGAACACATAGGCCGCCGTAGCCACGCCCAGGCTCATGCTGAAGCCCCATTGCAGCACCGAGCAGGCCATGCCGGTCTGCGGATACATGGCCGTGCATTGCGATGCGGCCGGCATGTGCACGTACCAGGTGATGGCCACCAGCATGGCGCCCGCCACCATGGCGGCGTTGGCCCAGGGATGGGTCTGCGGGTGGTAGAGCGCATAGATCAGCGCCACGGGAACGGCCAGGCCCCAGGCGAACATCATCAGCCAG
Source organism: Delftia sp. WSY_7 (assembly GCF_043104845.1). NCBI lineage: Bacteria > Pseudomonadati > Pseudomonadota > Betaproteobacteria > Burkholderiales > Comamonadaceae > Delftia > Delftia sp. WSY_7. The sequence goes on along the minus strand of NZ_JBICLB010000024.1, from coordinate 26,280 downwards.
CTGAACACCGGCGAGACCGCCAGGATGGACTGCAGCCACTCCATCTTGGGCAATCCGTTGACGAAGCCCAGCAGATCCCACACAAAGGGCAGGACGATCCCCGCCACAGCCAGGCTGGCCAGTCCCAGCGCCAGCAGCAATCCCTTGCCGCGTGAACGATGGTGCACACCCGAAGGGTGCGAATGGGTGATCAGTGCATGCATGGCCCACCTCCTGTGTCGTGCAGGGCGGGCAGTTGCCGCGCGGGCGGGTCTCCGGAGTCGGGCGGCAGCCGCGGCGCCTAGCGTTCGGATTGCGGTATTCCCCGGATGCATCCAGTCTAGGACGGCGTGCGCTGCAACAAATGTAGGCCTGGGACCTACCCAAAATCGGGGTTTTTCCCAGGAGGGCGTGCCGTCAAAGCGCGGCCAACGCCCCAAGTACTTCGTTCTTCGATAGCAGCTCGCTGAGCACCACCGGGGGCTTGCCCGGCGCATGCAGCACATAGACGGGCACGCCGCTGCGGCCCAGTTGCTGCAGCGCGGCGGTGATGGCCGGGTCGCGCCGCGTCCAGTCGGCGCGCAGCAGGGTCACGCCGTGCTTGTCGAAGGCGTCCAGCACCTCCTCATGGTTGAGCGTGGTGCGCTTGTTGACCTGGCAGGTCACGCACCAGGCGGCCGTGTAGTCCACGAACACGGGCTTGCCCGCCGCCTGCAGCTCGGCCACGCGGGCGGCCGACCAGGGCTGCCAGCGCTCGCCTGCAGCGGACGCCATGCCCGTGCCCTCCGCCTGGGCAGGCGTGGTGATCAGGGGCGCGGTGGTGGCCAGCAGCGCGCCTGCCAGCACCACGGCCAGCGTGGCCAGCACGGCCCGCGTGCGGCCCTTGAGCGTCAGCGTCCAGACCAGGGCGCTGAAGGCCAGCAGCAGGGCCAGCAGCGCGGTGGCGGCGTCGATGCCGCTCTGGTGCCCCAGCACCCAGACCAGCCAGACCACGGTGGCGAACATGGGGAAGGCCATGGCGCGGCGGAAGGTATCCATCCAGGCACCCGGGCGCGGCAGCCAGCGCACCACGGCGGGGACGAAGCTGGCCAGCAGATAGGGCAGGGCCATGCCCAGGCCCAGGGCGGCGAACACCGTCAGCGCCTGCAGGGCCGGCATGTCGATGGCAAAGCCCAGCGAGGCGCCCATGAACGGCGCCGTGCAGGGCGAGGCAATGGCCACGGCCAGCACGCCGGACAGAAAGGCATCGGCCACCGGATGGCGCGCATGGGCCGCAGCCCAGCGGCCGGGCAGCATGGAGCCGAACTCGAACAGGCCTGCCAGGTTCAGCCCCAGCAGCGTGAACAGGGCTGCCAGCAGGGCCACGATGGCCGGCGACTGCAGCTGAAAGCCCCAGCCCAGCTGCTCGCCCGCCGCGCGCAGGGCCAGCAGCAGTCCGCCCAGGGCCAGGAAGGACAGCACCACGCCGGCCGTATAGGCCAGCCCGCCCAGGCGCTGGGCGCGGCGGTCCTGTCCATGGCGTGCAAAGCCCAGGATCTTGATGGCCAGCACCGGGAAGACGCAGGGCATGAGGTTCAGGATCAGTCCACCCACCAGGCCACCGAGCAGGGCCATCCACAGGCTGGTGGCGCTGGCAGCAGGCGCAGCGGCCTGGTTGGCCGCCAGGGCGGCGGCCAGTGCGGGGGAAACGCTGGCCATGGCGGCGGCCGTCCAGCGGCCCTCGACCGGGGCCTCGGCGCGCCAGGCCACGGGCTGGCCCTGCTCCAGCGCTGCGGCGCGCTCGGCGGGTGGCAGGGCCAGAACCACGGGAAGTTTGGCCGGAGTGTCGCCGCGCATGTCGGACAGGGGCAGCTCGGCCACCCAGGCCGCACCATCCCAGCGCTGCTGCCAGTCCTTGCCCAGTTCTGCCGCGTGGTGGAAGGTGTCGGAAGATTCGGGATAGAAGTCCAGCGTGCGGCCCTGCAGGGATTCCGGCAGGCCCTCGATGCGCAGCTGCACGCGCTCGTCGGGCGTCCTGCCTTGTGCGGCAGGCTGGCTGGCCGGCACCACCTTGGCCTGGGCTGGCGCAGACAGTGCCTGGGGCTTGAGCGCCCAGGCCTGGGTGAAGGCCTGACCCTGGCCTGCCGTGCTGCCCTGCACGGGCAGCTGCAGCTGGAAATCGCCTTCCTCGGGAATGCACTCCACGCGGCAGACCAGCCAGTTCGCATGCAGGCGCAGGTCCAGCATGCCGGACGCGGGCGGCTTGAAGTCGGCGGCCACCTGCACGGGCACGGGCAGCAGCACCTGGCCTTCATAGCCGTAGTTGAGCAGCGGGCCCACGCGCAGCGCCTCGGGCACGGGCCACTGGATCTCGCCAGCCGTCAGGCCTGCAGGCAGCTGCCAGTTCAGCTCGGTGGCCAGGCCGGAGTCACCGGCGTTCTTCCAATAGGTATGCCATTCGGGCTGGTGGGTGATCAGCAGGCCCAGCCACAGCGTCTGGCCGGGCTGAACGCCTTCGGGTGCCTGGGCCACGAGCTCGGCCCGCACGCGTGGCGTGTCCACGGCCGCGGCCGCCCCGCTGCCGGTCTTCAGGCGCAGCTGCGCGCCGGCAGGGGTGGCAAGCAGGCTGGCGGCGGCAAGGAAAAAGGCGAGGAGCCAGAAGGCGAGGTGCTGGGGGGCAGTGTGGCGAAGAGGTGGTTGGTGCGGCATGGCGGACTGTGGGAGCCAGGGGCATGGTCTTTGGTTCCCCCGGCTGCAGGCTGCGATGGTAGCGGGCCGTCCAGAGAGATCGCCTGTGGCCTGCTGCAGGACGATTGGCAAAAGATATCGTTGCATAGGCGCTTGGTATTGGACAGGCGATAGGTCCGTTGCCCATCATGGGCCGGCCACCCATCCGGGATAGAGCAACACAAGGAGACAAGCCATGCAGGAGACATCTCGCCGCCAATTCCTGGCCGCCGGCGCGGCAGCGGCCGCCGCCTGGGGGCTGCCGCAGCACGCGCGCGCGGCCGCTGCCTATCCCGACAAGTCCGTGCGCGTGATCGTGCCCTTTCCCGCCGGTGGCACCACCGACGTGGTGGCGCGGCTGGCCATGCAAAAGCTCGGGGAGCTGACCGGCCAGTCCTTCGTGGTGGACAACAAGGGCGGTGCCAACGGCGTCATCGGCACGGAACTGGCCGCGCGCGCCACGCCCGACGGCTACACCCTGCTGATGAACACGGCGGGCGCGCAGACCCTGAGCCCGGTGCTCTACAAGACCAGCTACGAGGCGCTGGCCAGCTTCGAGCCCATCAGCCATCTGTGCGACGTGGGCTTCGTCCTCATTGCGCGCAAGGACCTGCCCGTGAACAGCCTGCAGGAGCTGGTTGACATGGCCAAACAGGGCAAGCCGCTGAGCGTGTCCTCGGGCAGCAGCATGATTTCGCTGATCACCGAGCAGTTCAAGAAGGTGATTGGCGCGCCGGGCATCGTCAACGCCCAGTACAAGGGCACGGCGCCGCAGATGCAGGCCGTGGTGGCGGGCGAGGTGGATTTCTCGTTCGACTCCTTCACCTCGGTGGAGATGATCCGCACGGGCAAGGTCAAGGCCCTGGCCGTGCTGCTGCCCCAGCGCGCCGAAGTCTTTCCCCAGGTGCCCACCATCAAGGAGGCCGGCGTGGACGGCATGGGCTTCAGCTCCTGGTCGGGCCTGCTGGCGCCAAAGGGCACGCCCCGCGACATCGTGGCCCAGCTCGCGCAGCAGATGGACAAGGTCATGCAGATGCCCGACGTGCTGGCCAAGCTGCGCAGCTACAGCTATGTGCCGCGCCGGGGCACGCCCGAGGAGTTCGCGCGGCTGATCGAGTCCGACAACGAGCGCTGGAAGCGCATCGTCAGGGAATCCAACTTCAAGGTCGAATGAGACGCGGGGCGGGGGCTAAGATCATGGCCATGCCAAGCTCCCCGCCTCCACACACGTCCCTCGGTACCTGGCCATCGCGCTGGTGGGCCGAAGTATCGGCGCGCGATTTCGCGCTGGCCCAGGCGGGGCTTGCCGCGGAAACCGTGGCGGTGCTGCCCGTGGCCGCCGTGGAGCAGCATGGGCCGCACCTGCCGCTGTCCGTCGATGCCCGCCTGCTGCAGGGCGTGATCGATGCGGCCCTGCCGCTGTTGCCGGCCGACCTGCCCGTGCTCTTTCTTCCTCCTCAGAACATCGGCTTCAGCGTGGAGCACCAATCGTTTGCCGGCACGCTGACGCTGTCGCCCGCCACGGTGATCGCGCTGTGGACCGAACTGGGCGCCTGCGTGGCGCGGGCCGGCGTGCGCCGGCTGCTGCTGCTCAACGGCCATGGCGGACAGGTCAGCGTGATGGACATCGTGGCGCGCGAGCTGCGCATGCGCCACGGCCTGCTGGTCTACAGCAGCAGCTGGTTCGGCCTGGTGGACGATGCGGCCAATGCGCAGTTCAGCGCGCATGAGCACCGCTTCGGCATCCATGGCGGGGAGGTGGAGACGTCGATGATGCTGCACCTGGCGCCTTCGACCGTGCGCATGGAGCATGCGCGGGACTTTCATTCCACTTCGGAGGATCGGGCGCAGCGGCATGCCTTGCTGGGCAACGGGCGAAGCGCCAAGATGGGCTGGGCCATCGAGGATTACAACGTTTGCGGCGCCGTTGGCAATGCAGCCGGGGCTGCGGCCGAGCGTGGTGCAGCCATGGTGCAGGCGTCGGCTAGAGGGCTGGTGCAGTTGCTCTCGGAGATGCATGCACTGGCCCCAGATACGGTGGGGCGGGCGCCGGAGCCGTTGTAGGTTTGTTGCGGGTTCGTTTTTGGACCCTGCCGGAAGGTGGTTTTTCGAGGCCGGGTCTCGGCCCGGCGGCCGACCTACTTTCTTGCGGCGCAGCAAGAAAGTAGGCAAAGAAATGCGCCCAAATGTCCGCGACCCCTTCGCTGCGCTGCGGGGCCACCTGCGCCGTGACGGTTGCGGGGTTCGCCGTGAAACTCTCTTCGCGCTGCGCGCTACGTTCAAACATCACGGCGAGTCAGATGACGAAGCAGTCCTGTCCTTCGGCAGGACTGCAACCCCGCAACCGCCACGACGCAGGCGCTGACATACGGGGAGTTGTTGCGGGCCTTCGCTGCGCTCGGCCCTTTTTACTGTTTCGGGATCTTGGCCTGGACGATCACGTCGCCCCAGCGCTTGATTTCCGATTGCAGCAATTGCGCGGTGTGCTCGGGCGTACTGGACTGGGCCTGGACGTTCATTTCGCGCAGTTTCTGCGTGACTTCGGGGGAATTCACGGCGGCGGCGATTTCCTTGTTCAGGCGGGCGATGATTTCCGGAGGGGTCTTGGCGGGGGCGGCCAGGGCGTTCCAGGAAGAGGCGACGAAGCCCTTGATGCCCGATTCCTGGGCCGTGGGCACGCCGGGCAGCAGGGCCGAGCGCTTGTCGCCGGTGATGGCCAGCAGGTTGACGGCCTTGGAGTTGATCTGGCCCATGATGGGCGTGAGGATTTCGACGGCCGCGTCGATCTGCCTGCCCCGCAGCGCCGTGACCACGGCGGGCGTGCCGTTGAAGGGCACGATCTGGGCGTCGATGCCGGCGGTGGTCTTGAACAGTTCGGCCGCCAGATGCTGGGTGCTGCCGATGGCGATGCTGCCGATGTTGAGCTTGCCGGGGTTGGCCTTGGCCCAGGCCACCAGCTCGCCCAGGTTCCTGAAGCGCGAGTCGCTGGCGGTGAGCACGCCGATGTCGAAGTAGCCCAGGGTGGAAATCGGCGTGAAGTCCTTGACCATGTCGAAGGGCAGTTGGTTGAACAGCCCCACGGTGACGGCGCTGCCGTTGGACATGAGGAACAGCGTGTGTCCGTCAGGTGCGGATTTGGCCACGGTGTCGGCTGCGACGATGCCGCCCGCGCTGGGCTTGTTGTCGATGATGACGGGCTGGCCCAGCTGCGAGGCCAGCTTTTGCGCAACGACGCGCGAGGTGACGTCGGCCACGCCGCCTGCGCCAAAGGGCACGACGATGCGGATGGGCTTGTTCGACAGGGGCTGTGCCTGGCTGGTGATGGCGGCCAGCAGCAGGGCCGCGCAGGCCAGGGCGCTGCGCGTGAAGCGGCGTTTGTTCATGGGTCTTTTGTCTCCTGGCCGGCCAGTGTGGCGCAAAAGCGCAGGCCGGCCCAGATCGCCCGTGTTCTGGCTGCTATGCCCTGGCGCAATAGCCGTGTGGCGGCCTGGCCGGGGCTGGATCAGGCGTGCGTGATCCAGCTGCGGTGCTCGTCCGTGTCCAGGTGGTTGAGCGTGTTGAAGGTCTGCAGCATCAGGCGCTTGGGGCTGGTGGTGAACTCGGTCACGGCGCTGTTGCGGATGCGCATGTTCAGCGCAATGGTGACCTCCGGCGAGGTGCCCAGCACATGGCCCACGGCGGTGGAGATGGGGCCGCCGCTGCTGACCAGCAGCACGTTTTCGTCGGCATGTTCATGCCGCACGCGCTCCAGCACCTGGCGCACGCCGCCGGAGAAGTCGTCCCAGCTGGGCATGCCCTTGGGGCTGATGGTGCCGGCCATCCACTGGGCCAGGGCATCGCACAGCAGCCGGAAGTGGTGGCGGTACAGCTCGGGCGTGTCGGGCTTGGGCAGGGGCGCCGGATGGATGGCCTGCAGCAGCGCGCCGCTGTCGTATTCATCGAGGCCTGCAAGCGCCTGGGTGCGGTGCTGCTCGGCAGGCAGGCTGCCCAGGCCTTCGGCAATGCCGGCCAGCGTCTGCGCATGGCGGCGCAGCGTGCCCGTGTAGACCGCGTCGAAGCGCAGGCCGCGCTCTCGCCAGTAGGCACCCAACCTTTGCGATTGCGCCTGGCCGCGTTCGCTGAGCTGGTCGTAGTCTTCGGCACCAAACGAGGCCTGGCCATGGCGCACAAGATAGAGGGTTCCCATGGCGCGGATTGTGGCCAGCGCTGGCGCCGACGTTTGTCCTGCGGGCGACTGGCTGCCGCCTTGGCGACAGATTCCAGCAGCCCGGCAGGCCCTACAACAGCACTTGGCCGCTCACGCACTCCACCACATGGCCGCCTATCCACAGCGCGCCCTGGGCGTCCTCGCTGACATGCACGCGGCCGTCGCGGCCCACGCAGCAGCCCTGGCTGGCGATGTAGGGCGCGCGCAGCAGGCCTTCGCCGCGCAGCCACAGGGCCAGGCTGGCGTTGAGGCTGCCGGTGACGGGGTCTTCGGTGACGCCGACGGGGCTGGCGAAGCCTCGCACTTCCAGGCTGGGGGCGGCATCCGCATCGGCCCCGGCCGGGCGCTGGCCCGTGGCAAAGGCGCGTGCCTCGCGGCTGCTGCGGCCGATCAGTGCCGGTGCATCTTGCGCGCTTTCGTACAGCGCGCAGGCACCCACCTTGGTGTTCAGCGCCTTGAGCCTTGCATGGTCGGGCTCCAGCGCCAGCACCTGATCGGGATGCTCGAAGAGCACGCCCATCCAGCGCGGGCCGTTGTCCAGCCAGGCGGCGCGCAGGATCTGGCCGGGCTCCGCGCCCAGCGCGGCAGCCACCTCGGCCAGCAGGCCCGGCTCCACGGCGCCGATGTCGGTGGCCGGTGCCTGGAATGCCAGGCGTCCGTCCTGGCGCGCAATCGAGATCAGCCCCTTGGCGCATTCCTGCACGATGCGCTGCGCCTGCTGCGGCACGCCGCCCTGCGCCAGCCAGGCGTGGCAGCTGCCCAGCGTGGGATGGCCGGCAAAGGGCAGCTCGCCGCCCGGCGTGAAGATGCGCACGCGGTAGTCGGCGCCTGCGGCGCGGCCGGCCTCGGTGGGCGGCAGCACGAAGGTGGTCTCCGACAGATTGGTCCAGGCCGCGAAGGACTGCATCTGCGCATCGGTCAACCCGGTGGCGTCGAGCACGACGGCCAGCGGATTGCCCAGGTAGGGCCGTGCCGTGAACACGTCCACGGTCATGAAGGGGCGCTGGCGGGAGACGTATGCAGGTGTCATGGCAATGGGCAGATGGAAGGGAGGATGGAAAAGCCGACGGCAAGCCGGACTTTGGTTCGACTGCGTGTCGGCTTCCCTCTGGCCCAAGCAGGTAACTGGCCCAAACACCAGGGACGCCGAGCAAGAGCCGCCTCACGGCGGGGGCACCTAGCCGAGGGCGTCGTCCCCCTCCCTTGCGAAGCAAGTAGAGAGGGGGAAGCGGCGCTAGCCGCTCAGGGGGTGGTTTACATCGTGGAGCGGATGGCGTCGGCCAGGGCGGCGATGCCCTTGTCGATCTGCTCGGCCGACACCGTCACGTACGACAGGCGCAGCGTGTTGGCCTGGGGCTCGTCCGCGTAGAACGGCGCGCCGGGCACGAAGGCCGTGCCGCGTTCCACGGCGGCGGGCAGCAGCTTTTGCGCATCCATGCCCTTGGGCAGGCGAACCCACAGGAACATGCCGCCCACGGGACGGGTCCACTGCACGTCCAAGCCGGCCATCTCGCGTTCCAGCGCGGCCAGCATGGCGTCGCGCTGGCGCTTGTACATGGCGCGGATGGTGGGCACGTGGCGGTCCAGGAATCCGTCCTTGATGACCTCGGACACCACGCGCTGGTTGAAGCCGGGCGTGTGCAGGTCGGCCGCCTGCTTGGCCTGCAGCAGCTTGTTGTAGACGGACTTGGGCGCCACCAGGAAGCCGATGCGCAGGCCAGGGGCCAGCACCTTGGAAAACGAGCCCAGGTAGATCACGCCTTCGGGGTTGCGCGCGGCCAGCGGCAGGGCAGGGGGCTGCTCGAACCACAGGTCGCCATAGGGGTTGTCCTCGATCAGCGGGATGTCGAGTTCACGCGCCTTGTCCACCAGGGCCTGGCGGCGTGCCTCGGCCATGGTGCGGCCGGTGGGGTTCTGGAAGTTGGGCAGCACGTAGGCCAGGCGGGCCTTGTCGGCGCCGGTGCCGGCCTTGGTGGCGAAGTCCTCGACGAGGATGCCGTCGTCATCGCTGTCCACGCCCACGGGAATCGGTTCCTGCGGCGCAAAGGCCTGCAGCGCGCCCAGGTAGGTGGGCTTTTCGACCAGCATGCGGCTGCCGCGGTCCAGGAAGACCTTGCCGATCAGGTCCAGCGCCTGCTGCGAGCCCGTGGTGATCAGCACCTGGTCGGGGTCCACTTCCCAGGGCAGGAAGTCGGCCACGGCCTGGCGCAGGGGCGCGAAGCCTTCGCTGGTGGCGTATTGCAGGGCCGCTGCGCCATCGCGCTGCATCACGGTCTGGCAGGCCTGGGTGAACGCGTCCAGCGGGAAGGCCAGCGGCGAGGGCAGGCCGCCCGCCATGCTGATGATGCCGGGACGGTCGGTGAGCTTGAGGATTTCGCGGATGGCGGAGGGGTTCATCTTGGCAGCACGGTCTGCCAGCGTCCAGGTCGTCATAAAAAAAGCAGTTCCAGGTCTTTGCGGTGCCCGCCATGCGGGCGGGCTGGTATGGATTGCCATGCCGTCGTGGGGCACGGGCCGGCCGCATGTGAAGAGCGCAGTGCGGATGGTGCTTTCGCTCTTGCGCCGGCAATGAGGGTATTTTGTCGCGGCCGTGAAGGGTCTGCGCATCCTCCCTTCAATAGCTGGGCAGGCCAGTACGGCCTTTGCCTGGGTGTGGATGGCGGACCCTCATGCGGCCACCATCCACATCGCCGTCAGCGCCAGCATGGCCGCCATGGCACGGTTGAACCACAGCAGCCTGCGTCCCTGGGCCAGCCAGTGGCGCAGCAGTGCGCCCACGCAGGCATACAGCAGATTGCTGGAGAAGGCATAGGCGGCCATGACGGGCAGCACCACGGACAGGCGCTCGCTCAGGTCGTCGTGCCCCGCCAGCCAGCCGGCCACAATGGCCAGGGCCAGCAGCCAGGCCTTGATGTTCACGAATTGCAATCCCACGCCCTGCCAGAAACCCACCTGCAGCTGCTGCTGAGATTGCAGTGACGCCATCTGTGCGCTGCGGCTCAGGCGCCAGGCCATCCACAGCAGGTAGCCGATGCCGGCGGCCTTGACCAGCCACAGCAGCAGCGGTGCCGCCACGATCGCCGCGCCCACGCCGGCCGTGCTCAGCACCAGCAGCAAGCACCAGCCCACGGGCACGGCCAGGACGAAGCGCAGCGCCGGGCGCAGGCCGTGGTTGGCGGCCAGGGCCGTGGACAGCGTGGTGTTGGGGCCGGGGCTGAAGCTCATGGAAGCGGCGAGCAGCAGCAAGGCGGTGAGTTCGGACAGTGGCATGAGGCGGTGGCCCCGGAGGTCTCCATACAGGCGGCAAGGGGCTGTTGGGGAGGAGGGCACGGCAGGCCTGCTCCGCAGCACGAATGCCTGCAATATAGGTGCAAGACCTGTACAGTACCAATACAGTTGAACCCTCAATTGCATGTTCTGTATCGGCGCCCATCCCGATACAGTGACGTTTTGGTGACCCTCTCATGCCCGTTCCCCTTTCGCGGCTGGCGCCGCAGACCCTGAGTACCCAGTTGGCCGAACGCCTGGGAGAGCGCATCCGCATGCGCCTGCTGCCGGCGGGCGCACGCCTGCCCTCGGTGCGCGAATGCGCGCGCCAGCAGGGCGTGAGCACGCACACGGTGGTGGCCGCCTATGACCTGCTGCAGGCCCAGGGCCTGGTCGAGGCGCGGCCGCAAAGCGGCTTTTTCGTGCGCGATTTCGTGCAGGACGCACCGCTGCTGCAGTCCGAACAGGCCCGCGCCGCGCCTGCGGACGAGGCCACCGGCGCGCCCAAGGGCACGCGCATCAATGCCTCCATGCTGGTGCGCGGCATGTTCCACCAGAGCGTGGGCGGCAGGCCCCAGCCCGGCGCGGGCGTGCTGCCGGCCCAATGGCTGGAGGCAGGCTTTCTGGCCGCTGCCATGCGCAAGGCCTGCTCGGGAAAATCCCTGCACGACTCCTGCGTGGGCTATGGCGACCCGCTGGGCGACCTCAGCCTGCGCGAGGCGCTGTCGCGGCGCCTGGCGCGCCTGGGCATTGCGGCGGCGCCGCAGCACATCATCACCACCATGGGCGCAACGCATGGGCTGGACGTGGTCAGCCGGGCCCTGCTGCAGCCGGGCGATCCGGTGATGGTGGAGGAGCCCGGCTGGGCCGTGGAGTTCGCGCGCCTGGCATCGCTGGGCATGCGCGTGCTGCCCGTGCCGCGCGGCCCCGACGGGCCGGACCTGGCCGTGATGCAGCGGTACTGCGAAAGCTGTGCGCCCAAGCTCTACGTCAGCGTGAGCGTGCTGCACAACCCCACCGGGTACAGCCTGTCGCCGGCCAGCGCCCACGAGGTGCTGCAGCTGGCGCGGCGATTCGGCTTCTACGTGGTGGAGGACGATACCTATGGCGAGATCGCGCCCGACCACGCCGCACGCATGACCGTGCTGGACCGCCTTGGCCACAGCATCTACGTGAGCGGCTTCGCCAAGCTGCTGGCGCCCAACTGGCGCGTGGGCTATCTGGCGCCGCCGCCTGCGCTGGTGGAGCGCCTGGTGGACACCAAGCTGCTGTCCACGCTGACCACCCCCGCACTGACGGAACGCGCCCTGGCCCACTGCATGGACCAGGGCCAGCTGCGCCGCCATGCCGAGCGCCTGCGCCAGCACCTGGCCCAGGCCCGCATGCGCAGCGTGGCACTGGCCCAGCAGGCCGGTGCCCGCTTCGCGGCCGAGCCGGCCGGCATGTTCGGCTGGGTGGACACCGGCGTGGACACCGAAACCCTGGCCCAGCGCCTGCTGGACGCCGGCTACTTCATCGCCCCCGGCTCCATGTTCCACGCCGGCCGCCAGCCCAGCACCTGCATGCGCATCAACTTCGCCACCACGCAGGAACCCGCCTTCTGGCGCATCTTCGAACGCGAAGTCCAGGCCATGCGCGGCAGCGCATAGAAAAGGGAATGGGAGAGAGGAGAGGGGGAGGGGGCGGAAGGCGGGGAAGACTGTATCGACCCGCAAACATAGATCAGACCAGCAGCGCAAAAAACCGACGAGGCCCAAAGCGAGGGACACCGAGCAAGGGCCGCCCCGCCGCGAGGGTGTCGTCCCCCTCCCCCGCGAAGCGGGTAGAGAGGGGGAAGGCGCGTCAGCGCCTCAGGGGGTGCCCCCAGTCAATGCGCCCGCATCTTCGTACGCAGGCGCGCAATCGCCTGGCTGTGCAGCTGGCACACACGCGATTCGGTCACGCCCAGCACAGCGGCGATTTCCTTGAGGTTCATGTCGTGCTCGTAGTACATGCCCATGATGTACTGCTCGCGCTCGGGCAGGGCCTTGATGGCTTCGACCAGGGCCACGCGCAGGCGGTGGTCGCGCAGCAGCGCAAAGGGGTCGGCGCCGCTGTCGGCCACGTGGCGTTCGAGGAAGTCCTCGCCCTCGTCGCCGCCTGACATGTCTTCCAGGTAGACCAGTTGCGTGCCGCGCACCTTGCCCAGCAGCGACTGGTAGTCGTCCAGGTCCATGCCCAGCTCGTCGGCGATCTCGGACTCCAGCGGGGTGCGTCCCAGGCGCTGCTCCAGGCGGTGCAGCGCGTGCTCTATGTCCTTCTGGCTCTTGCGCGAGCTGCGGCTCATCCAGTCGCCCTCGCGCAGTTCATCGAGCATGGCGCCGCGGATGCGCTGGCTGGCGAAGGTCTCGAATTGCACGCCCTGCTCGCTCTCGAAGCGGGACAGGGCTTCGGCCAGGCCGATCATTCCGACCTGTATCAGATCATCAAGCTCCACATTGGGAGGCAGCTTGGCGATCATGTGCAGCGCGATCCGGCGTACCAGGGGTACGTGCCGACGGATCAGTGCATCGCGGTCGAGTTGGCCTTTGGCGGTGTACATGGCAGTCAGTGGCTCCAGGCATGGGATGCAGGCAGCGGTGCGTAGCCGGCGGCCAGGTCCTGGCCGCCATGCGGCAATACGCTGCCCGCATGGTTGAGCAACTGCAGCGCCAGGCGCTGCAGGTCCGGTGCATGGTGCAGGCGCACGGGCAGCAGCCCGGGCGCGTGGCCCAGATGGCGCTGTGCGCAGCGCAGCAGCGCGTCGATCTGTGACTGGCGCCGTTGCGCATCCTCGGCCTGGCTGCGGGCACCGGTCTGTCCGCGGCGCCAATCGTAGCTGGTCACATCCACGGGGTCAGCGCCGGGCAGCAGCGGCGCCAGCAGGCAGCGCAGGCCGGCATGCACGGCCAGCTGCTTGAGTTGGCGGTAGCAGCCCAGCACGCGGGGACCGTGTTCGGGCAGCACCATCAGCGGGTGCACGGCCTGGCCGGGCAGATTGCGGGCCAGCGTGTCGGCATCGGCATACAGCATGACGATGGCATAGCCGCGCACATGGCGCTGCAGCCATTGCATGGGCGTCATGCCGGCTTGCCGTGCCTGCAGGGGCAGCAGCTCCAGGCCCTGGCGGGCAGGCAGCACGGCCACCGAGCTGTGACGGGGGTCGGGGTGCAGGCCGGTACGGGCCTGCCAGGCGCTTTGCTGCAGCAGCTGGGCCAGGCCAGGCGCGTCGGCCGCCTCGCCCTGGCTGGCATCGAGCACCAGGACGGGCATGCCCAGGCGCTGCAGGCTGGCGCAGACCGGCCACAGCAGGGATTGCTCGGACTGGCCTTCAGGGTCGGCCGCCGTGTCGCGCAGCATGGCCAGCACACGCAGGCTGGACGGTGCTGCGGCGCCGGGCTGGCCGTGCAGGCCCAGGCCCTGGTGCAGTTGGGGGAAGGTCTCAAGCATGGCTGACCTCGCTGTCCATGGTGCTGGGGCTGGACGGGGTGAAGAAGAAGTCCAGGTCCAGCGCCTTGGGATCGAAGGCCGAGCGGGTGGAGGCGCGCATGGAGGCGGAGACCAGCTGCTGCGCATCGGCGCGCTCCCAGTCTTCGGGCACGCGCTGGCCGTTGGTCACGCCGCGCAGCTGCATCTGGTGGCGGATCAGCGTGTCCACCGAGGGGCCCAGCTTCACGGCCTCGTCCACCTTGGTGAGGATGGCCTGGCTGGAGCCGCGTGCCTTGAAGGCCTGCATCACATCGTCCAGCGCATCGCCCTGGCCGGCCGCGTTCACGGCCAGCAGCTTTTGCACGCCGGGCAGGTCCAGCAGGTCCAGGATTTCGTCCTTGCGCGGATCGCGCGGGGCCACGCCCGTGGTGTCGATCAGCACCAGCTGCTTGTTGGCCAGCAGGCCCAGCAGGTCCTGCAGCGCGGCGCGGTCATGGGCCAGGTGGGCGACCATGCCCAGCATGCGGCCGTAGGAGCGCAGCTGGTCGTGGGCGCCGACGCGGTAGGTGTCCAGGGTGATCAGGCCGACGCTGGAGGCGCCGTACTTGGCCGCGCACAGGGCCGCCAGCTTGGCCGTGGTCGTGGTCTTGCCCACGCCGGTGGAGCCCACCAGGGCGAAGACGCCGCCTTGCTCGTACAGCGGCTCCTGGCCGGCGTCGGTGCGCAGATTGCGTTCCAGCACCTGCATCAGCCAGCGCACGGCGTCGCCGGCGGACAGGTCCTGGGGCATGTGCTCGACCAGGGCGCGGGCCAGCACGGGGGAGTAGCCCGCGCGGATCAGCTTGTGCGTGAGATTGGCGTGGATGGGGTTCTGGCGCGTCTGGCCCAGCCAGGTCAGGGTGTTGAAGCGCTCTTCGATCAGGTCGCGCACGGACTGCAGCTCATCGCGCAGCGCCTGGGAGGCCATGGCTGGAGCGGGTTCGCTGCGCAGGGGCTCGCGCAGCGGCGCCTCGGCGCTGGCGCGCAGCGGATTGTGGCGGGCCACGGAAGGCGCGGGCTGTGCCTTGAACGGCTGCTGTGCGGCCATGGGCGCGGCGGCCGGCGCTTCGCGCAGGGCGTCGCCCAGGCTGCGGCGCTGGGCAAAGCTGGGCAGGGGCTCGTCGACGCCGGCCTCGTGGCGGCGGCGCAGCATGCGTTCGCGCACGTAGTCCTGGAAGGACAGGGTGCTCATGGCCAGTTGCTCGGTGTCTTCCTGCACGCTCTGGCGCAGGCCGGCGGGCTCGGCACCATCTGCCGACAGCGAGGCTGCCAGCGAAGCCGCCTGTGAGGGCGCCGGCGAAGCCTGCTGTGCCGTGCGCGGCTGGGTATGTGCCTGGATCAGCTGGGCCTGCAGCTGGGGACGCAGGCCCGTGGTCTCCTCGGCCGAGCGGCGCTCGATGGCCTGCTGCAGCGGCGTGCTGCTGGCGGCGGCCTTGCTGTGCTCCAGCGTGTCCTCGGCCGTGGCCATGACCTCGACGCCGTCGGGCGTGCTGCGGTTGGACAGGATCAGGGTGCCCGCTCCGAAAGCCATGCGCGCCTTGGCCAGGGCCTCGCGGGAGGTAGGGGCGTAGAAGCGTTTGATGTTCATGCGGATGCACCTTTAAGAATCGAGCCGATGCGGATGGTGTGCGTCTCGGGGATCTCGCTGTGGGCGAGAACCTGCAGACGCGGCGCCACGCGGCGCACCAGGCGGGCAATGGAGTTGCGGATGGAATCGGGGACCAGCAGGCAGGCAGGCAGGCCCAGCTCTTCTTGCTGGTTGGCCATGTCGGCCGCCTTCTGGGTGAGGATCTCGGCCACGCCGGGATCCAGTGAGGGGGCGCCGGGGTTGGACAGGGCCTGCACCAGCAGGCGCTCGAGTCCGGGCTCGATGGCGATGACGTTCAGCTCGCGGGTCGGGCCGTAGATCTGCTGGACGATGGACGGCGACAGCGCAATGCGCACGCGGCGGGCCAGCTCGACGGGGTCCTGGGTGGTCGAGGAGTGCTCGGCCAGCGTCTCGATGATGGTGCGGATGTCGCGGACGTGCACCGAGTCCTCCAGCAGCAGCTGGAGCACTTTCTGGAACGTCGTGATGGACACCATTTTCGGAATGACTTCTTCGATCAACTTGGGAGCCAGCTTGGCCACATGCTCCACCAACTGCTGCGTCTCGGTACGGCTGATCAGCTTGGCGGCATGCACTTGCATCAAGTGTGACAAATGGGTGGCCATCACGGTTTCCGAATCAACCACGGTAAAGCCTGCCATTTGTGCCGCTTCCTTCTGGCGTTCGTCGATCCAGTGGGCGGGCAGGCCGAAGGCCGGGTCGGTGGTCTGGGTGCCGATCAGCGGGGTGCTGATGCCGCCCGGATTGATGGCCAGGAACATGCCGGGGAAGGCCTCGCCCTCGCCCACCATCACGCCGCGCAGGGTGATGCGGTAGGCGCTGGGCTTGAGCTCCAGGTTGTCGCGCACATGCACGGCCGGGGGCAGAAAGCCCACTTCCTGTGCGAACTTGCGGCGCACGCCCTTGATGCGGGTCAGCAGGTCGCCCTGGCGGCCCTTGTCCACCAGGGTGATCAGGCGGTAGCCCAGCTCCAGGCCCAGCAGGTCCACGGGCTGCAGGTCGTCCCAGGTGGCTTCGCCGTCGCTGGGCGCGGCCACGGGGGCAGGGGCCTGGGTTTGCTGGGCGGCGCGTTCCTGCTGGCGGCGCGAGAGCATCCAGGCCAGCCAGCCCAGCAGTGCGCCCGTGCTCAGGAACACGACGTGGGGCATGCCCGGAATGACACCCAGCAGGCCCAGCACGCCGGCCGTGATGCCCAGCACCTTGGGCGACATGAACAGCTGCTGCGCGATCTGCTGGCCCATGTCGGTTTCCTTGCCCACGCGCGAGATCACCATGGCCGCGGCCACCGAGATCAGCAGGCCGGGGATCTGTGCGACCAGCGCATCGCCCACGGCCAGCAGGATGTAGCTGTCGGCGGCCTGGCCGGCCGACAGGCCGTGCTGGATCATGCCGATGGCGAAGCCGCCGATGATGTTGATCACCAGGATCAGGATGCCGGCGACCGCGTCGCCGCGCACGAACTTGCTGGCACCGTCCATGGAGCCGAAGAAGTTGGCTTCCTCCTGCACCTCGGCGCGGCGGCGCTTGGCTTCCTTTTCGTCGATCAGGCCGGCGTTCAGGTCGGCATCCACGGCCATCTGCTTGCCGGGCATGGCGTCCAGGGTGAAGCGGGCCGAGACTTCGGCGATACGCTCGGCACCCTTGGTGATCACCACGAAGTTGATCACCACCAGGATGGCGAACACGATCAGGCCGACCGCGAAGTTGCCGCCGATCAGGAAGTGGCCGAAGGCCTCGATCACCGCACCGGCCGCTCCGGGGCCGGTGTGGCCTTCCAGCAGCACCACGCGGGTGGAGGCCACGTTCAGCGACAGGCGCATCAGCGTGGTCAGCAGCAGCACCGAGGGGAAGGCCGCAAAGTCCAGCGGCCGGATCATGTAGGCCGCCACCATCATCACCATCAGCGCCACGGCGATGTTCAGCGTGAAGAACGTGTCCAGCAGCCACGGCGGAATCGGCAGCACCATCAGCGCCAGGATGGCCACCACCAGCAGCGGCGCCATCAGGCCCTGGGCGAACCTGGTGTTCTCGCCCGACCACATCGATTGCAGGGATTGGAGCGGATTCGTCGTCATGGAGCAGTACCTTCAGTGGTCGCGGCGGCGGGCGCGCGGCGGCCCTGGTGCGGATCGAGTTCGGCGGGCACGGCGGGTTCGCCGAGATCGCCAGGCATGGGGCCTTCGCCGCGCAGCGCGGCCTTCAGGCGGTAGACATAGGCCAGGACCTGGGCCACGGCCGTGTACAGCGCGGCGGGAATGGCCTGGTCCAGGTCGGCGTGCGCGTACAGGGCGCGCGCCAGCATCGGGGATTCGAGCACCGGTATCTTGTGGGCGCCCGCGACCTCGCGGATCTTCAGCGCCACCAGGTCCGTGCCCTTGGAGATGACCTGCGGGGCGGCCATGGTCTTTTCGTCGTAGCGCAGCGCCACGGCATAGTGCGTGGGGTTGGTGACCACGAAGTCGGCGCGCGGCACGGCGTTGACGCTGGCACGGTCGGCGATCTCGCGCTGCTTCTGGCGGATCTTGCTCTTGATCTGCGGGTTGCCGTCGGACTCCTTGTGCTCCTGCTTGACTTCCTCGTGGCTCATCTTCAGGCGCGACTTGAACAGGTAGGCCTGCAGCGGCACGTCGATCACGGCCATCAGGAACACCACCAGCAGCAGCAGGGCCACGCCGCTGGCCAGCCACTGCCCGGTCATGGTCAGCGCCATGGCCGAAGGCTGGGAGGAGATGGCGGCGATCTCGGCGATGTGGCTGCTCAGGAACTTCCAGGCCACGAAGGAGAGGATGGCCGTCATCGCCACCATCTTGGCCACGGTCACCATCTGCTGCTTGGAAAACAGATTGGTCAGGCCCGACAGCGGGTTGAGGCGGTTGAACTGCGGCTGTATGGGCTTGAGGCTCAGGATCCAGCCGCCGGCCAGCATGCCCGACAGCACGGCCGCGGCCGTGGTCACGGCGGCAACGCCCAGGGAAATCTTCAGGCCCAGGCTGCCCATGGACAGCATGCGCTCCATCATCAGGGCCGGGGTCTTGGCCGTGTGCGCGTCGAACGCCAGTTGCTGGGCCAGCGCCATGCGCAGGTGCTGGATCAGGGGCTCGGCGCCCATCAGCATCATCAGCGCGCCCGTGCCCAGGATGGCCAGGTGGGACAGGTCCCGGGAGCGCGCACCCTGGCCGTCAGAACGCGTTTTCTGCAGTTTGCGTTCGGTGGCTGGCAGGTTTTTGTCTTGGCTGGAGTCCATGGCGCAATGACGGAAGGATTTGCGTCATTGTCGGAACAAGCCGGATGGGCGAAGCCCCGATAAGCAGGGCTCAAGCGGCGCTTATGCGCTGTCTGGGTTGTGGTGCGGCAGGCAGCGGCACGCCGGCAAACCCTTGCCCCGCAGCGGGAAGGGTTGCCGTGCAAATGCAAATGCAAAGGCGCATGGCGCCCCGGGGTGTGTCAGAACCCCAGGCTGGCCAGCAGATCGTCCACTTGGGACTGTGAAGTCACCACATCGGGTGTCTTCTCGGGATCGACCACGGGGCCGGCCAGGTGCTCCTTGGGCTTTTCCAGCGGCTCCAGCGCCGTCTGCTGCGGGTTGGGCGAGGTCTGGATGAGCAGCTGCACCAGCTGGTCCTCCAGGTCGGCGGCCAGCGACACCACGCGGGCGATGACCTGGCCCGTGAGATCGTGGAAGTCCTGGGACATCATGATCTCGGTGAGGTGCTCATCGGCCTGCTGCGTGTCCTGCTCGACCTCTTCGAGGAAGTTCATCACCCGGCCCTTGGCCACGGCCGCCACGGGATCCTCGACCAGCTGCGCGCGCATGGCGCGCACGCGCTCGGCCAGCCGGTCCTGCTGGCTCTTGGCCAGCTCGACACGGTTGAGGACCTTCTCGGCGGCCTCTCCGGTCAGCCGCGCAATGTAGGAAAGGCGGCTTTGCGCATCCGGCAGCTCACCCATGCTGCCGCGCAATCGGTCCGCATAGCCCAGCTCGTTGAGCGAGTCATGCAGCTGGCGCGTGAGAACGCCTACCTTGTAGTGGACGCTGTCGGGGACATCCGGGTTGCTCATGGCGCGCGCCCTACAGGCCCAGCTTTTTGAGGATCAGGTTGACTTTCTCTTCCAGCGTGGCCTTGGTGAAGGGCTTGACGATGTAGCCTGCCGCACCGCCCTGGGCCGCTGCCACGATGTCCTCCTTGCGGGCCTCGGCCGTCACCATCAGCACGGGAAGGTGCTTGAGTTTGTCGTCCTGCTTGATTTCGGTGAGCAGCTGGAAGCCGTTCATGTTCGGCATGTTGATGTCCGTCACCACGAAATCGAACTTGCTGTTGCGCAGCTTGTGCAGTGCCACGACGCCGTCTTCGGCTTCATCGGCTTCGGGAAAGCCGCTCTCCTTGAGCAGATTGCGCACGATGCGCCGCATGGTGGAGAAGTCGTCAACGATCAAAAAACGCAGGGCATTAGCCACGTGAGGCCCTTTCGGTCGGTAGGTGCTCGGTACTGGTAAGAATCCGCCGCGATGGTAACAATATGAAACCTTCTTGGCGCAATGTGGGAATTTTCCTGCTTTTCGGCAGCATCGGGCTCAAACCTTAATTTGTTACACGATCAGGTGACGCGGGCGCCGAAGGGGCGGCTGCGGCTGCGGGCGCGGCGGCAGCGGGCTGCGCGGCAGTCTCGCCGGCCGTGGCTTCGGCTGTGGCTGCATTCGCGGTGCCGCCGGCCAATGACGGCGGCAAGGCGTTGCGCGTCACGGGCCCACGGTGGCCCAGCAGGCGCTTTTCGGCCTCCTGCGTGAGCACGGTGATGGTGATGCGCCGGTTCTGGGGCGCGCGCGGATCGTCGGGCAGCAGCAGGTCGCTGCTGGCCAGGCCCGTGATGCGTGCCAGCTGGTTCAGGGGCATGCCGGCGGCCACCAGCTCGCGGCGCGAGGCGTTGGCGCGGTCGGCCGACAGCTCCCAGTTGCTGTAGCCGCGGTCGGCATTGCCGTAAGGGGCCGCGTCGGTGTGGCCGGACAGGCTGATGCGGTTTTCCGCGCCTGCCAGCGCCGCGCCCACCTCGCGCAGGATGTCGCGCATATACGGTTTGACCAGGGCGCTGCCGCTGTCGAACATGGGGCGGTTTTGCTCGTCCACGATCTGGATCTGCAGGCCGTCGGGCGTCACGTCGGTGCGGATCTGAGAACGGAATTCGTTCAGGCGCGCATTGCTGGTGATCATCGCGTCCACCTTGGCCTTGAGTGCCTTGATGCGGTTGGAGTCCACCTGGGCCTGATCGGCGCGGCCCGAATCGACGCTGGTGCGCCGGTTGGAGCTGTCGGCCGCCTCGGAGCGCCGTACCTGGCCGTGCACCTTGGCCAGGTCGTTGCCGCCGCCGGGAATCACGCTGGAGCTGTTGCCTGCGCCATCGCCGCCGGCCATCGCCACCTTCAGCGGCGAGGAAAAATACGCCGCGATGCCCTGCAGCTCGCCCTTGGCCGTGGAGCCCAGCAGCCACATCAGCAGGAAGAAGGCCATCATCGCGGTCACGAAGTCGGCGTAGGCGATCTTCCAGGCGCCGCCGTGGGGCGCATGCGCCGTCTTCTTGACGCGCTTGATGATGATCGGCTGTAACTTTTTCTCTGCCATGGCTTGACGCTGCTGGGTGCAGGATTACTTCTTGCCCTTGACGTGGGTTTCCAGTTCCAGGAAACCGGGGCGTTCGGTAGAGAACAGCACCTTGCGGCCGAACTCGATGGCGGTGGCGGGGTTGTAGCCCTGCATGCTGGCCAGCAAGGTGGTCTTGATGCACTCCAGTTCCTTGGCGGCGTCCTGGGCGCGCTGCTCCACCAGGCCGGCCATGGGCTCCACCAGCGCATAGGCCAGCAAGATGCCCAGGAAGGTACCGACCAGGGCCGAGGCGATCATGCCGCCCAGCACCGAAGGAGGCTGGCCCACCGAGCCCATGGTGTTCACCACGCCCAGCACGGCCGCAATGATCCCGAAGGCGGGCAGGGCGCCAGCCAGGCGGGTCAGTGCGTTGACGGGGGCATGGGCCTCGGCGTGGTGGGCCTCGATCTCGCTGTCCATCAGCGACTCGATCTCGTGGGAATTGAGATTGCCCGACACCATCATGCGCAGATAGTCGGTCAGGAACTCCACCACATGGTGGTCCGCCAGCAGCTCGGGGTACTTGGTGAAGATGGGCGACTCGTTGGGTGCCTCCACATCGCCTTCGATGGACATCAGGCCCTCCTTGCGGGCCTTTTGCAGAATCTCGTACAGCAGGGCCATCAGCTCCATGAAGCGGGCCTTGGTGTAGCGCGAACTCTTCATCACGCCAGGGATGGCCTTGGCCGTGGCCTTGAGCACCTTGGGCTGGTTGCACACGATGAAGGCGCCGATGGCGCCGCCGCCAATGGTGATCATTTCAAAAGGCAGTGCCTTGAGAATGACCTGGACGTTGCCCCCGTGCAGCACATAGGTGCCGAAGATGCAACCGAAGGCGACGATGTATCCGATGATGACAAGCATGGGAGTGGATTGTGAGGCAGTGACTCGGCAGGGTTGAGGGAAAAAGCTAGGTGATTGGCGTTCAGATTGGCGGTTCTACCTTGCCATGGCGCTGTGACCGTGGCAGGAAGCTTGTTCATGCGCGGCGATCAGCGATGATTGTGTGCGGGCTGCCAGTTTTTTATTCTTCGGCCTGCTTTCTCTTTACTTGATCCATTTATGCCGTCCTCCAGAACGCTCCCCGACATTGCCTTGGTCATCATCGCCAAAGATGAGCAGCGGTGCATTGCGCGATGCATAGACAGTGCCATCAGCTTCGTGAGCCGCGTCGTGGTGTTGGACACAGGCTCCACTGACAGAACGGCCGAGATTGCATCCGGGCGCGGAGCCCAGGTGCACCATTTCCAATGGTGTGACGATTTTTCCGCTGCTCGAAACAGGGCACTGGAGCTGGCGGACGCCGACTGGAATCTGGTGCTGGATGCGGACGAGTGGTTGTCTGCGGGAGGGGAGTGGCTGCGCGTCTTGGGCCCGTTGGCGCACATGTTGGGAACCGTGGAAATACAAAGCACTTTCGAGAGTGAGCGCTTCATTCAAGTCGGTCAATCATCGATCACCAGACTGCTCCCGAGAGGGGTGCGTTACCAGGGAGTGGTGCACGAGCAGCCCTGTTCTGACTTGCCGCGTGTGGCAACACCGCTCGTCGTTCTGCACGATGGATATCTGCCTGACCAGATGCAGCGAAAACAGGGAAGGAATCGGCGCCTGTTGCTGCGGGAACTCGGCACAAGCCCGGAAAGTTCCTATGTCCGCTACCAGCTTGGCGTGGATGCCGAACTCGGGAGGAACTATTCCGATGCATGTGACTACTTTGCTGGAGCGCTGGCAGGCCTGTGCCAAGGTACGGCCTATGAGCATGACCTCTGCATCCGGTATCTCTACTGCCTGGATAAGGCGGGGCGCTATGAGGAGGGCATGGAATTTGCGCAGGCGCAAATGGAAATGTGGCCAGATTCGCCTGACTTCTTTTTCGCACTGGGAGGGCTGATGCTGGATGTCGCCATTGATGGCTCTCCTGGCGAGGCTGATCACTGGCTGGCGATGGCCGAGGCAGCTTGGCAGCGCTGTCTAGAAATCGGCGAGGTGGCGCCAAGCCGTCACGGCAGTGTGGCTGGAAGAGGCAGCTACTTGGCCGCCCACAATCTGGCCGTGATGTATGAACAGCTTGGCAGGACCGAGAAGGCACAGGCGCTGAGGCGCGGCTACCCGATGCCTGCATGAGGTCTGGACCGCGGGGCATAGGATGAGGTGCTCCTGCATTCGTTCGCACCTCGCCGTGTATTGTGCAAAAAACGGGGGGTTCACTCTGTTGATCCGGAGTCTGCACATGGGCACTGTGCGGCAGGATAGTCGGTATTTGCCTTGATGTTTTACTGAACTAGGCACCTGATCCGACCTGAGAACCAATGACTGATGCCAACTATCTGCAGCAGGCGCTGCAACTGCATGACCAATGGGATTTCGATGCAGCACGCGAGGCCTACGCACAGGCGCTGAGACACGCCCCTGGTGATCACCAAGCGCTTTATGGCATGGGCTTGTTGCTCGGCCAGCACATGTTGCTCAGTGCTGAGTCCATGCCTTACCTGGAGGCTGCGATCGGCGCCAAGCCGCGGGCATTTGCATACTGGCGCACCTATATCAATATGCTGATCCGCGAGGGGCTGAGCGATATGGCGCGCTCGCTGATCGAGTTGGCCAGGAGTCAAGGCATGCAGCAGATCGCCTTGGAGCGCCTGGAAAAGGATCTGGCCTTGACGCAAGGGGTGGAAGCCGCAGCATTCCTGGAGGCGCAGGTCGTCGCTTGGGAGGCCCAATGCCCGCCCCCAAGCCCTGATACACCTGCACCACAGATGCAGATTCCCGCGGAATTGCTCAAGGCGCTGTCCCGCCAGCTCCAGCAAAGGAGCTTCAAACAGGCGGACGACTTGCTGGCTTCGGCCTTGCATGACTACCCGCGCAGTGCCTTGCTGTGGCAAACCAAGATCAACATGGAGCTGGAGCGTGGTGACCGTGCCGCTGCCCTGAAAGCGGCATACCAGTCTACAGCGGCATTGCCCCGAGACTCGAGCTTGTTCATGCTCCTTGGCGAGGTGCATCTGGAGGCGAAGGAAGCTGCGCAGGCCGAACCCGCCCTGCGCCAGGCTGTCCTGCTTTCGCCGCAGTCGTCGAAAGCCCATGAATTGCTAGGCAATGCCCTGCTAGCCCAAGGACAGGCTCAGGCGTCCTACACTCATTTTGTCCAGGCCCTATTGCTGGCGGCCGATGTGGAATCCCAGGCACTGGTCCAGTTCCGCCTGATCAGCGCGCTGCATGAAGGCGGTCGGCCCCAACTGTGCGCCCAGTTCCTCAGCATGCTGCTGCTGCAGCCCCTGGACTCCAAGCTTTATTTGGCGTGTGGGGACTGGATGCGCAAGCTGGGCTGGAATCTGCAGGCTGAAATGGCCTACCGCCAGGCCCTGCAACAGGAGCCCGATCTGTTCATGGCCATGGTTGGCCTGAGTCTTTCCCTCTCTGGCGATGCCGCTCGACTGGCCGAGCGTGAAACGGTGCTGCGCAGGATCGTGGAGCTGAGTGGCGATTCCAACCGCATGCTGGCTCGAGCTGATTTGGCCTATGTGCTGTTTTCCCAGGAGAGATGGGAGCCAGCGCTGGAACTGCTTGCCGCCATCTTGGAGGAGTCACCGGGAGACTCGCGTGCGCATCGGCTGCGTTGCCTGCTTCTGCTTGAGAAAATGGATCTCGACGCCCTTGAGATTGCCCTGCGCGAAGGCTTGGCGCATCTGAACGATGACCACGACTTGCTGTATATCAAGGCACTTTACTGGGGGCGCCGTGGAGATGTCCGAAAGGCGCTGGCCCAGTATGACGCAATGCTGGTCAAGCATCCGAACAGCGCAGGGGCGCACAGCGCGCGATTGCTGACGCAACTGCATTTCCCCGGGGCAAGCGCCGTGCAAATCGGCCAGTCGTGCCGGGAGTTCGGCCAATTAATGCGTCGTTTGCATGGAGATCCTCAGCATCAGCATGGGAACAGCAAGGATCCCGGCAAGGTGCTGCGCGTCGGCTTCGTCTCTGCCGACCTGCGTGGGCACGCCGCAGCCAAGTTCTTCCTGCCAACGATGAGGGAGCTGGCTAAGTGCAGGGAGATCGAATGCATTGCCTACTGCAACAATGATCTCTATGACGATGTCACCAAGGAGTTCATGGAGCTGTTCCAGCAATGGCGGGGCGTGCAGGATATGTCGACCGACGCCCTGGTGCACATGATGCAGGAGGATGGGATTGATGTGCTGATAGATCTCAGCGGCCATACCAAGGGGCATCGGCTCGATGTCCTCGCGCGTAGGCCCGCTCCCGTGCAGCTGACCTGGATCGGCAATCCTGGCGGCACGGGATTGCAAACCATGGATTACATCGTTCTGAGTGATCTTTTCCTGGATCGGCCCGCTGTCCGCGAGCAACTGACCGAGCGCATCCTGCGCCTGCCCCTCGCCTATGTATTTGACGGTGGTATCCACGAAGAGCCTGTCGCCTCCTTGCCCGCGCAGCGCAATGGCTACCTCACGTTCGGCTCCTTCAATCGTCTCGTCAAGGTCAATCGGGAAGTCGTTCAGGTGTGGGGAGCGATTTTGCAAGCACTGCCCACAGCAAGGCTGGTGATCGGTGCATGTGAACCCTCGGGTCCTCCCGCTCATCTGCGCGGCTGGCTTCAGGACGCCGGGATCTGTGAGGAGCGCGTGAAATTCTCGTCCCGCATGGGATTCGAGGGCTATCTGCGTGCGCACCACGATATCGATATCTGCCTGGATACCTTCCCCTTCACGGGCGGAGTGGTTACCAATCACGCACTGTGGATGGGTGTGCCCACGCTGACCCTGGTGGGGGATCTGCTGTGCGGGCGCCAGTCTGCCGAAGTCCTGGCGCGCGTGGGGCTGACGCAGGATTTTGCAGCGGCAGACCTCGACGGGCTGCTGCAATTGGCCCGTTACTGGAACGCAAACCTTCCGCGTTTGGCGCTGATCCGTCAGTCGCTGCGTCCTGCTCTGCAGGCGTTGGAAGTGCGCCAGGCGGAAATCGCCGCCAAGTCCGTGGTCATGGGCTTGCGTGAAGCCTGGCGCCGCTGGTGCGATAGGCGCGAGGTGGAGGATCTCCGCATCAGCTATCAGGATCTTGGGTTGGAGCCTCCAAAGCCGCTGGGACTGTGACGATGATGTCTTGAACGCCAGGCTCGCGAGAGTTGCGCGCCTCCTGCACTCCATGCAGGGGGCGTGCCTTGTCTTGCGGCTTGCATGATGGAATCGCAAAGAATGAGGGGCAAAAAAATCCTCAAGTCCGGCTGGTGGGTGCCGAAAAGCAGCTCAGTAGATGGAGCAAACATCTTGAGTTCCGCCAGAGGCAAGACGTCGATGGTGGGTTGATTGGACCGGCGCCGCCATGCCAAGCATGGGTGGTCTGCTGGATTTCATACAGATATCACTAAGGAG
>NZ_JBICLB010000023.1:0-755 GCF_043104845.1 Delftia sp. WSY_7 | reverse complement strand
AACGCAAGCTTCACCTTCCAGGTAGGTGCGAACACTGCCACGGACAACCAGATTTCCGTTGTGGTCTCCTCTGCCACCAGCCTGACCAGCCTGAGCGCGTCCACCGCGACCCTGGGTACCGTCGAGTCTGCAGCGCTGGCCCAGGTTGATGCCATCGACTCGGCGCTGGACAACATCAATGGCATGCGTGCCGACTACGGCGCGGCCCAGAACCGTTTCGAAGCCACGATTGCCAACCTGCAAGTGGCCTCGGAAAACACTGCGGCAGCCCGTGGTCGCATCATGGATGCCGACTTCGCTGGTGAAACCTCGAACCTGAGCCGCGCCCAGATTCTGCAACAGGCTGGCACGGCCATGGTGGCCCAGGCCAACCAGCTGCCCCAGGGCGTTCTTGCCCTGCTGCGCTGAACCAGGCAGTTGCTGCAACTGCGAGGGCAATGCTCTGCGGCAAAGAATTGACGGTCCTCTCGCATGGATCGTCCAGGCGGCCAGCTTCATGCTGGCCGCTTTTTTTTGAGAAGAGGGTCTGATGAAGGGCCTAGTGGCGATGCAGGGACCTGAATCGATGCTCCTCCAAAAAAACACTTAAGTGTTCCAATGGCTTGTCGAAAAACAATTCAGCAGATGGATGAAGCATCCTGAAACCCTGAAAGCACGGCGCCCGCAAGGTAAGTGCTTGCCAGCTGACGGATAGGGTTGCTGCATGCGCCAGGCGATTGTCACGGACCTGGTTTTGTACAGATTTCACTGAGGAG
>NZ_JBICLB010000022.1:0-470 GCF_043104845.1 Delftia sp. WSY_7 | reverse complement strand
GTCACCCAGGCCACCCGCTACGCCTACGACCCCCTGGGCCGGCGCGTCTCCAAGAGCGATGCCTTCGGCAGCACCCACTACCTGTGGGATGGCGACCTCATGGTGCACAGCCAACGCGGTGCAAGGCAGGCGCTCTATATCTACGAGCCGGGGAGCTTTGTGCCGCTGGCCACCGTGCAGGGCGCGGGCGAAGAGCACAGCACCTACTGGTACCAATGCGACCAGATCGGTGCGCCGCTGGAGCTGACCGACGAACAAGGCCAGGTAGCCTGGGCTGCTGATTACAAGGTCTGGGGCGAGGCGGTCATGCGCAGCGTGTTGAGGACCGGTACCGATGATCGGCCGATCAGCACGCGTGCGTGGGGTTCAAAGCCTGTTGCACCACCTCCACCGCCGCCCATTGAACAACCCTTCCGCTTCCAGGGACAGCAGTTTGATGAGGAGACGGGGCTGCATTACAACCGGTTTAG